>JBBTHA010000051.1:0-11421 GCA_038060535.1 Elusimicrobiota bacterium | reverse complement strand
GCCGCGGTCGAGACGCTGGGCGCGACGGCGGCCGGACGCACGCTTCTCGTCGAAGAGCTGCTCATCGGACCGGAAATCTCCATGATGGCGCTGCTCGACGGCCGCAACTACGCTCTGCTGCCCGCCAGCCAGGACCATAAGCGCCTTCTCGACGGCGATCAGGGCCCCAACACGGGGGGCATGGGGGCGGCGTGTCCGATCCCTCTCGATGAGGCGACGCTCTCGCGCGTGCGCACCGAGGTGTTCGACCCCGCGCTCGCCGGCCTCAGCCGCGACGGCCTGGACTATCGCGGGGTTCTCTACGCCGGACTCATGCTGACTCGCGAGGGACCGAAGGTGCTTGAGTTCAACGCGCGCTTGGGCGACCCGGAAACTCAGGCCGTGCTGCCTTTGCTTGAAGACGATTTTTTGGAGCTGTGCCTGGAATGCGCGCAAGGCCGTCTGAATCGAGGGCGCCTCAACGCCCGTCCCGGCGCGTGCGTCTCGATCGTCGTCGCCGCCGAGGGCTACCCCGAAGCCCCCCAGCGCGGGGCCTTGATCACTCCCGGCGCCGTCGAAAACATGGACAACGTGCTGCTTTTCCATGCCGGGACCGCGTTCGATGGAACGCGTTGGAGCGCGACGGGAGGCCGAGTGCTGGGAGTCGTCGGCCTGGGCGCCGACCTCGCGGCCGCCCGAGAGCGCGCCTACGCGGCCGTGCCGCGCGTCGCCGGTCCGGGACTGCTTTGGCGGCGCGACATCGGCGCCAAGGTGCTGGGGAGGTCTTTGACCGCATGAAATCCTCGAAAAGGAAATCTTCGCCGCAAGTGGCTCTCATCATGGGAAGCCGGTCCGACTGGGACACGATGAAGGAGGCGGCTTCGGTGCTCAAAAAGTACGGCGTCGCCTTCGAAGTCGAAATCGTCTCGGCTCATCGCACCCCTCAGAAGCTTTTCAGCTACGCTCGCTCGGCCCACACCCGCGGCATTCGCGTGATCATCGCCGGCGCCGGCGGCGCGGCGCATCTTCCGGGCATGACCGCCGCGATGACGACCCTTCCCGTGCTCGGCGTCCCCGTGGAATCGCGCGCGCTCAAAGGATTGGATTCCTTGCTGTCCATCGCGCAGATGCCGCGCGGAGTCGCCGTCGCGACGCTGGCCATCGGAAAATCCGGAGCGGCCAACGCCGGCCATCTCGCCGCTCAAATCCTGGCTCTCGACAACGCCGCGCTGTCGCGCCGTGTGCACGCCTTTCGCGCCGCGCAGACCCGCGAGGTGCTTCGGAGCCGGCCGTGACCATCGAGCCCTTGGCCCAGGGAAAAACCCTGGGCATCCTCGGCGGGGGCCAGTTGGGCCGCATGATCGCTCAAGCCGCCAAACGACTGGGCTATAGAACAGCCGCCCTCGACCCCAGCGCGACGTCTCCCGCCATGCAAATCGTCGACGTTCCCGTCGTCGCCTCCGTCAATGACGACGTCGCCGCCCTGACCTTGGCGGTGGCCAGCGACGTCGTCACCTTGGAATGGGAGCTCATCGCCACGCCCGTCCTCGAAGAAGTCGCCAAAACCCGCCCTCTCTATCCCGCCCCGTCGGTGCTGGAAGTCATCCAGGATCGCCTGGTCCAAAAAAATTTTCTGGCGCGGCATGGATTTCCCCAAACCCCCTACGGCGAAGTGACGATCGCCACGCGCTGGACGTTTCCCTGCGTGATCAAGAAACGCGTGCACGGCTACGACGGCAAGGGTCAATTCAGCGCCGAATTGCCCGAGGACACGCCCAAAGCCGGCGAGGTCCTCAAGGAAGAGTGCATCTGGGAAAGCAAGGTTCCTTTTGAGCGCGAGATCTCCGTGATCCTCGCCCGAGACCGCGAGGGAGGCGTCGCCGTCTATCCCGTCGCCGAGAACCTCCACCGCGGCGGCATTCTGCACGCGACCCGCGCTCCCGCCCGCATCGACGAGGCCACGGCGGAAAAAGCCGTCGTTCTGGCGCGTCAAATCGCCGAAAAGCTGGGCCATGTCGGCGTGATGGCCGTGGAAATGTTTCTGCTCAAGGACGGCACCCTTCTCATCAACGAGATCGCCCCGCGCGTGCACAACAGCGGCCACTACACCCTCGGCGGCTGCGCCGTCTCTCAGTTCGAGCAGCATGTGCGCGCCGTGTGCGGCCTTCCTCTGGGAGAAACGACGTTGTCGGGACCGGCGACGATGGTCAACCTCCTCGGCGATCTTTGGGAAAAGGGCGAACCGAATTGGTCCAGCCTGGACGCCGTTCCCAACCTGGTCGTCCACCTTTACGGGAAAACCGAGGCGCGCCGGGGGCGGAAAATGGGCCATTACACCGTCGTCGGGGCCAACGCGGACGAAGAGTTCGACCGGGCGGACGAGCGTCTTCAAGCCCTTAGTCGATGAGCCAAGCGGCTTTGGGATTGGCCTACGCCCTGGGCGCTTTCGGGTTGTGGGGCCTAAGCCCTTTGTACTGGCGTCAACTCGCCCACGTGCCGGCCTTCGAGATTCTGCTCCACCGGGCGATCTGGTCGGCCCTGTTGATGGCCCTCGTCGTGCGCCGCCGCTCAGGCGAGCTGCGCCGCGCGTTCAAGCACCGGCCCACGGTGCTCGTTTTACTGAGCACGACCGCGCTGGTCGGCGTCAATTGGTTCCTCTACATCCGCGCGATCGAAGACCACCGCCTGCTCGACGCCAGCCTTGGCTACTACATCACTCCGCTGCTTAACGTCTTGCTCGGAGTCGCGGTTTTGGGAGAGCGCCTGCGCCCCCTCCAAGGGGTCGCCGCCGCCCTGGCCTTGGGCGGAGTCCTGTGGCTGGTCAAGCTCCACGGCCATCTTCCGTGGCTGGCTTTGTCCTTGGCCGGAACGTTTGCCCTGTACTCGCTGTTGCGCAAAGCCGCAAGCGTCGACGCGCTCATCGGCCTCTCCTTCGAGACGCTCATTCTCGCCATTCCCGCGGCCCTGATTGTGTGCTGGCTGGCCGGGCGCGGCCGCGCCGTACCCGACGCGCGCACGTGGCTGTTGCTGGCTGGCGGCGCCGGGGTGACGGCCCTGCCGCTGCTGTGGTTTGTCGAGGCCGCGCGCCGCCTCGACCTTAAAACCCTGGGGTTTCTTCAATTCAGCTCGCCCACTTTTCAATTTCTCATCGCCTTCCTCGTCTTCGGCGAACCCCTGCCCAAAGAGCGCTTCCTGAGCTTCGCCCTGATTTGGGGAGCCGTCGCCCTGTACTGCGCCGACGCGGCCCTGCGCTCAAGACCAAAGGCCTAGATATCGCTGGGCCCTTTTTCCGATTATTCCAGCCCCCCGGACCCAGGCGCCCTCCAAGACGTCCGGATACAATGGTGTTCTAGAGTTTAGGAGGAAGATCCCCGATGACGACACGGAAATCTCAGCGCGGCGCGCCGCTTTTCGTTGCAGCCACCCTCCTTTTGTCTCTTAACGCCTCGGCCGACGAGGGAATGTGGCCGTTTCAGCGCGTTCCCTCGGGAAAAATTCAGGAAGCCCACGGCTCCGCGCCGAGCCAACAGTTTCTGAACAATCTGCGCCTGTCTTCGGTGCGCCTCAACGACGGCGGCTCCGGATCGTTTGTTTGCTCCGCCAGCAAGGGATTGCTGCTCACCAATCATCATGTGGCCATGGGACAGATTCAAAAGGCCTCGGACCGGAGCGGAAAGAACTACGTGAAGGAGGGCTTCTTCACGCGCTCTCTTGCCGATGAATTTCGCTGCGACGACCTGGAAGTCAACGTCCTCCAATCCGTGGAGGACGTCACCGGCCGAGTGAATGCGGCGGTGCGTCCGGGCACGACCGATGCCCAAGCCGATGAACAGCGCAAAATTGAAATATCCCGCATCGAAAAGGAATCCTTGAGCGCGACCGGCCTTCGCTCCGACGTCGTTCCCTTGTATGGAGGCGGCGAATACTGGATTTACCGCTATAAGAAATTCACCGACGTGCGCCTGGTCATGGCTCCCGAGGCGCAGGCGGCCCATTTCGGAGGAGACCCGGATAATTTCACCTACCCCCGCTACGCGCTTGATTTCGCCTTCTTTCGGGTGTACGAAAACGGCGTGCCCTATGAGACAAAGCACTGCCTTCCCTGGAGCGCGACGGGAATCCGGGAAAACGAGCTCACCTACGTCAGCGGGCATCCTGGAAGGACGCAACGCTCCGTGACGCTGGAGCAGCTGGAAACGATCAAGGACCTTGAGACTCCCGCCATTTTCGACGGACTCGCGCGAACCCGCAAGGCCTTGCTGAGCTACGGGGACCAAGGACCGGAGCAGAGACGCCAGGCCACGGGGAACGTGCAGCGGATTGAAAATTCCCTCAAAGCCTTCCAGGGCCGCATGGAGGCCCTCAATAATCCCGCCGTCATGGAGACGAAAGCCCGTCAGGAGAAGGCTTTGCGCGCCGCCGTCGAAGCCGACCCGATCCTGCGTGAGTAGTACGCGGGAGCCTGGAGCCAAATCGCCCAGGCCCAGAAGGCGTACGCCTCCCGGTTCTCCCAAATGATGTACCGCGGTCTCGGCGGAGACCTGGGGAGATTGGCGCAGACTCTGGTCACCTACGTCGATCAAGTCGCCAAGCCCAATGAAACGCGCTGGCCCGAGTTCCGGGATTCCGCCCTGCCTTCCCTGGAACAGAGGCTGTACTCTCCGGCCACGCTCTATCCCGGCATGGAGAAGGCGATGTTAGCGGTTAAGCTGGAGTTGGCTCTTGAGAAGCTGGGACCCGACGATGTTTTCGTCAAGACGATTCTCCAGGGAAGGACTATCGCCCAGGCCGTGGAAGAGACCGTCTCCAAGACGAAGCTATTCGATGTCGATTATCGCAAGGCCCTGGTCGCCGGCGGGAAGAAAGCCATCGAAGCCTCGGATGATCCCTTGGTGCGCATGGCGGCGCAAGCCGCTCCCATCCTATGGGAGATGCGCACGTGGAAGGAAAGGACCATCGAAGCCGCCGTCACCGCCGCCGCGACCAAGATCTCCAAGGCCCGCTTCGCGGTGCATGGCAATGATCAGTCTCCCGACGCCAACTTCACCCTGCGCTTGAGCTACGGAAAGGCCGCCGGCTACGAGTCGGGAACGACTCAAGTTCCCTACAAGACGTCGTTCTACGGCCTTTATGGACGCGCCGAGGATTTCAACGGCCGCGCCCCTTACGACCTGCCTCCCAAGATCGCCGAGGCCCGCAGCAAGGTCGCTCTGTCCACCCCGATGAATTTCGTAACGACCAACGACATCATCGGCGGCAATTCCGGAAGCCCCGTGGTCAATAAGGACGGCGAGCTCGTCGGGTTGATCTTCGACGGGAACATCGAAAGCCTCGAAGGCGACTTCCTGTATCGAGAGGAGAAAAACAGGTCCGTCGCCGTCCACGCCGACGCGATCATCGAGGCGCTCAAGAACGTCTACGGCATGGGCGGTTTGGCCGAAGAGTTGACCAAAGGGTCGCTGAGGATGAAATCTCAGTCCAAGCCGGCCAGCTGATCTTTCAAGCCAACGTCGCCTTGCCGCGCGTTGCGTAAAATAGTCTAATCGCTCAGGCGGGACGACCGCCGCAAAACCGCGTGGCGCCGAGAGACTGGGAAAGAAAAGATCTGCTCGGCTTGGAAGGGCTGAGCGCCTCCGAGATCGAGACGATTCTCGACCTAGCCGCGTCTTTCAAAACCTCCCCCCCGGCCAACCTCCTCAAAAACAGGACCGCCGCCTTTCTTTTCACCGAAGCGTCGACGCGCACGCGCTCGTCTTTTGAAATCGCCGCCAAGCGCCTGGGCTGCGAGGTGCTGAGCTTTTCTCCCATCAGCTCGTCGCTTTCCAAGGGAGAGACGCTGCTCGACACGTTCCTCAATCTTCAAGCCGTCGGAGTCACCCATTTCATCGTGCGCCACGAACGCTCGGGGGTGCTCGAGGACCTCGCCCCCCTGCTCTCGGCCTCGGTGATCAACGCCGGCGACGGCGCCCATGAGCATCCGACCCAAGCGCTTTTGGACCTCATGACCCTGCGCGAGCGCTGGGGAGGCTTCAAAGGAAAGAAAATCGTCGTGCTCGGCGACATCCGCCACAGCCGCGTGGCGCGCTCCAACTTGTTCGCCCTCAAAAAACTCGGCGCCCGCGTTGTTTTCTGCGGACCGACGCCGCTGTGTCCCGATGCGTTTAGCGAGCTCGGCGCGACCATCGAGCACGACGTTGAAAAGGCGCTTAAGGGCGCCGACGCGGTCAACGTCCTGCGCCTTCAGCTCGAACGCATGGAGCAGGGCTTCGTGCCCTCGATGGCCGACTACGCCTTCTCCTACCAGCTCACCGCCGCGCGGGCGGACATGATGAAGCCCGAAGCCTTCGTCTTGCATCCGGGTCCCCTGAATCGGGGGGTTGAAATCGCCAGCGAGGTCGCCGATGGACCGAGATCCTTGATTTTGGAGCAGGTCTCCAACGGGGTGATCGCGCGCATGGCGGTGCTGTCGCTGTGCGAGCAGGGGAGGTCTCTTGCCTGAGCGATTGATCATCCGCGCAGGCCTCGTCATCGACCCCGCGCGCAAGCTCGAGGCCGTGCGCGACGTCCTGGTGACCGACGGCAGGATCGGCGATGTGGCCCCCTCGCTGGCGCGCAAATCCGCCTTCAAGGACGTGCCGGTCATCGAGGCCAAGGGAAAGTGGGTGATTCCCGGGCTCGTCGACATGCACGTGCATCTGCGCGAGCCCGGAGGCGAGGCCGATGAGACGATCCTCAGCGGCACGAAGGCGGCCGCGCGCGGGGGCGTGACCACCGTTTTGGCGATGGCCAACACCGTGCCCGTCTGCGACAGCCCGGCGCAGCTGTCGTTTCTGAGGGCCAAAGCCAAATCCGACGCGGTCGTCAATGTTCTTTTCGCGGGCGCCGTCACTTTGGGCCAAAAGGGAGAGATGCTCAGCGAATTCGCCAAGCTCAAGGCCGCGGGCGCCGCAGCCCTCTCCGACGACGGCCGTCCCGTGATGAACGCGGGGCTCCTGCGCCGAGCGTTGGAGTACGCCAAGGACCTGGGACTCCTGCTCATCGACCATTGCGAGGACTCGACGTTGTCGGCGGGAGCCTGCATGCACGAAGGCGCCCAGGCCCTGCGCAAGGGCCTGAGGGGATCCCCCTGGGCCGCGGAAACGGTGCAGGTGCTGCGCGACATCGCGCTGGCCGAGCTCACCGGCGCTCGAATCCACCTGGCCCACCTCTCGGCCGCGGCCTCCGTGGCCGCGGTCAGGCAAGCCAAGAAGCGCGGCGTTGCGCTCAGCGCCGAAACCTCCCCTCACCACTTCACGCTGATCGACGAAAATATTCCGGGATATGACGCGAATTGGAAGATGAACCCTCCCTTGCGCGAGACGGACGACCGTCAGGCCATCTTGGAGGGCCTTGCCGACGGAACGATCGACGCGATCGCGACCGATCACGCCCCGCACGGCTGCGCGGCCAAGGCCGCGGGGATCGACTTGGCCCCTTTCGGAGTGATCGGCCTGGAAACCTCGCTGTCCTTGGCCATGACCGATCTCTTGCATAAGAAAGTGCTCAACCGCCGCCGCCTCGTCGAGAGGCTGTCGACCTCACCCGCCTCCTTGCTCGGCCTCAAGGGCAAGGGCACGCTCGCCCCGGGAGCCGACGCCGACATCGCCATCGTCGATCCCGAGGCCAGCTGGACTCCACAGGCCCCCTTTCAATCGAACAGCCGAAACTCCCCGTTCATCGGCCGGCGGCTCAAGGGACGCGTGCTCACCACATTGCGGGCCGGGCGCATCGTCCATGCTCTATGACGTCCTCAAGCCTTTTCTCTTTGCGCTCGACGCCGAGCGCGCGCACGAGGAAGTCTCGGGGCTGATGGCGCTGGCAGCCCCCATCCCCGGCGCCGGGGCCTTGCTGTCGGCATTGACGGGCCCGAGCCGTCCCGGCCTTGAAAAAACGGTTTTCGGCCTGCGCTTTAAAAACCCGGTCGGGTTGGCCGCGGGCTTCGACAAGGACGCCAAGCTGGTCTCGCTGCTTCCGGCCTTCGGCTTCGGCTTTCTGGAAATCGGCTCGGTCACGCTCAATCCCCAGCCGGGAAATCCCAGGCCGCGCCTGTTCCGCCTTCCGGAGCAGCAGGCGCTGATCAATCGCATGGGATTCAACTCCGAGGGGGCGCGGGCCGTCGCCCGACGTTTGGCCTGCTCGCCGCGTCCCGCGATTCCCCTGGGCATCAACTTGGGCTTGAATAAAGACACGCCGGACGAAGACGCCGCGCGCGCCTACGCCGACACCTTTCGCATCTTGTCCGAATGGGGCGACTATTTCGTCGTCAATGTGTCATCTCCCAATACTCCCGGACTGCGCGATCTGCAGCGCGCGTCGCGGCTCGCGGACATTCTCTCCGCCGTCCAGGACGCCAATGACAAAGGCAAGCCGGTTCTCGTGAAGCTCTCTCCCGATCTCGACGACCAGGACCTCGCGGCCTGCGTCGAATCGACGCAGGCGCGCGCCCAAGGCCTGGTGATTTGCAACACCACGCTCTCGCGAGAGGGAGTCCCCGAGTCCTGGTCCTCGCAGCCGGGAGGACTCTCCGGCGCGCCGCTCAAGCGGCGCGCCTTGGAGCTCGTCAAAAAGGTCAGGTCCCTGAGCCGATTGCCGATCATCGGCTCGGGAGGGATCGCCACGGCCGACGACGCGCGCGAGCGTCTTGAGGCCGGCGCCGATCTCGTCCAGCTCTACACCGGATTCGTTTTCGCGGGCCCGGGAGCCGTCAAGCGCATCACAAGAGGATTGTCGTGACGCAGATCATCGCGGCCCTCGACGTCGACTCCCTCAAGCGACAAGACGAGCTGCTCCGGGAACTTCACGGCCTCATCGTCTGGTACAAGATCGGGCTCCAGCTGTTCACCGCGCACGGAAAGCGCGCGGTGGACCTCGTGCGCAACAGCGGCGGCAAGGTCTTTCTCGACCTCAAGCTTCACGACATCCCGCAAACCGTCGCCAACGCCGTCGTAGAGTCCCGGCGCCTGGGCGTCGAGGCCGTGTCGCTGCACTTGATGGGAGGCCACGACATGGTCCGCGCCGCAGCCGAAGTGTCCGCGCGCCCGAAGCTCTGGGGCGTGACCGTGCTCACCAGCCTAGCGCCCAAGGACGTTAAGATATTTTCCCCCTCGGCCCGCATCCCCGCCATGGTCAAATCCCTCGCCAAGCTGGGCTGGGTCGCGGGCGCCGACGCCGTGATCTGCTCGCCGCACGAGGTCCCCATCCTTCGCAAGGCCTATCCGCACCTCGATATGACGTTCGTCACTCCCGGCATCCGCCCTCGAGGCTCGGCCCTCAACGACCAGGCGCGCGTGATGACGCCGCAACAGGCCGCGCGGCTGGGCATAGACTTCATCGTCATCGGACGCCCCATCACCCACGCGCCTTCCCCGCGCGCGGCGGCGCTCCACATCCTGGCGGAGATGAAAGCCGCCGCTCCCAGGTCCTTGGACGCCGCATGAACATCGAATCGCTGTTTGTCGACCACGGCGCCCTGCTCAAGGGTCATTTTCTTCTCTCCTCCGGACTTCACAGCGATCGCTATCTGCAATGCGCCCTGGTCCTGGCCCAGCCGAGCCTCGCCGAAACCCTCGGAAAGGAACTCGCCTCCCGGTGCGCCCGCAAGCCCGACCTCGTTCTGTCGCCGGCCATGGGCGGGCTCATCATCGGGCAGGAGGTGGCCCGAGCCCTGGGCGTGCGCCATTTCTTCACCGAGCGCGTCGACGGCGCCATGGTCCTGCGGCGGGGATTTTCGCTGCGCGCTTCCGACTCCGTTCTCGTCGTCGAAGACGTCGTGACCACGGGAAAATCCACGAAGGAAGTCTTCGCCGTCGTCCGTGCCGCCGGCGCCCGCGTGGCGGGCGCCTTGTCGCTGGTGGACCGCTCCGAGGGAAAATCCGATCTGCAAGCGCCCTACTCCTGCCTCTGGACCGTTTCCATCCCCACCTGGAAGCCCGAGGACTGCCCGCCGTGCCGAGCGGGCGTCCCTGTCGTCAAGCCCGGCAGCCGCATGGAGACAAAACATGTCTAACGCAGTCTTGACCTACCGCAAATCCGGCGTCAACATCGATCTTGCCGACAAGCTCGTCGATCACATCCAGAAAAAAGCGCCGGCCATCGGCGGCTTCGCGGGACTCTTCCCCCTCAACCTCGACGGCGATGGACCCTGGGAGCTGGTGGCCTGCACCGACGGCGTGGGGACCAAACTCAAGCTGGCCTTCGCGCTGGGCAAACACGACACCATCGGCATCGACCTGGTCGCCATGTCGGTCAACGACCTGGTCTGCTGCGGAGCCAAGCCCCTGATTTTCCTCGACTACTACGCGACGGGCAAGCTCGATTTAAAAACCTCCAAGCGCATCATCTCGGGGATCATGGAGGGCTGCCGCCGGGGGCGCTGCGTTCTGCTCGGGGGCGAGACCGCGGAGATGCCGGGGATGTATCCCAAGGACGAATATGATCTGGCGGGGTTTGCCGTGGGCATCGTCAAGCGCTCCGAGGTCATCGACGGCTCCAAGATTTTTCCCGGAGACCTGATCCTGGGGCTTCCGTCCTCGGGCCTGCATTCCAACGGCTACTCGCTGGCGCGGCGGGTGTTCCAGGGCCGCGACCTGGCCAAATTCGGAAAGACCCTGCTCACCCCGACGCGCATCTACGTCGATGAGGTCAACAGGCTGAAAGCGGCGCTGCGCGAAAAGAACAGCATCATCCTCGGCGTGTCCCACATCACGGGCGGAGGCCTGATTGAAAACGTGCCCCGCATCCTGCCGCGCGGACGCAAGGCCGTTTTCCGCAAGAGCGCCTGGAAGCCGCATCCGATTTTCGGCGAATTGCAGCGTCGCGGCAACGTGCCCGACCGGGAGATGTGGCGCACCTTCAACATGGGAATCGGCCTTGTCATCGTGATTCGACCCGACAGCCTGGACGCGGCCCGGCAGGCCCTGCCCGAGGCGCTTCTCATCGGAGAGATCACGGCGGGCAAGCACACCGTGGAGATCGTCTAAAGCCATGAAAATCGCGGTTTTCGCCTCAGGAGAAGGGACCAATCTGCAGGCCCTGCTGGACGCCTGCGCCGACGGCCGCGTGCGGGCGGAGATCTCCCTTGTGGTTTCGAATAAAAGCGACTCCGGCGCCGTGCACCGCGCCCAACGCGCGGGCATCGAATCTCTGGTCAGTCCCCTGACCGATCATGCGGGAGCCGAGGAATACAACGCCTTCCTGGCGCAGGAGTGCAAAAAGCGCGGCATCGACGTGATTTGCCTGGCGGGCTTCATGCTCAAGATAAAAACTCCCCTGATCTCGGCCTACCCTGGGCGCATCCTCAACGTCCACCCTTCCTTGCTTCCGGCCTTCGGGGGGCAAGGGATGTACGGCCGCAAGGTCCACGAGGCGGTCCTATTGGCGGGAGCCAAAGTCAGCGGAGCGACT
>JBBTHA010000050.1:0-17175 GCA_038060535.1 Elusimicrobiota bacterium | reverse complement strand
ACCCAGGAAAACGGAGCCCTGACAATTCCCAGCAACGCCGCCGGGGGGGGCGCCGGCGTCTTCGACGGCAACGCGAGTCTCTCTTGGCGCGTTCCGGCAGGGGCCACGCACGGCATCGCCGGAGCGGCGAGTTTTAGGACGGTGACTGAAATCGGCCTCACCATGGCCATGGCCTATCCGTCCAATTCGCTTGCCTCTGGAATCTGGGGCCAACCCGGCACCGAAGCGGCCTGGAAACATAACGAATGGGCGACCGTAAATTCCCCCAATTGCGGCTTCGACGGGCTCTTCGCTTTTTACAATCAGCTGGGCCCACGGACCGGCATTCCCTTTGCCGGATTCGTTGGAGCATTCGGATCAGGTTGCACCGGAGGAACTTACAGCGGGACCGTGATCGACCAGACGGCCGGCTCGGCGTCAGCCATTTCTGGGATTGGGGTCCTTTGGAATACCCCGTCCAACTACTCGCAACCCACGGACTGGCCTTTCGGCGCCTGGGGCTGCGTGCGGGGACACATCTCGATCGGGGCCGAGACGGAGCGCTTGCGCGTCTGGTTCCAAGGACCTTATATGACGGTCGAACGCCTCATTATCGACGTCAGCTTCACGAAGGCCGGGCTCGATAACGCCGGGGGCTACAATGGGATGAAGTGGAACGCCTACGCGAACACGAACCAGGGCATGGGCTATGTCGCCAGTACGGAGACGACCTTCCGCTATGAAGACAACGTGCACGCGCGAAACGGCTTGCCCGTGTCTTGCGCCGCCATCGGCTTCGGCGGCTCCACCCCCGCGGATAACAACCCCCCTGCCGCGCCGCGGGGCTTGAGACCGCAAGGTCTAGGCCATTAGTCTGGACCGGCACAGGTCCTCCAGCCCTCGCGGTTGTCGTGACGCGCAGGCATAATGGTGGGGGTGAAACGGAACATCGCGTCTTTGCTGGCCGCCATTGTCGTTCTGGGCGGGCTCGAGTCCCGCGCGAGCGTCGCGCGCGTTCCGGTCCTGCGCATGCAGACGGTTCCGGCCTTTCGCGGTCCGGTCATCGAGCAGATGAACGCGCAGCTCAAAACGCTGCTCGACCAGGGTCCGCCGTCTCAACTGCTGCGTTCCTTTCAGTCGGTCGTCGCGCCTGCGCCGGCCGCCGCCACGCCCGAAGCCTTTGCCGCGCGCGCCGCGATCGTGCAGGCCCTTGCCGCACCCGAATCCGCCTTGCCGGACATCGTCCGCTCTCTTGACGCGGCGGGAGGCAGGAAGGCCGCCAAGGCGTCCTCCCGGCTGCGGGAGCTCGGCCGTATGCTCGACGCGGCCCAAGACGAGGGCAAGCCGGTGATCGCCGCCGCCGCCGCGCTCAACGCGCGCTTTGACGGCGCGACTGCGGCTCCGGGAGAAGCCGTCGACCTGGCGGCTTTGCCCACTGAATACTTCGGGGGTCCGTCCGCCAAGAAGGCCGCGCGCAAGCTCAAAAAAGAGGTCAAGCGGGCGGACGCTCTCGAAGATATGCTTGCGGCCGCCAAAACACAGGCCGTGTTGATCGTTGTCCAGGGCATGGACACGGCCGGCAAGGACGGCGTCATCAAACGCGGACTCAGAGGCCTCAACCCCGCCTGGGTGAAGGTGGCCGCTTTCAAGAAGCCCAGCGCCGAGGAGGCCAAGCAGGATTTCCTCGTTCGCATTCGCAAGGAACTGCCCGCTCCCGGTACGATCGCCGTATTTAATCGCTCGCAATACGAGGACATCGCCGTGCCGGCCGTTTACGGGACGCAGAGCGCCTCCGAGCTTGAATCGCGCTACGCCCGGCTTGTCGCCTTCGAGCGAGAGCTCGCCGAAAAAGGGATCCGGATCATCAAGGTGTTCCTGCACGTGTCCAAGGACGTGCAGCGCGAGCGCCTGCAGCGGCGCGTCGATCGGAGGGACAAGCATTGGAAGTTTTCCGAGTCCGACCTCGAGACGCGCAAGAAATGGGACGAGTTCCAGCGGGCTTATGGACGCATCCTGGCCCGGACCAGCACTTACTGGGCGCCGTGGAACGTTATTGCCGCAGACGGCAAGCCCGCCCGCGACTACGCCTTCACGCGGCTGCTGCGCAAGACCCTCGAGCGCATGTCGTTATCGTATCCCGTCACGCCCGGATTTCACGAAGTGAAAATCCCTAGGTAGCGCCGTCTATCGCGGGCTTCTTGCTTTGATCCGCGGACGGTCGGTCGGCGATGAGGACCGCGTCGAGTTCGAGCTTGGCGCCCAGCGCCGCGAGCCAGCGCACGTCGTCTCGGGTAAAGGAAAACGGGGGGAGCGTCTTGCAGCGCGCATGGCAGAGGACCTCGACGGTCGCCTGGGTCGAGAGCTCTCCGATGATTTGAGCGACGGAGGCCACTCGCTTGAGCAAGAGGTGCAAGTGCTCGGCCGGCGTCGCCCTGAGGGGGCCTTTCGAATCGAGGGCGTAGCCGTGTTGCTTGAGCACCGCTCCGAAAGCCCCGGTCAAGTCGCCGATTTTCCACGATTCGTCGGGCTTGATGTTGAGGCGCGCCTCGATGTCTTGCGCCGTGAGGGTGGTGCTGGAGATCTTCAAGCGAACGCCGATGGATTCTTGCATGGCATGAGTGTAGCGAATTAATGACGAAAGTGACGAACTCCCGTCGTGACCAGGGCGATGGCGTGGGCATCCGCCGCCTCGCAGGCCATTTTGTCCTCGGCGGCGCCGCCGGGATGAATGACGGCGCTCACGCCGCCTTCGACGGCGGCCAAGATATGCTCGGCGGTCAGGGCGCCGTCGGAGGCGAGCACCATGGGCTCGCCGGCGGCGAGAATGGGATGGCGTTCTTGGGACTTGACGACGGCCAGGCGCACGGAGTCCATGCGAGAGGTTTGGCCCGATCCGAGCCCGATGACCGCCGTGCCGCGCGCGATGACCGCGGCGTGGGTGCGCGCGTGCATCGCCGTGTGCCAGGCGACCACGAGTCCGGCCGTTTCGCGGGAACTCGGCTGGCGGCGCGACGCGGTCTTGAGATCGGCGATGAAGGGTCTTTGATCCCGCTCCTGCACGAGCATGCCGCCGGCCACGGCCCGCACGTCGAGCTCGTGGGCGGTGACCAGCTTCGAGGGCAAAGTCACCAGACGGATGTCTTTTTTCGCCTTGAGCAGCTGCAGGGCCTTGGCTGAGAACTCCGGCGCCGCGATGCAGGAGACGAATTCTTCGGCGAAGAACTCGGCGGCGGCCGAGCCGACTTCCACGTTGACGGCCGCCGTTCCGCGAAAACAGCCTCGGGGGTCGCCCGCGTAGGCTCGGCGGGCGGCTTTGGCTAAATCCTCGCCGCACGCCAGCCCCGCCGGCACTCCGTGCTTGACGATGGCGCAGGCGGGCTCTTGGAAAGCGCTGACCAGCTCCCAGGCGGTTTCAAGGTCGAGATAATGACCGTACGCCAAGGCACGCCCGGTATGGAGTTGAGCGGCGTTGAGGCCCCAGGGCCGGGCGCCGGAGAGGGTGTAGAAGGCTCCGGCTTGATGGGGATTTTCACCGTAGCGCAGATCGGCGGATTTTTTCAAGGCGATGACGACTTCATCGGGAAACTCCTCCCATTGTCCGCCCAGATACTGGGCGACCGTGGAGTCGTAATACGCGGCGTAGTGGAAAGCCTTGGCCGCCAGCGCTTGGCGGCGATCCGGCAGCATGCGGTCGTAAGCCTTGAACGTCTCGACGGCCTGCTGGTAGTCGTCGGGATCGCAGAGGGCGATGACGCGCTTGAAGTTTCGGGCGGCGGCGCGCAGCAAGGCCGGGCCGACGGGATCGACATAGGCGAGGACTTCGTCCTGGGTGAGCGTCGGGTCCGCCGTCGCCGAGGAGAGCGGATAGAGGTTGACGGCCGCGAGGTCGACCTTGGGTTTCTCGTCGGTGAGAGCGGCGATGAGCTTCGGGTGAAGCAGCCCCAGGGCGTCGGCGGGCAGCCGCTCGCCGACGAATTCCGAAATCGTTTTGTGAGCGACGCCGGCTTGGCGCAGGGCCGTGGCGGTGGGACCGGTCGCCACGAGGTCGAACCCAAGGCCCGCCAGGGAATGGGCGAACTCCACGACCCCGGTTCGGTCGGCGACGTGGAGCAGCGCGACGCGGGTGCGATCTCGGTCTTTTCGGGCGCTCATGGCAGAAGCTCCTGGAATTGATCTTCGTTGAGGACTTTGACGCCCAGCGACAAGGCTTTCTTGAGCTTGGAACCGGCGGCGTGGCCGGCCACGACATAGGACGTTTTTGACGAGACCGTCCCGGAGGCCTTGCCGCCGAGCGCCTTGACCTTCTCTTCGGCCTCCTGCCGGGTGCAGCTTTTGAGCTCCCCGGTGAAGACGAAAGACAGTCCGGCCAGGGGCGCGCCCGCCGCGACGAGACGCTTGGGCTTGGCCATGGCCAGGCCCGACTTGCGCAGCCGATCGATGAGGTCTCGGCCCGATGGGGACGAGAAGAAATCATGGAGCGATTTCGCGACCACGGGACCGATATCGGGGGCGGCCTGGAATTCCTCGGCGGACATGCGAAGCATTTCATCGATGGAAAAGAGCCCGGCAATGACTTCGGCGGTTTTCTCTCCCACGTGGCGGATTCCCAGACCGAAGAGGACTCGATCGAGCGTCTTGGATTTGCTCTCGTTGATTTGTTCCAGAAGATTATCGGCTTTCTTGTCCGCGAAGAGGTCCAAGTCCAAGAGCTGGTGTTTCGTCATCGCGTAGATATCCGCGACATTGGCGACGATCTTCTTGGCGACGAGCTGGTCGACCGCGGCCTCTCCAAGTCCGGAGATGTCCATCGCCGGGCGCGAGGCGAAGTGCTCGACGGTGCGTCGCAGCTGGGCGGGACACGAGATATTGTCGCAGCGAAAGGCCACGAAGCCTTCGTCTTTCGACACGGCCGCGGAGCAATCGGGACAGCGCGTTGGGGGGGCGATGTCCGAGCCCGCCTTTCCCCTTTCGACGACTTTGACCACCTTGGGTATGACCTCTCCCGCGCGCTCGATGAGCACCCGGTCTCCCACGCGCAGGCCCAAGCGCGCGATTTCCTCGAAATTGTGCAGGGTGACGGAGGAAATCGTCACCCCCGCGCAGAAGACCGGCTCGACCTTGGCGACGGGCGTGATCGTTCCGGTGCGCCCGACGGAGAATGCGACGCTGAGCACCGTGCTTGTGGCCTGCTGCGCGGGATATTTGAAGGCGACGGCCCAACGCGGGCTCTTAGCGGTGAATCCCAGGCGTTTTTGCTGGGAAAAGTCGTCGACTTTGACGACCAAGCCGTCGACGGCGTAGGGCAGGCGGGGCATTTCTCGTTCCTTGAAGTCTGCGTACCAGGAGACGACCGCGTTGACGTCGACGCAACGCTTGGCGGGGCTCGAGGCCAGGCCCAGGGCGCGACATCGCTCCAAAAACTCGGCGTGCGACCGTGGTTCATCGGCGCCGTCCCACACGCCGTAGGAGTGCGCGGTAAATCGCAGGCGCCGCTGCGCGGTGACGGCGGGATTCTTCTGGCGCAGAGAGCCGGCCGCGCAATTGCGGGGATTGACGAAGGGCTCCCGTCCCGCTCGGCGCTCCTGGGTGTTGATGGCTTCGAAATCGGAGAACGTCAAGTAAATCTCGCCCCGGACCTCGAGCCGCTGCGGAGCGTTCTCCCCGAGGCGCAGGGGGATGGCCCGAATGGCGCGGGCATTGGCGCTCACGTCTTCGCCGGTGTCCCCGTCTCCCCGGGTGGCGGCGCGCGTCAACGAGCCATCGACGTACGTCAGGGCGCAGGAGAGGCCGTCGATTTTCGGTTCGACGAGATAGGACGGCGATTGGCCGGGGGGCAGATTCTTGCGCACGCGTTCATCCCAGGCGCGGATGTCGTCTTCTTCGTAGGCGTTTTCCAAGGACAACATCGGCGCGCCGTGCTTGACCGGCGCGAAGTCGGACCCGACGCCTCCGGCGACGCGGCGGGTGGGAGACTCGGCCTTGATCAACTCCGGATGGGCCGCTTCCAAGTCTTTGAGGCGCTTCATGAGGCGGTCGTATTCCGTGTCGGAAATGATCGGCTCGTCGAGGAGATAATAGCGGCGATCATGCTCGCCGATGGCGGCGCTTAACTCGGCGATCTCGGCTTTAGGCGTTTTTTTTGCGGGCATTCTTTTTGTTCGCCGGCCCTTCGCGCAGAGTCTTGAGCGAGTCGAGTATGCCGTTGACGAAGCGTGTGGCTTCCTCGGTCGAATACTTGCGCACGATTTCGATGGCCTCGTCGATGACGACCCCTAAAGGCGTGTCCGGGCGCGTCGTGAGTTCATAAGCGGCCAGACGCAGCACGTTGCGGTCGACGGCGGCCATGCGCGCCATGGACCAGTTCGCCGCTTGTTCTTGGATGAGGACGTCGAGTTCATCGATCTTCTCCACGGCGCCCATGGCCAACTCGCGCGCGAAGTCGATGGTCTGTTCGTCGGCGTCGTCTCCCCGGCGGCGGGTGACGATGGCGAACGATTCCAAGACGGGAGTATGGGACACGTCGGAAATGTAGAGCGCCTGCAGGGCGATCTCGCGCGCCAGCCGCCTACGACCCACGGAGCTCCTCCTTGAGGGCGATCATCTCCAGCGCGGCCAAAGCCGCCTCGCGTCCTCGGTCCAAAGCGCCTCTGGTCCGGGCCATCGCCTGGCGCATCGTGTTGGGGGTGATGACGCCGAGGATCACCGGCACCCGAGTGTCTAGCGTGATGCGATGCAGGTTGGCGGTCAAGGATCGGGCCATGTGATCGTTTTGCGGAGTCTGCCCTTTGAGCACGCAGCCCAGAGTCACCACGGCTTGGTAGAGATTGGTCTTGGCCAACTCTTGAACAGCCCAGGGGATCTCCCAGCCTCCGGGCACCTCGACGACCTTGAGCTGAGAGTCGCTCCACCCTTCGGACTTGAACGTTTTGAGGCAGCTCTGCAGAAGGCGGGCGGTCACCTCCTCGTTGAATCGAGATTTGACGATGGCGACGCGCTTCATGAAGCCTCCTCAGGAATGGCCAGCAGGTGGCCGAGCTTCTCTTTCTTCGTTTTCAGGTAGCGGACGGTGTGCTTGGTCGGCGGCACCTGCAGAGGGGCGCGTTCCACGACCCGAAGCCCATAGCCCTCGATGCCGATGATCTTGCGGGGGTTGTTCGTGAGGATGCGGATCGTCGTCAGGCCCTGATCGGCCAGGATTTGCGCGCCGATGCCGTATTCCCTGAGGTCGGGCTTGAACCCGAGCTTGAGGTTCGCTTGCACGGTGTCAAGGCCCTTGTCTTGCAGGGCATACGCGCGGATTTTATTGATCAGGCCGATGCCGCGGCCTTCTTGGTTGAGATAGACCAGCACGCCCTTGCCGGTCTTGGCGATCTGTTTGAGGGCGGCATCCAGCTGCAGTCCGCAGTCGCATTTTTCGGAGAACAAGGCGTCTCCGGTCACGCAGGACGAGTGCACGCGCACCAGCACGCGCTGGGCGCCCCGCACCTCGCCCTTGACCAAGGCCAGGTGAACCTTGCCGGTCAACGTTTCCTCATAGACGCGGATCGTGAAGTCGCCGTATTTCGTAGGCAGTTTGGCGCTGGCCTTTCGTTCGATCAGACGGTCATTTCTGCGCCGATACTCGATCAAGTCGGCGATCGTGATGATTTTAAGCCGATGGCGGCGCGCGAAGAGCTTGAGCTGCGGCGTTCGAGACATGCTTCCATCGGAGTTGAGGATTTCGCAGATCACGCCCGCGGGAATCAGCCCCGAGAGCCTGGCTAAATCGACGGCGGCCTCGGTGTGGCCGGCGCGCATGAGCACGCCGCCCTCCCGGGCCCGCAGAGGGAAGATGTGTCCGGGACGAACGAGGTCTTCCGGGCGGGTTTTCGGGTCGATGAGAGCTTGAATCGTGACCGCGCGGTCCTTGGCGGAGATGCCCGTGCTGGTGCCGCGCTTGGCGTCGACGGAGACGGTAAACGCGGTGTCCCGTCCGGGAACCGGTCCGTCGGCCGCCGTCGCATCGATCATCGGCTGCAACTTGAGCATGTTCAGGCGGGAGGCGGGCAGCGGCACGCAGATGAGGCCGCGCGCGTGCACCGTCATGAAATTGACGGCGCTGACCGTGCATTTTTCGGCCGCGATGATGATGTCTCCCTCGTTTTCTCGATTGGGATCGTCGAGAACGACGACCATGCGTCCCTTGCGGATGTCGCCAATGGCGTCCTCGATGCGGTCGAATCCTTTCGCCGGCTTCGTCGTCACGATTTTGGCTCCTGAACGGTCATAGGGGGTTCTCTTTTCCGCCGGTGATTCTTGAGCGCGGCGGCGGCGGCGAACGCGTAGCGGGCGAGAGGGTCGGCCTCTAGATTGACTCGGTCTCCGGCTTTGCGCCGGCCGAGGTTCGTGTTCTCCAGCGTGTGGGGCACGAGCATGATTTCGAGGTCCTTGTCCGTCACGCCCGTCACGGTGAGGCTGATGCCGTCGACGGCGATCGAGCCCTTTTCGGCGACAAGGCCCCGCAGCGCCGGTGGAAGTTCCATGCGCAGGCGCCAAAATCCCTTGCCCCAGGGCACGAGGCCAAGAATTCGAGCGGCCGCGTCGACGTGACCGGTCACGAAATGGCCGCCGACCTCCCCGCCCATGCGCAAGGACGGTTCGATATTGACGCTTTGGCCGACGCGCAGCTGGCCTAGGCTGGTTCGGTTCCATGTTTCCGGCCCGACGTCGAAACGATGGCGCCCATTTTTCGTTTCGACGACCGTGAGACAGCAGCCGTTGACCGCAATGGAGGCCCCGAGGGTGGGTTTGACTTTTGCGGCCACGGTGAGGGTGGTGGGGGTTTTCCCTTCCACGCGTCCCAGAAACTCGATGATTCCCGTAAACATCACACCACTCCTTCTATGAGCCAGTCCGCGCCCAGACGCGACAGCTTTGGAGTCTTCAACGTCGGCGCGGCATTGGGGTCGTCGCAGCCCGAAAGGAGCTTGGGAGCGATGAAGACCCGCGCCTCGTCGACCAGGCCCGCGCGCAAGAAGGCGGCGTGCACGGTGGGACCTCCCTCGACGAGCAAAGTGCCGACTCCGCGGCGGGAGAGATCCTTCATCGCGGCAAGCAGGGCGGTCCGAGTGCGCGCCTTGTAGACGATCGTCTGAGCCGAGGAGTCGAACACACGCGCGCGCGCGGGCAGGCGGCGCCGTCCGGCGAGCACGACGCGCAAAGGGTTTTTTCCCGCGCCGTGGGCGCTGAGAACGGGATTATCGGTCAGCACCGTTCCGGCGCCGACCAGGATCGCGTCGACTTCGGCGCGCAGGGCGAGCACGGCGGCGCGCGCCGAAGGGCCGGTGATCCAGCGCGATTGTCCCGTCGCGGCGGCGGCCTTGCCATCGATCGATAGGGCGCTTTTCAGGATCACCCATGGGCGAAAACGGCGCATGCGCGAGTAAAATCCCCGGTTGAGAGCCTCCGGATCCCGGTCGATGTTCAGACGCGTGATCGCGATGCCGGCGCCTTTGAGTTGGGACAGGCCCTTCCCCCGAACCCGCGGGTTGGGATCTCGGTCCAGGCACACCACGCGTTTGATTCCCGCCGCAATCAGCGCCGCGGCGCACGACGACGTTTTTTTACCCGTGAAGGAGACGCAAGGCTCCAGCGTGAGATAGGCCGTCGCGCCCTTGGCGCGCGCGCCGGCCACGCGCAAAGCCTTGGCTTCCGCATGCGCTTGCCCGAAGCGGGTATGCGCTTGCGAGGAGAGAATCCGGTTGTTCTTGACCAAGACGCAGCCGACTCGGGGATTGGGAGAGACGGCCGTCGGCTCGACGCGGGCCGCGAGTTCATAAGCCCGGATCAGAAAGCGCCGGTCGTCTTGACGGCTCACGGGGTGACCACAGCCTTGGGGATGGACTTGTCCGCATTGGCGGCGAAGAAAGCGGGAATGTCGGCGAGCTTGACGGCCCCCTTGATGATCAGGTCAGTTTTGACCCGGCCTTCGCCTAGGAGGCGCACGGCCTCCCGGAAATGGGGAGGCGTGTGGTGGAAAACCCCATGAAGGGTGATTTGCTTGTAATGAAGCCGGTGAACGTCGAGAGGAACCGTCGTTCCATGGGCGCACCCCCCGAACAAACACACCTTCCCGCCGTCGCGGACAAGCGCGACGGCTTGGAGATACGTCTCGGCGGTTCCCACGGCTTCGAACACATGGTCAGGACCCCTGCCATCTGCCCAGACGAGCACTTTCCCCTCGACGGATCCCTCCAGCGTGCTGAAGGTCTCCTCCGCGCCCGCCTGCTCCGCCGCGCGCAGAGCCTCTTTTGAACGCCCGACGACGCCCACGCGCGCTCCGCGCGCGCGCAGAGCATGAATGAGGAACAAACACATGGAGCCGGCGCCGATGATGAGCGCCGCTTCCCCTTCCCGAACCCCGTGAACGTCGACGGCGTGGATGGCGCAGGAGAACGGCTCGGCGAGCGCTCCGATTTCAAAGGGGACCTCGCGTCGCAAAGGGTGCAGGTTGCTTGCCACGATATGAGCGGGAACCAGGTTGTAATCCGCGTAGGCGCCGTTATGAAGTTTGAGTTTGGGGCATAGATGGTTCTGGCCGTTGCGGCACCAGAAGCAATCGTCCATCGGAGCGGAGTTGGCGACGACGATCCGGTCCCCTTCCCTCACGTTCGAGACGCCCTTGCCGGCGGCGTAGACCGTTCCCGCCAGTTCATGTCCGAAGGCGGAGGGATAATTTCCCAGCAGGACGCGATGTCCCTGACGATAGGCCTTGAAATCCGTGCCGCACGTCAACGACGCTCCGATTTTGACCACGATTTCGCCTTCACCGGGTCCGGGGATCGGCCCCTCTTCAAGACGGATATCCCGCGGCGCGTGGAATATGATTCGGCGGTTCACCGGGGCCTCAGAACGGATTTGAGCGTGCGGCGGAATTTCACCGCCTGGACGGCGTCATCGAATGAGGACAGCGGAAACGAGAGCGGCGACAGCGAGAGAGGATTGAATCGTTTGGTCGCTATGAGCTCGAAGGATTCTTTTAAGTCCGACAACGAAGGCGAGTACGATGAGAGAATCGACAATTCGCGGTGGTAGACTTGGTTTAAGTCGAGCTGGAGCACGGGGTCAGGGTGGAACGACGCGAAGACGTTCAACGTTCCTCCGTCGCGCAGCCACGACAGAGACTGCTCGATGAGCTTGGGAGTTCCCGCGGAGAAGATCACGGCGTCGAAACCTCTCCCGTCGCTGAGCTTTCGTCCCATCTCGGAAAATTCCGCCGCGTTCGTCGTGGCGGCTCCCCAGGGGGAAAAACTCGCGACCCGCGCGGTGTCGAGATCAAGGCCCGCGGCGGCGGCGCCGAAGAGCTTGAGCAATTGTCCCGTCATCTGCCCCATGGCGCCTAGACCCACGACTCCTATCGTGTCGCCCTCGCTGACGTTGATTCTCTTGATATTGCGCAAGACGCAGGCCAGCGGCTCCGTTTGCGACGCGGCCACGGGATCGAGTCCGGGAGGAAGGCAAAAGGCCGCGTGTCTGGCATGGAGCGCGGGAATGCGGACATACTCCGCGAAGCCCCCGGGGTCGATGTTGGTCGCCTTGAACTGGCGGCACATGGACTGCTGGTCCTTGCGGCAGTAGTGGCATTGCAGGCAAGGCACGTGGTGGGAGACGACCACTCGATCTCCGGTTTTAAACGGGGCGCCGGCCCCGACCTTGGCCACCGTTCCACAGAGTTCATGGCCGAGGACGGCTCCGACCAAGCGTGTGTCGAGCTTCATGACGTCCGTGCCGCACAAGCCGCAAACGTCCACGGCCAGCAGCAGCTCGCCCGCCCCGATTTCGGGGACCGGGATTTCGGCGAGTGCGGCGCGCCCATCGCGAGCGAGGATGGCTTTCATAAAGAACTCCGCCAATGGTAGGATATACGCCCCTGTTGCGACAATTGCTCTTTTTTCCCTGTTGTCTTCGTCGGAAAAAATTATCCAGGGCGCATCCCTCCTTACTGATATAATCTCAAGATGCCTCCTGCAAAACCTTGGACGATCGAAACCGCCGAGCAGCTCTATAACCTGGAGGGTTGGGGCCTGAAGTATTTCGGCATCAACTCCAAAGGCCACGCCACGCTGCTGCCCAAGGGGGAAACCGAAGGGGTCATCGATATCTTCGAGGTGGTCAGCGACGTCGTGGCCCGCGGGATCAAAATGCCTGTGCTCATTCGCTTCCAGGACGTTTTACGCCGGCGGGTGACCCTCATCAACGAGGCTTTTTCCGAGGCGATCAAGGAGTACGGATACGCCGGCCGCTTCTTCGGCGTGTATCCGATCAAGGTCAACCAGCTGCGCGAGGTCGTCGAGGAGATCGCCGACGCGGGCCGGCCTTGGCGGTTCGGCATGGAAGCGGGATCGAAGGGAGAGTTGCTGGCGGTCCTGGCGATGAACGATTCCGACGCCCTGACCATCGTTAACGGCTACAAGGACGAGTCCATGATGCGCTTGGCCGCCTTGGGCCTGAAACTCGGAAAGAAAGTCATCGTCGTCATCGAGAAGCTCTCCGAGCTCGACCTGCTGCTCCACGCGGCCAAGGAGGCCGGGGTCAAGCCGATGATCGGCCTGCGCATCAAGCTCCAGACCCAGGGCTCAGGGAAATGGCGCTCCTCGACCGGTCACTTCGCCAAGTTCGGCCTCACGACTCCCGAAATTCTCGCCGCCGTGGAGCGTCTCAAGGCCGAGAACCTGACGGATTGCCTCAAACTCGTTCACTTCCACATCGGCTCGCAAGTCTGCGACATCCGCACGATCAAGGACGCGGTCAAGGAGGGCGCGCGCTATTACGCCAAACTGCGCAAGATGGGCTTGTCCGTGGAGTATCTCGACTGCGGCGGGGGATTGGGCGTGGATTACGACGGTACGCACACGGCGGTCGAGAGCTCGATGAACTACAGCTTGCGCGAGTACGTGGCCGACGTCGTTTATTCCGTTCAGGAGGTCTGCAAGCAGGAAAAGGTCCCCGAGCCCAATCTGATCACCGAGTCGGGACGCTCGATTGTCGCTCACCACGCCCTGCTCGTGGTCAATGTGTTCGGCTCCATCGAGACGGGCGCGACTCCCACCGAATTGAAGGAGACGCCCGAGGAGCATCAAGTCGTGCGCGAATTGCGCGAGGAAATTCGCTCGCTCAATCCCAAAAATCTCGCCGAATCCTTTCACGATGGTCAGCAGCATCTCGATGAGGCCTTGACCCTCTTCAAGCTCGGCTACCTAGGCCTGGAGGATAAGGCCAAGGTCGAGCATCTCTACTGGAAGCTCTGCCTTGAGATCGGCAAGCTTCTGCCCAAGGCCAAGTTCGTATCCGAGGACCTGCTCGAGATGCAGAAGGCGCTCAACGATCAGTACCTGTGCAACTTTTCCCTGTTCCAGTCCCTGCCCGACTCCTGGGCCATCGGTCAGTTGTTCCCGATCATGCCGCTGCATCGGCTCAACGAGGAGCCGACCCGCCGCGCCAGCTTGGCCGACATCACATGCGATTCGGACGGGAAAATATCCAGCTTCGCGTGTCACCGCAACGCGGGGGGGAGACTGCCCGTCCACGCTCTCGACGGGAGTCCGTATTACCTCGGCTTTTTTTTGATGGGCGCCTACCAGGCGACGATGGGCGATATTCATAACCTATTTGGCCGCGTCAACGAGGTTCATATATTCCGGGACGAGGCGGAAGAGAAGGGGTATTACATTGAGGAGACGATCAAAGGCCAAAGCGTGCGCAATGTCCTGTCCGAAATCCAATATTCGGACTTCGAGCTCGTGCGCATGGTCAAGGAAGCCGCTGACGCCCAGGTGAAGTCGGGCGGGCTCAAGCCCCGCGAGGCGGCCGACTTGATCGATCGCTACGAGGCGGTGCTCTCCGAGTACACCTACGTCGATCACTTGCCTTCGGTTGACGAGAATAGGACCGTGGCCCCGCGCGATGGGATTGCCGCCCGCTTGGACGCTCCGGTCGGCGCCAACGGCTGAGCCGGAGATGCTGCCCGGCCTCTTTTAGTCCAGCCAGTCCCTTGTCTTGAGTTTCTTGGGCAGGTACTGCTTGGTCAGGTACTGGAAGTCCTTGTTGGCCAGGGCGTCGAGTTCGTACTTGAGCCCGCTGGCGAGCATCCGTTTGATTTCGACCTGCCATTCCTTTTTTTGAAACCAAGGATAGTTCATGAGCTCCTTGGCGCGGGAGATGTCCTTGTCGTTGAGCTTGATCCCCACGTTGCGCGGGAGGTCGTACTCTTGGGGGTCCGCGCTGGATAGACCCACGAACTTCGCCGAGGGGATGGCCATGCGCTGGCTTTCGAAGGCGAGATTGATGGACCCCTGCTTGACGACGGAGTAGATGTAGTAGCCCCACGGATCGTTGTCGACAAGAACGTAGACCGGAAGCTTCTTTTCTTCGTGCAGTCTTTTGGCCAGCCGGCGCACTCCGCGAGGCGGTTGTCCGTTTCCGGTGAGCAAAATGCAGTTGTATTTGCGCCAGAACTTATCTTCAGCCAGGCGATTCCACTGCGTTCCCTTCTCGATGAGCAGAACGAAATCGGCGGAGCACTTCTTGATCCTGAGATATTCTTCCTCGACGATGGACGGGACCGAGTAGCCCCCTTTGCCCAGCTTGGCGCAGTCGACTTTGTCGCCATCGTCTTCAAACACCACCGGCCCGATGACGGTTCCGGCGTTTTCCGCCCGCACGTGGAATTCCTCGCGCAAGGCGGCCAGGCCCACTTCCAAATCCTCGATGAGCGGGTCGGACTCGGCCTGATCATCGAAGGTGTTCTCGAGGCTGTCGCCCATCGTGTGCTTCGTGCGATAGTAAATTTCGCGCAAGCTCGTCGTCAAATCGGCCTTTTGAAGTTCGGCCAGGGCGTCTGCGACGAGCATCGTCTGCATGAATTTCTTGGCCATGCCGACGTTGAAGAACGTGCGCAGCTGCTTGTTGGACCCCATTTCGATGTAGCCTTTTTTGGCGTTGAACGTCACGTTCGACAGGGAGCGCACGGGGATGGAGATGGCGGGGTCCTTCTTCTTCCCGGCGGCGGCGATGACGATGTCCGCGAGTCCGATCAGCTTTTTCTCGACGTCGAGGTGTCTTTTGGCCATAATCTATTTCTTTTTCTTTCCGGAGGTCTTTTTTGGGGAAGAGCGCCGAGGAGGCGCTTTCCTGGCGGCGGGCTTGGTGCGCGTTTCAGGAGGCGGCGGGGCCGCCGGGGTCGCGGGGGGCTCCTCGATGATCGCTGCGCCCTCGATCCCCTCGGCGGTGACGATGATCGAATGGGGAAGGCCGTGGGGTCCGGCGCTTCGGTCGAGCATTTCGTCTGTTTTTTGTCCGCCCGTGATTTTCTTGGCGATGTCGGTGAGCTGGGTTCTGAGCTTGCTCTCGGACAGCTTGCCTGCCTTGAGGCGCTTGCAGGCGCCGACGACTTCCTCGATGTAAAGCTCGAAAATATCCCGCCGCTTGCTTTCGGCGTGGGCGCGGGCGCGGCGCTTGATGAAGACGCCCAGACGGCGGCCGGCCTCGCGCAGCGCCAGCGTGATCTCTTTGCGGATCTCATCATAGTCGGCGATCGCCTCTTTCGATTCGCTCGTAAAGGGCACCCACACCGAGGCCATGTGCACGAAAATCACCATCGGCCCCGCGGGGGGGGCTCCGCGCGACTGCCCTATGCCGTAGTTCTTCCAGGTGGTGTCGAGGATGGCCTTGAACGTCGAGCAAGCCGACTGCTGATAGAGCAGCGGCACCCGGTTGGCGAAGCGCATCACGCGCGCCAGTTCGTCGTCGTCGCCGTCGTGGCTTTCTCCCTCGGCAAGAGGCGATGTGCGCTCCTTGGCCGCATCAAGAGCGGCCTGCTCGGGACCGCGGCCCCAAGCGAGGCCGGCCTCGATGATGAACGGGTTGCCGCGATAGACCGCCGGCGGCCTGGTGACCGCGGTGTAGAAGTCGCCCTTGATTTGCTTGAAAAGGCCCGAGAGGATCGCCTTTTCTCCGATGGGCGAGAGGCAGTTTGTCGGGGGCGCCATCAGTTTGGTGTTCTGGACCGTCTTGAACAGGACTTCGGCTTCGTGGCCGACGACATCGCGGGGGCGCTTTTTGGGACTGAGACCGGCGCTCTTGCAGATCGCCTCGGCCGTGTCGCTGGAAACGCGCGAAAAATCGGTGGAGAGAAAGCCGCTGAGCCAGTGGCTTTTCGTGTCCTGAAGCATTTTCAGCAGCATCCCCAACTCGATGCCGTAGGGGTGGGGCTTGATCTCCTTGGGAGGGTCCGGGTTGTGCTGGATTGTGCGCGGATAGACTTTGGTTTCCCCATCCGGGCCGTGATAGGTGAATTTCGCGTGAGGGTTGGAGATGGCCGAGAGCTCCATGTATTCGTCGACCGAGGCCCGCCCCTTCTGGTACTTACCCTCGAGTTCTATGGTCACCTGCGTGCCGCGGTGATTTTCCCAGTCGATTTGTTTTTTTTCCAGGATGATCGGCTCGTTTTTCTTGGTGTCGATCTGCACCTCGAAGTAGTGCGCCGGAGATTTCTCGCCGGTGCGCGAGATGATCTTGACCGGTTTTCCCGTGGTCAGCTGTCCGTACATTCCAGCGGCCGATATCCCGATGCCTTGCTGGCCGCGGCTCATGCGCAGGCGATGGAACTTGGAGCCGTACAGGAGTTTGGCGAAAATGCGCGGGATGACCTCCCGCACGATCCCCGGACCGTAGTCGATGACCGTCACTCGAAAACGCGTCGCCTGCGAAGCGGCCGGCGCCGGAGCGGAGCCGACGCCGACGGGCTCGAGCTTGACGACGATCTCCGGCAAAATGCCGGCCTCCTCGGAGGCGTCGAGCGCGTTGTCGACGGCTTCTTTCACGCACGTCAACAGCGCTTTGCGCGGGTTGTCGAAGCCCAGCAGATGCCTGTTTTTTGTGAAAAACTCGGAAACGGATATTTCGCGCTGCTGCTTTCCCATCTCATCGGCGGTTTTGCCGTGAGGCCGGGGTTTGTCTGTCGTTGGAGTTTTCATGGCGGGGGAGATAGTACGAAATCTCCGCCCTAGGTGGAGTAGCCGAATTCTTTCAGCGCACGCGGGTCCCTGCGCCAGTTTTTGCGGACCTTAATCCAGAGTTCGAGGTTGACCTTGCGGCCGAGAAACTGTTCGAGCATGGCTCGCGAGCGCTCGGTCAGCCGCCGGAGGTCTTTTCCAGCCT
>JBBTHA010000049.1:0-6622 GCA_038060535.1 Elusimicrobiota bacterium | reverse complement strand
TCGTCCCGAAAGAAGTTCCGTGAAACGTGTCAGTTAATGTTTAACGAGTCCTAACGATACGAACTTCCGATTGACAGGAATAAGGAGATTCAGACCTCGGCCGCAGCCTTAGGAGCCACCATGAAAGCGTTAGCTCTTCTTTTCTTCTTCGTGCCGGTTTGTGCTTTTTCAGAGGATGACAGCTCCTTCTACTTTTATTCGAGCGATGGGAGCACTCGCACCGCCGTATATTTTTCCATCACCGATCCTATCGGCCGCCGGACTGGACGCTTGTCAGACGGTACGCTTGTAAAGCAGATCCCCGGTTCAAGCTACGGCACAGATTCCGTAGACCCCGAGGAGGGCCCGGAATATGGCGTGGAGAACACGGTTTTCCACATGACGCCAGTCCAGGCAGGAATCTACACGATAACGATTTTAAGTGCATGGTCTACGAATTACGAGTTCATGTTATCGGCCCATAATTCGGTTTACCAGGATGTGTCCGCCGTCAACCTGTTGAGAAGCCCAATCATCGCGGGGGTCGCGCAACAAGTGGAAATCACCTTCGACCCCGTATCGGCAAATCGCATCGATTATAAGCCGGTAATCGACACTTCTCCTTTGACTGCTCAGGCGGTAGGGGCTTGCTCCGCCGTGAATCTCACCGGCAATGTTCGAATGGCAGGCCCCGTCAAGGTCAACGGCGCTTTGACTCTTTCGGGCAACGCGCGGATCGAAGGAGACGCGACGGCGCTCCCCGTCAACCTCTCAGGGAACGCGAGTATTACGGGGACAATCACTCGAAGCTCCGCTTCCCTGACCTGTTTTCCCATCGATCTTACTTTCACTCGGCAAGTGCTTGAAGCCAGCAACGATAACGCCTCCATCCCAGCCGGGTTCCTGAACGGTGGAGTTCTTCGCGTGACCGGGAATAGCACGCTAACTTTGCCTGCCGGGACCTACATCGTGGACAGGCTCGAAGTCTCGGGCAACGCCAAGTTCCGAGCGAACGGGGCGGTCAATCTTTTTGTGCGTCAGTCCGCCAGTCTCTCGGGCAACTCCGAGACGGGCGCGCTCGGCGCGCCCATCACCATGCTTGTGGAGTCCAACTCCGATCAGGCTTTGTCCGGCAAGTCCATACGGGCGACGTTCTATGCGCCTAACGCCAAGGCGGTTCTCTCCGGCAACGCGCTCTTTTCCGGTCGGCTTCACGCGGGCCGCGTGGACATGGGCGGCAACTCGAAAGTGGAGGCTCCATGAGAACGCTGCTCGCGCTCGTCGTCCTGGCGACGGCTTCTCCCGCGTTCTCCGCGAACGTCAACGTTCTGGAGCGCATGTACGAGATGTACACGTCCAGCACGACCCCGGAAAACTGGAAATATCGCCTGCGCGACGAGATGGAGACATGGACCAAGGCACGGGAGCTTCCAGAGCCGGCCTCGCCGTCCGGCGGCACAGGCACCGCCTCTATCCGCAGCCAGGCGCAAGCGCCTCGCGGGAACGGCTTGACCACGATGCGGGCCTTGGGCTTCTTCTCGCAGGAGTCCGCAGGAGCCGTCCGTCTGACGGACGGCTCGGGCGTTGTCTTCCCCAAAGACTCGCTGAGCAAGGACGTTCTGGCGATGGTCGCGCACTCGCCGGACATACCGGAATCCACCATAGCCCGCAAGCGCGCCGAGCAGAAGTTGGCCTCTGTTTCGGATGCCGTCGAGTTCGGCCCTTCGGGCACGGTGTTCCTGCGCCCTGTGGATATTGCCTTGGCCTATGATCCAGCTATGCTACAGATTCGAGGACTCACGGCCAGGGACCTTAAGGTCTATCACTGGAACGAGGTGCGCAACGTTTGGGAAGCCCTGGCTTCCACCGTCGATGAGTCAGCCCGGCTCGTGAGGGCGCAGACGACGCACTTCTCCGTCTTCCAAGTCATGGGCTCCGGTGGCATTGGCGTCCAGGCGACGGGTGCTTACGGCTTCGTGGACGCCTATGCCTTCCCGAACCCGGCGCGTGGCGTAAAATCCGTGACGATCCGGACCCAGGTCGGGAACGCCGACGAGCTGACGGTGCGAATCTACGACCTTTCCGGCAAGCGCGTCCACAGCACGCAGGCGGGGGCCGCCGTGACGCTCGACGACGGCAACGGCAAAGGCGCGCAGCCTACCTATGATGTGACATGGGATATCTCCGGAATAGGCTCGGGCGTCTATAATTACGCCATCACCGCGAAGCGGGCCGGAGAAGCGGACATACGGAAGACGGGGAAAATCGCCGTAATAAAATAAATGAGAGCGCCGGGACTTGCCGTACTGCTCGTGATTGCGGCCCCCGCTAGCCGCGCGGCGGAAACTGCGTCCTTCCTCAACGTCGGCGTTGGAGCGCGCGCACTGAGCATGGGCGCGGCCTATACGGCCGTCGGTGACGACGCCCATGCCATCTGCTGGAACCCGGCGGGCTTGGCGGCCCTTGAAAAGCGCGAGGTGGGCGTCAGTCATGCCGAGCTTGGCCAAAACACTCGCCATGATTTCATCGCCTACGCGCACCCGACCTCGCAAGGGACCCTCGCCGGGGCGCTGACCTATCTCAGCCAGGGCGCGCTGAGCGGGCGTGATTCCCAAGGCCGCCCGACCGGCAACTTCAACGCGTCCGACGCGGCCGTGAGTCTCGGCTATGGACGCAAGAGCGAGTTGGCTGATTTCGGCGCGGCGGTGAAGTATCTTCGCTCTAACATCACCTCGACCGAGGCGCAGACCGTCGCGGTGGATTTGGGCGCCCGCAAGGCGATGGGCGCGCTCCTCTTTGGAGGGGCGCTCCGAAACCTCGGACCCGGGTTGAAATACGATGCGGAGCGCAACGACCTGCCGCTCCGGCTCGCGCTCGGTGCGGCCTACAAGTTGCCGGGGGACCATCTCCTTGCGGCCGAGTTCACGAATGGACCGCGTGGGGCGGGATCGGACTTCGGCTTCGGCGGCGAGTATCTGGCGATCAAGGATATCTTCCTACGCGCGGGCTACACAACGCAGACGACGATAGTAGGAGGCTCCGGCTTCGACGCGGCGCGCGGATTGACGCTCGGGCTCGGGTTGCGGAAAGAGAAGTGGGGTCTCGACTACGCCGCCGTTCCCATGGGAGAACTTGGGAATACTCACCGATTCACTCTTTCGGCGCGCTGGTAAGACGCTGAACGAGCCCGCTTATTTGTGCCAGATTCGTGCCATCCGACGATGAAAACGGACTGTAACCCGTGTTAGTGGATGTGACCTGGCGCATCGCGATTTCTTATTGAAAATTGGTAGAATCGCTTTGCCCGAAGGAAAGGGGTGGACTGTCGATTCGTCCTCACACGACAAGGGTCACAGGTTCAAATCCTGTACTGCCCACCAGCTTTATTTCGTATTGCCGCCCCCTGTGTTCTAACCATTTTTCTAACCACTTCGCCGGGGGGCGGCTATGAAGCACTGGCTCCCTCGCCGCGCCGGCCCGCCGCATCCCACCGTCGTTCCCGCCTTCGCCGCCTTCGATGAGTTCCTCGACCAGCGATTAAACTCGTCGCTGGGCCCCGACCAGAAAGCGCAGACCCGCCAGGGGATCGATCATCTCAAGCGCGCGTTCATGGAGGCGGATATTCCGCTCCAGGAGTTCGTCGACGACGACGGCATGTGCGCGTACGTCGATCAACTCGAGCGAGAAATCAGCCCTGGGTACCTGGCGCACTTGATGGACATCTGGCGCCAGGCGTTTCGCTGCCTCTGCACCAAACGCCTGCTCGCGCTGAACTATGACCGTTGCGCTGTGCCCTCCCACGAAAAGGATCCACACGACTTCTCCAAGTGCGAGTATGGCTTTCCCGAGGCGGTGCTCAGTATCTATCCGATGAGCATTGTGCCGCGCAACACGGCGCGCTCCATTCGCTCCAACGATGCCATCCCGGAGAAGATTCGCCACGAGTTTAGGCTCGTCATCGAAAACATCCCCGACCGGCGGCGCGACGCCACTTCCGTGGCCTGGTGGAATATTGTCCGGCAGTTGGTCAGCGACCTCGGCCTTAAGTCCTTAAAGGAGTTGGAGACCGTGGAGGGCGGCTCTCGGCTGATGTATTACTTCATCAAGAAGGGTTACGTGCGCGACGCGATCACGATCCGCAAGATCCGGACGCTCTACAATCATCTCCAAAGTCTCGGCCTGAGCAACAATCCCTTCAAGCTCCGCTCGCGCCAAGGTGAGGTGATGCGCTACGTCATCGACTTCCAGCGGTTGCCGGAGAGATCGTCCAAGCAGAAGTTCTTTCGCATCCGCGGGCGTCGACATCTCATGATCGACGGCGAGGCCGTTGAGGGCCGCCTGCTCACCCAGGAGATGAAAAAGATCGCCCATATGATCTCCTGTGCGTCTACGGGTAGCGCCATTCGTACGTGCGGCGCTTCGTTTCCCGTTCGTCATTGAATTCCCGCCGGCGCGCGGCTTGTTCCGCGCGAAAGGCCCGCGTCAGGCGGCGGCGTTCCCAGAAACCCTTGTCCACGAGCGTCGCCTCGAACTCCTTCTTCAGCGCGTCCTCGCGCTGGTCGAATTCTCGCTGGGCGGCGGCGCTCTTCTCGTCGAAATGACGCTCGTCCGACTTGAGCTTGCTGCTCAGCTCGGTGCCGAGCACGGGCGGCGGCTGCGCGGGAGCCGCCGGCGCCGTGAGCGGGGCCGCCAACGGGACCCCGGCCGGCACCGTCGTGAGATGGACCGTGACCGGCGGCACCGGCTGGGCCCCCGGCTTCGGATCCGCCAACGGCTGGACCAGCAGCGATTGCTCCGGCATCGGCTTGACGATCAGCGGCGGTATCGGCAGCGGCGGCACCGGCTGGACCGTAATGACCGGACTCGGATTCGGCTGCGTCTGCTCGGCCGACAGCGGCGCCCAGAGCAGCATGAGGGACGCCGCGAGCCCGACTCGATTGCGCATGGTCATGAACCTTCCTCCCGCTGGCAGATCCCGTCTAGAAATGATGGTTCAGCGACGCCGTCAGCATGTAGCCGTTGTCGCTGAAGTTGCGCCCCGCGGGATGGGTGAGGTCCTCGGAGTTGATGTCCCGGGTCCACAGATACCGGTAGGAGCCGTCGATGGACCAGAACTTACTGAGCGACAGCTTCAGGCCCGCGCCCGCGTGAGGGCCGAAGCGGTATTGCGTCTTCTCGTACGGCGCGCGGACGTGGGTGTAGTACCACCCGCCGCCGCCGAGGACGAACGGCGTCAGGCGGGACGTGGGCATCAGGTAGACCAGCAAAGACGCCTGCACGGGATACACGTCGACGACCACGTCGCCGAAGGTTGATTTGCGATAGTCGATCGATCCCTCGAGGGCGAACATGGGGGACATGTGCATCCGCAGCTGGGCGCCGCCGCTCAGCGAGCCGTCATTGGCGCCCTTGGGGCGGAAATACATCGCGCGGCCGCCGATCGAGACGCCCTCGGCGATCTCCGAGGCCTCCGCGAAGGCGTGGCTCGGCGCGAGCACGGCCGCCGCAAGAACGAGCGCTGAGATCCAGCGGGGGGCAAAACGAGGTGACGTATTCATTTGTTCTCCTTGAGCAAGGACGACAGGTCGTCGGCGTGCTCTTCTTCCTTGGCGAGTATCCCTTCCAGCCTGACCCGGGTCGTCGGGTCGTCGTTGCCGATGTAGCGGATCATCTCGCCGTAGTTGTCGATGGCGATGCGCTCGGCGATGAGGTCTTCCTCTATCATCTCCGCCAGATCCTTGCCTTCCGCGTACTCCGAATGGCTGCGCGTCGCCAGGCCCGCCGGCGAGAAATCCGGCGCGCCGCCGAGCTGGACGATCCTCTCGGCGAGCAGGTCCACGTGGGCCTGCTCCTCGAGGGCGTGTTGCGCGAACTCGGCGGCGACGGACTGCGCCTCGATCCCGTGGGCCATGAACTGATGTCGCTTGTAGCGCAGGACGCAGACGATCTCGGTCGCGAGCGCCTCGTTGAGCACCTTGATGACGGTCTCCCGCTCGGCTTTATAGCCTGCGGTCACCGCGCCCTTCTCGATGTGCAGGCGCGCGCGATCCCGGAGCGTCTTGATGTCGCTCAGGAACGGCTTGCCGTTGACAGCCTTGGTTGCGTTGTTCATGGCGTATGCTATTTCAGCTCTTTGCCGATGTGCGACCACGCGCTCTTGAGGTCCGCGGTGACGAGCTCGAGCTCGGCGGCGCTGACGTTCTTCACGCGACCGAAGCGCTCCACGCTCTCCTCGATGAGCTTGTTGTACTCGGCCTGGTTGACGTCCTTGAGCTTCTCCATCTTCTCGAGCACCTGGCCCTTCAGCTGGAGCGCCCAGCCGGTGATCGTCTCGCGGTTCTTGGCGCCGCGCTTCCCGTAGAGAAAATAAGTTCCGGCCGCGGCGAGCGCCGCGAGGCCTATCCCGGCTCCGATCATCTTGTCCTTGGTTTTCATTCTGGTTCTCCCTGTCGGTCCATGACGTCGGACTCATCAGGAGTATACGCTCGCCCCGCGATCGATGATATTCGGAGTTGTACCGCTCGGGGTTCGTAGAATTACGCAGAAATCCTCTCTCCGTATTAGAAGGCCCGCAACAGTCACCCACCGTCCTCCTGACCTCTCCACCCCATTTTTTGTTGGTTGGGGGGGAGAGGTCAGGAGG
>JBBTHA010000048.1:0-7105 GCA_038060535.1 Elusimicrobiota bacterium | reverse complement strand
GCAAGATTTTTCCGAAATAGACGATCACGGGACAGGTGAGGACGACGCCGACTCGAAACAACCAAGTGTACATGGAATGATCCTCCTACGGAGGTTATACGGGAATGCCCTATTCTACGACATATGAAGCACCGCTTACTTGACGTCGAAAGCCGCGGCGACGGCCTCTTTCAAATCCGAAACGCCGGTCACGCTCAGCCCCGGCATTTTCGCGATATCCTTGAGCGCCCGCGCCGGAACAAGGGCGCGCTTGAATCCCGCCTTAAGAGCCTCTTTGAGGCGAGGTTCGAGCTGCGGCACGCGCCCGATCTCGCCCAAAAGGCCCACTTCCCCGATCAGAACCATATCGGCCGCAACGGCTTTATCGTTGGACGAGCCCGCGACCGCCAGGCATGCGGCCAAATCGAGGGCCGGATCCTTCAAACGCAGCCCCCCGGCCAAACTCAGGAAGCAATCGCGGTCTTCCAGGCGCAATCCGATATGGCGCTCCATCGCGGCCAGCAGCACGAGCACGCGGTTAAGATCGAGTCCGGTCGCCATGCGCCGGGGCAAGGGATAGCGCGTGGAAACGACGAGCGCCTGCGTCTCCACGAGCATCGGTCGCGAGCCGTCAAGCGCGACCGAAATCGCCCGTCCGGGAGAGCTCTCGCGCCCCAAATCGGCGAGGAAAAAAGACGAGGCGTCGGTCACCTCTCTTAAGCCCTTTTCCCCCATCTCAAAAAGTCCGACTTCATCGGTCGGCCCAAATCGGTTCTTATGGGCGCGCAGAACGCGCAGAAGATCGTGACGCTCCGTGTCGAAATAGAGCACGGTGTCGACGATATGCTCAAGAACCTTCGGCCCGGCCAAGCCGCCGTCCTTGGTGACGTGTCCGAGAAGAAAAACGACAATGTCGCGCGACTTGGCCACGCGCACCAACTCGGCGGCGCACTCGCGCACCTGGCCGACCGACCCGGGGCTCGAGCCCATGGACGGATGCGAAACGGTCTGAATCGAGTCCAGAACGACGGCCCACGGCTTTATCCGATCTATCGCCGCGAGAATTCTGACCAGAGAGGTGTCCGAGAGCAGATACAGGCTCTCCGCTGAAAGTCCCAACCGCTTCGCCCGCCCCGACACCTGGCGTAAAGACTCCTCCCCGGAGACGTAAAGCAACGGGCCGTGGGCGGCCAGTTTCGCCGCGGCCTGGATCATCAAAGTGGACTTTCCGATTCCCGGGGGACCGGCCAGCAGCACGACCTGCCCCGGCACGACCCCGCCGCCGAGCAGGCGGTCCAGCTCGCCCGAGCCCGCGGGAGTTCTCGTTTCCGTCTTTTCACCCGCGTCCTTGAGCGCGACGGCCTCGCCTGAAAACGCCAGTCCCGCGTTGGCGGCCGCGGCCAGGCTCTGGCTGAGGGAACCGGGGCCGCTCTCGATGACCTCCTCGACCATCGTGTTCCACTGCTCGCAGGAAGGGCATTGCCCCATCGGCTTGGCGGCCGAATGAGCGCATTGCTGACAGCGATACACCGTCTTCAATCGCGACATGAATTCGCCGTTATTTCTTGGACCGGCCCTTGCTTCCCGCGGCCCCGAAAGTCGCCATGCCGAAGAGATAGGCGATGTCCTTATCCTCGAACATGACCTTGGCCCATGTCTGATAACGCGGAACTTCCTGGGCATCCTCGACCCGGCCGCCGACACTCACGAACTTATGAACTTGGAGCTGGGCGCCGTAATCATAAGCCGGCTTGGTGAACTTGCGGCCTTCGACGGTTCGGTTGCGGCCGAAATTGTGTCCCTGCGCCATGACCGAGAAGCGGCCGAGAAACGGGTCATGCTGAAAAGGGGTCACCGTCAGGCGGGCGCCGCCTCCCGAGCGGATCACTCCGACGGCGAAGTCGACGGGCCCGTACTCCCAGCCCAGCAAGGCGTCCACTCGGTTGGGCTGGGCATAATCGACCTTCGTGCCGCGCTTCTCGTCGGACACGTTGGCCAAGTTGGAGCCGCCCACGTAATAGTAACGCCCGTCGCGAGGGTAAATTTTCAGGCCGATATCCACTCGGGACGTGCGGACCGAGTGCTCATAGCGCCAATCGTAGTTCCAGAAAACCCGGAACTGCGTGATGCGCCCGAAGACGTCCTTGGCGGTGCTGGCCGCCTCCTTGACCGAGGCGATCGTCTCCTTGACGTCCTCCTTGACCTTGTCGTCATGGAGCAAGGCTCCGACCGCGCCCTTGTCGGTGGCAAGGCCCGCCATCATGACGTTCGACTTGGCGAGCAGGCTGTCGAGCTTCTCGGTGATGGAATCGGTGCGGGCCAATGCCTTCTCGAGCTGGGGCTTGGTCGTTTCAATTAAGTCGTTGAGAGTGGCCGTCATCTCACGGACGTTGGCCACGGTCTCGGTGAGATTGTCGGCCAATGTCCCGCGCGGGCCCTCCTTGGTCAAGCTGTCGAGAAGCTTCTCGAGCTTGCCAAGCGCCTTGGTCAGGGATTTTTCGATGGAAATCGGGTCCTCGCCTCGGACCGTCGAATTGGCGGCGATCACGCCCGCGTTTCTGTGCCCCTGATCGATTTGGAGGTATTTCGAGCCGATGATGCCGGTCGAGCCGATGAGGAACACGGCGTCGTTGAATATCTCGACGCCTTTTCGAATGGACATCACGACCCGCGCGCCCCCATCGACGAGCTCGATGGAGCGGACCTGCCCCACCTCGACGCCGGACAGCTTGACCGGAGCGTCCTTAGACAGGTTGGCGACATCCGAAAACTGGCCGTAAAGCGTATAGCGCTGCTCGAAAGAGACGTCTCCCAATAAAAAGATCGCCGTCGCCATGAGGGACAGCCCCGCGAGGACGAAGGCGCCGACTTTGGTCTCGAGCGACATCAGTTTTTCCCGTGGGCCAGCGAAGACCCTTCCGCCTCGAATTCCTTGAGCTTCATTTTAATGGGCCCCTGGCTTAATCCGTCGACGAATTGGCGCACGTAGGGGTCGGTGCTGATCCGAATGATGTCAGGATGCGCGACCTGTCTGACCGTGCCCTCATGAAACATCGCCATCCGGCTGGCGACCTTATAGGCGGACTTCATGTCATGCGTGACCACTATGGCCGTAATCTTCAGCTGTTGTTGTAAATCCAGGATCAGGTCGCTGATGACGTCCGACATGATCGGATCCAGACCCGTCGTCGGCTCATCATACAAAATGTACGACGGCTGGGCTGCGATCGCCCGGGCCAGGGCGACCCGCTTTTTCATTCCGCCGGAAAGCTCCGCGGGCTTGAAATCCTCGATGTCCTTGAGACCCACCAAGGCCAGGCATTCCGAGGCGATCCGGCGGTATTTCCCGGAAGGAATGTCGGTCAAATAACGCAATCCGAAGGTGATGTTCTCCCAGACCGTCATCGAGTCGAACAACGCCCCTTCTTGGAACAGATAGCCGAATCGACGGCGGTAGTCGGCGATATCGGCCTCGGTTTTCAGCCGCGTGACGTCGACGCCGTCGACGAGGATCGTCCCCGAGTCCGGCCGGTGAAGGCCGATCACGCATTTGAGAAACGTGCTTTTTCCGCAGCCGGACCCGCCGATGATGGCGAGAGTCTCTCCGGTTTCCACGCGCAGATCGACTCCGCGCAGGATCGTGCGGGGACCGAAGCTTTTGACCACCGATTCGGCGTCGATCATCAGGTGATCCCGAAGGCGTTGAGCACCGCGGTGGCGAAATAGTCCAAAACCAGGACGAGAACCATGCTGATGACGACGGCCGAGGTGGTGGCCTTACCCACCCCCTCGGCTCCGCCGCGCGTCGTCACGCCCTTGAAGCACGAAACCATGGAGACGATCGCGGCAAACACGAACGTTTTGAGAAATCCATGGATAAAATGGCGAACTTCCATGTTGTTGACGATGTCGTGCCAAAACACCGTGGCGGGAATGCCGTATTTGGCGTGCGCCACCAGGTAGCCGCCGGCGATCCCGGTGAAATCCGAGATGACGGTCAATAGGGGAAGAACGATCATGAACGCGATGAAACGGGGGATGACAAGGTAGCGCACCGGATCCGTTCCCAGCGTGTACAACGCGTCGATCTGCTCGGTCACCTTCATGGTGCCGATCTCGGCCGCGATCGCCGCCCCCGCGCGCCCCGCGACCACGATCGCGGTCATCACCGGGGCAAGCTCCATGACCAGGGCAAACGACACGACCGTGCCGACGAAAAGAGGCTCGTTGAAAAAGTGCTTGGAGGAGGCCCCCGTCTGCAAAGCCAGCACCATCCCCGTGAAAAAAGCCGTCATCGACGTCACCGGGGACGACTCGATTCCGATGCGCACGACCTGAATCATCGTCTGCCGCCATTCTATGCGAGCGCCGACCATCCAGCCCAGGGTCGACCTCAGGAGAAGGGCGAATTGTCCCGTCTCCTCGGAGGCGCTCAGAACCCTCCGGCCGAAAGTGCCAAGAATGTCTCCGATCACGACGCGATCTCCACCCGCGGCACTCGTGTCGAAATCGCGGTCACCGTCTCGTAGGGAATCGTCCCGCACAATCGCGCCAGCTCGGCGACGGTCACCTCGGACCCGCCTTGACGGCCGATAAGCACCGCGTCATCGCCGACGCGAACGCCCGGGACTCCGGTCACGTCGATCATGACCTGATCCATCGTGACGCACCCGACCACGGGACAGCGCAGGCCTCCGACCAGCACCGAAGATCGATTGGACAAAGCGCGAGGGAAGCCGTCGGCATAACCTATCGGCAGCGTCGCGATGCGGCTCACCCTCTTGGCCCTCCATGTCGCGCCATAACTGACCGAGGAACCCTTCGCCACGGTTTTAACATACACTATTTTGCTCTTCAACGTGAGAACCGGTGAAAATCCCGGATAAAGTCCATACGCGGCGAGACCCGGCCTGATCATATCGAATCGGGCCCCCGGATGACGCAAAACGCACGCGGAGTTGGCCGCGTGAACGATCGCAGGGCGCAGCCCTTCTCTCTCCAGGGCCCGCACGACCAGCTTGAAGTCCTTCAACTGTCGAGACGTGAAGACGGCGTCGTCTTCCGCCTTGGCCATATGCGTGTAAACACCTTCCACGCGGATCTTCTTCAAACGAGTCAGCCGGCGCACCAGCTCCAGGGCGGCCTCGGGACGAACGCCGATGCGCCCCATTCCGGTGTCGACCTTCACGTGGATATTGAGCTCCCGGCGAAGCCGCAGGGCCGCCTCCGCCACACGCTTGGCCGACTCCAGGGACGCGACGATCGGAGTCAAATCGTGGGCGGCGGCGGCCAGAACGCTCTCGAAGGGATAGAGCGAGCCGAGAACCAGAATCGGAAGGCGCACGCCCGCGTCGCGCAGCAAGATCCCCTCCTCCACGGAAGACACGCCGAGCCAATCCGCCGCCCGGGCCTTCTCGGCGGCCATGGCGCACAGCACGGCGTCGTGGCCGTAAGCGTTGGCTTTAACGACGAACATTGTCTTGACTCCGCGCCCGGCGCGCGCGCGCAGCCGGCGAAGATTTTCGATCAGCGCGCGCAGGTCGATTTCAGCCCAGGTCGGACGGAAAAAGCGCCGCCGCGGCGGCGCGACGAAAAGGGCATTGGCGGCGCTTGTGGCCATCAACTAAACTGCGTCTGGCTTTCCTCGAACGCGACGGGCTCCTCGATGCCCGTTTCGTCGACAAAGCGTGTGATGCTGCGCAGAAAAGAAACCGGAACCGAGCCCGTGGGCCCTTGACGCTGCTTGGCGATGATGATTTCGGCCTTATTTTCCAGCGTGGGGTCGTTGGGCTTGTAATAGCCTTCGCGATGGATCATCGCGACCAGGTCCGCGTCCTGTTCCAAGGACCCCGACTCGCGCAGATCGGAGAGTTTGGGCCTGTTATCAAGCCGCGTCTTGTCCTCCGAGGCGCGGGAAAGCTGAGACAGCGCGACGACGGGAACGTGGAGCTCCCGAGCCAGCTGCTTAAGAGACCGAGAAATCTCGGACACTTCCTGCTGCCGGTTTTCATTGCGGCCGCCCCCGCCGCGCAGGAGCTGCAGATAGTCGATCACGATCATCCCCAGCTCTTTTTTATCGTTTTTCAGGCGGCTGAGCAGCTGCCGGGCGATCGCGCGGACGTTGAAAACGGTCATGCCGGGGTTGTCATTGATGAACAACGGCGCCTCCGCGAAGCGCGCGGCGGCTCCGGTCAAATCCTGCCAGCGGTCCCTTTTGAAGTAACCCGTGCGAATGTCCTTTAAATTCACCTTCGCCTCGGCGGCGATGAAGCGCTGCATGATCGCGTGGCGGTTCATCTCGAGCGAAAAAAACAGGATGGGCAGGCCTTTCTCCAATGTGGCGTGAGCCACCATATTCAAGGCCAGCGCGGTCTTGCCTTGCGAGGGACGCGCGGCGATCAGGATCAGGTCCGACTTTTGAAATCCCGTCGTCATGCGATCAAAGGCCTTCAGTCCTGTCGAGACCCCGGTGACCTCTTGTTTATTGTGATGAGCGCGTTCGATCTGATCGACGACTTCGTGGACGATCTCCTTGGCCTCGATGACCCCGTGAAGCGTCTGCCTTTCGCTGACCTTCAGGATCGAGCCTTGGGCTTCGTCCAGAATCTGCTTCGGTTCTTTTTCCTGTGAGAAACACGCGGTCACGACCCCGGTGGCCGCGCTAATGAGCTCGCGCAGAATCGCCTTTTCCTTGACCAACCGGGCGTAATATTCGACGTGGGCCGCGGTCGTCACTTTGTGTATCAATTCGGCGAGGTAAGGCCCGCCGCCGACCGCGTCCAGCTCCGATTTTTTGCGCAGCTCCTCGGCGACGGTCACGGCATCGACGGCCTGGCCGGCGCTCAATAACCGGTAGACCGCCCGGAACACGCGCTTGTGGGCGTCCAAATAGAAGTCCGCCTCATGCAGCAGGTCGAGCGCCTTCTCGGCGGCCTCGCGTTCGATGAGCATCGAACCGAGGACGGCCATTTCGGCCTCAAGGGCCTGCGGGGGAGTGGACGGGTTCTGCTGCGCCATGGCGCGCTCCGCCCCTACTCGCGAGCGGAGACGGTGACTTTGACCTTGGCCGAGACTTCGGGCTGGAGACGAAGCTCCACTTCGTGCTCTCCCGTGAGCTTGATCGCGG
>JBBTHA010000047.1:0-35089 GCA_038060535.1 Elusimicrobiota bacterium | reverse complement strand
CCCCCCTTGAAATATCAGAAAACTCCCCTTACACTTCTCTGTCTCCCCGCATCCGTGCCGGACCATTGCGGTCGGAGAAGGAGGCCCCTTAACATGACAAAGCCGCACCGATCATCGGCCGCCAAGAAGAAAAGCTCCTCTCGAATGGATAAACCATCGTCGAAACGGCTCGTTCTCGCCAAACTTTCTCCCGCGAGCACTATGACGCCCGACGAGGTTTCAAGCCTCGAATCGCTGGTCAAGCGCTTCGAAGACAGCGAACGCGCCTGGCAGCGCATGACCGCCCCGCCCGAGGAAATGGACCACTGGGCGCAGATCGAGGATCATCTGCTGCAGCGCCGAGACAGCGACTCGGATCGGCGTTGGAAGTTTTTCGCCAAATAAGGCCCCGCGCTTGAAAGGCCCGCCCCCCGACAGCGGGGGGCGGGCTCTTTTTTCTATAATCAAAGCGTGAAAAAAGGCCTCCAGACGAAGACCTTAGTCGCCTCGGTGTTGTTGATGGTCGTCGCGGCTTTCCTCGTCTGCGCCGTCATCATGACCCACTGGTTGGCGTCCCCGCCGCGTCCCGGCGCCGATACCGATGCCGCCTCGGCGCAGGTTCCCACCGAGGAGACGTTGAGACTCCTGAGCGACGCGAGACTGAACTTTCGAGAGCACCTGCTGGAAGTCAACGCCCATCTGCGCCTGTCCGAGGCGCTGTGGAAAGCGGGCCGACCGATCGACGCTTTCTACGTTTCCTACGCCGCGCGCCAGCTGTTTAGCAACGATGTCTTTCGCCGCGCCCATTCCGAGATCGTGCTCGGGGCGGGCGGTCCCGCGGCGGAACTGCGTCGCCGCTTGAGCAGCGTCAGCGCCCCCGCGGCCGCCATTGGGCTCCACATTGACATTGCGCGGCGCCATCCCGACACGCCGGAAGGACGAGACTCCCTTGACGCCTTGATGCGCATGGCGGCCGCCGATGAAAACACCGGCGGCGGCGAAACGGCGAGACTGGCTCGCACCGCCCTCGAAGGACTTCACCACTCCGATCCCAGGCACCCGGGAAAACTGACGGCGCTGGGAATGGCCATGTTCATGCGCGGCGATTTTACTCTCGCTCACGCCATCGCCTCGGAAGCTCTCCAGAAGAATCCCAATCAAGGCGGCGCCGCCCAGGTCATGGGTGCGCTCGCCCTTCAGCAGCGAGACTTGGACGGCGCCTTGCGCTGGCTGACCATCGCCTGGGATCGCAATTCCGACGACCTCTACAGCGCCTCCAAACTGGCACAGATATACGACAATCTCCGCGCGGACTCCGAGGGAGCTCTTCCTTTTCATCTGGCTTTGTACCGGAATAATCCGGACTACGCGGATGGGGGGACTCCCATTGAGAACCGCATCCGGCAAACGTTGGACGAGCGCCGGGCCTATCTCTTGAAAAACGTGACCGTCGACGCTTTGGGTTCGCGGTTCGTCTTGGATGACGCCTCGTTGCGGGCCGAGGCATGCCTGCGCGCGGGGTATTTCAAGGATCCGCGGTGGATAGACGCCCTAGTGGACTTGCTTGACGATGATGTCGAAATCGTTCGTCGAAACGCCGACTATGCCCTCTTCGAGATCGGCAAGAACAACACGGCCGCGATCCAAGCGCGCCGGGAACGCTGGCTTGGGGACGATAAGCCTCTCGTGCGCATTCGCGCGTTGAATCTATTCGCGGACCTCGAAGGAAGAAATGCCGTGCCCAGTCTGGTCGCGGCGCTTCGCGACCCCGATCCAGCCGTACGGGCCTTCGCCAAGATCATGGTTCTAGACCACTATTTCAAACAGATACCTGAGTATCCCAGAATCAAGGCTCGATATCTCGCAGAGGAAAAAAATCCGCAAGCCGTCGCCCTTCTGACGCGCTTTTCTTCCGGGCAATGAGTCTATTTACCGACACGCACGTCCATCTCGGGGATCCTCAGTTCGACGCCGACCGCAACGAGGTCTTCTCCCGCGCCGCCGCCGCCGGGGTCAAGCGTATCGTGGAAATCGCCGATCATCCCGATGAATGGTCACGAGCCGTGGAGATCGCCCGCTCGCGCCCCAACGAGGTGCGTTGCGCATTGGGCCTTCACCCTTATTACGCCGATCAGTTCGACGGGGATTTCCCCCAGCGCCTGCGGGCGGCGCTGGCCGCCGCTCCCGAAGCCGTCGCCATCGGTGAAATCGGTCTTGATTACTCCAAAACCGATATCCCCCATGACGTCCAATTGAAAGCTTTCAGCGCCCTGGTCCGCTCCGGGATGGATTGGGACGTCCCCCTGGTCGTTCACTGCCGCGATGCTTATCAAGACCTGGTTCCCATTCTCGAGGACCTCTGCGCCCGTGTTCCCGCAACGCGCCGTTTCCGGGGAGTGATCCATTGTTTCACGGGAACGCCGGACGATGCCGCCGCTTGCGTGCGACTCGGCTTTGCCTTGGGCGCGGACGGGCCGATCACCTACAAGAAAAACGACTCGTTGCGAGAGGCTTTTCGGAGAACGGGGCCGGACTGCACGGTGCTGGAGACCGATTGCCCCTACCTGCCCCCCCAAAGCTCGCGCGGCAAGCGCAATGAACCTTTAGCCGTGGTCGAAATAGCGGAAAAACTGGCGGCCATCTGGGGCTTGTCCTTGGATGAGACGGCTCACCGCACCAGCGCCAACGCCGCCGCGTTATTTCGTTGGCCCGAATCCGCCATCTAAAGATTCGAAATGAAAACGTTCTTGACCTCGCTGTAGAGGTCGAGCGCCTTAAGACCCAGCTCTCGGCCGAGCCCGGAGCTTTTAAATCCTCCAAACGGCGCCTCAAGATGGACGCTTGAACTTGAATTGACCGAAATGACGCCGCACTGAACCGCGCGCGTCACGCGCAAAACGCGGCCGACATCTCTCGTCCACAGGCTCGCCGAGAGGCCGTAAGTCGAGTCGTTGGCAAGGCGTATCGCTTCCTCCTCATCCTTGAAAGGAAGCACCGCCGCCACCGGACCAAAAATCTCCTCGCGAACGATGCGCATATCGGCCCGCGCGCCGGAAAAGATCGCGGGAGTCACGTAGTGGCCCTTGGCGGGCAGGCCCTTAGGACGCTCTCCGCCGCATAGGAGGCGGGCCCCCTCATTCTTTCCTGAAGCGATGTAGCTGATTATTTTTTCATGCTGGCGGGATGAAATGACGGGACCGATCTGTGTTCCCTTCTTTTCCGGATGGCCGACGACGATCTTTTTTGTCCGCGCCACGAGCCGGCTGACGAACGCGTCATGAATTTTTCTGTGGACCAAAAAACGGGACCGGGCACAGCAGTCTTGGCCGGCATTGTAAAACACGGACCACACCGATTTTTCAATGCACACGTCGAGGTCCGCGTCGTCGAACACGATGTTCGGAGATTTTCCCCCGAGCTCAAGAGAGACGCGCTTAATGCCGTCTGCCGCAGACCTCATGATCGACGTCCCGGTCGCCGTCGATCCGGTAAACGAAATTTTTCTTACGAGGGGATGCCGGACCAGCGCGTCGCCGCAGCCGGGGCCCGGTCCGGCAATGACGTTCAGGACGCCCTCCGGAAGTCCCGCCTCGGCGCAAAGCCGCGCCAAAACAAGAGCCGTCAGAGGGGTTTCGGGGGAGGGTTTGAGGACCATCGTGTTTCCACAGGCGAGCGCCGGAGCCACTTTCCACGCGGCGATCACGAGGGGAAAGTTCCATGGAATGATGAGCCCGCAAACCCCGACGGGTTCACGCACCGTATAGTCGAGCCCCGGACCGCAAACGGGAATCGTCTCGCCGAACTGTTTGTTGGCGGCGCCGCCGTAATATTCAAAGGTGTCGGCGGCTAAAGCCATTTCCTCAAGCGCGTCGCCAAGGGGTTTCCCGGCGTTGCGGCACTCAAGCAAAGCCAGCGACTCGCGGTTTTCGCGAATTTTTTGGGCGACATTAAGGAGGACTCTCCCGCGCTCCCGAGCGTTCATCCCCGCCCAAGGGCCAGCAGCCGCCTTGACACATGATTTCACGGCCGCGTCGATGTCGGCCTCCGCGCCCTCGGCCGCCACGGCGAGCCTCGAACCGTCGGCGGGATTTCTGATTTCGACGCTCTCGCCCGACCGAGCGTCCACCTCTCGGCCGTCAATCCATAGCTTTTTCGTCATCAAAAATAGTTGGAGGTGATGCCCCCGTCGACGACCATCGCCGCTCCATTCGTCCAACGCGACTCATCAGACGCGAGATAAAGGGCCATATTGACGATATCTGCGGCTTGCCCAAAACGGCCCATTGGAATGCGGTTGAGCCTTTTGGCTTTTTCCGCCGGCTCCTTCAACAGCCACGCCGACAAAAGCGGCGTTTCGATGGGCCCCGGACAAATGGCGTTCGAGCGAATCCCGCGCGGACCGAATTGGACCGCCAATGACTTCGTTAGAGCGATCACCGCGCCCTTGGACGCGGTGTAGGCATCCTGGGGCACCGAACACCCAACAAGGGCCACGAAGCTGGCGACATTGATCACCGACCCGCCTCCCGATGAAAGAAGCTCGGGAATGCCGTGCTTGCACATGAAATAAACGCCCTTAACGTTGACCGCAAACACTTTATCCCAAACGGCTTCCTCGGTCTCTGTGACGGAGTGGTCATCCGAAGGGAAAATTCCGGCGTTGTTGTACAAACAATCGATCTTGCCGTAGGTTTTGACGGCAACCTTAACGGCCTCTCTGACCTCGGATTCCTTGGCGACGTTCATGGCGACGGCGATCGCCTTGCCCCCGGCCGCCTGGGCCATTTCCACCGCGCGCTTCGCGGCCGCGACGTCCAAATCGCACGCCACGACTTTCGCCCCCTCGCTGGAAAAACGAACGGTCGCCTCGGCGCCCATCCCCGACCCGGCGCCGGTAATGACGCAAACCTTGCCCGCCAGCCTCCCGGAAGAACTCATGAAATAACGAGAAAGCCTGCCTTTTGGACAGCCTCCCGCAGCCTGGTCTTCGTCAGATCGGTGTCGCGGCCTTTCGTGGTGGTTACGGTCAGATTCCGGACCACTCGGCCCTTGCCGCGCAGCATGCCCACTAAAGCCGATATATCCTTGGCCGCGAGACGAACATTGGTCACCCCCTCGACGTCGAACCAACGGATGGCAATGGAACCGCTTTTGCGACTGGGCAATAGTTTTAGCGTCAGGGCGGTCTCCGTAACGAAGAGGTCTCCGACTTCTTCCTGAGCGTTTCTAATAGACATGACATCTCCTACTCGGCGCGACCCCTGACTTTAGCGCAAGAGACGCCGACCTGTCAACGCGCCAGAGAGGACTGCAGCAACCAGCCCTTCTCTTGAGCCTTAGCCGTAAGCGCCAAATCCCCAGAGAGGACGACTCGTAAGCCCTCGCCGTATTCCAACACCTCGATGTCGGCGGAGTCCCTCCCCAGAACGAAATCCGCCGGACGGCCCAGAGATGACTGCACGATCTCCGTCTTTCCTCCGCGTGTCGGGATGGGCTTTAACACCGAGGCCGTGACCCGTGGACCCTCCATGACGGGGCGCAGGCCTACGACGCGGCTTGGGTCTATTCCATAATCCGCCGCCGCGGCGGCCAACACCGGCTGCGGCACGTCGTCGATGACCCAAACGTCTACGCCGGCCGCCCTCAACCTAAGCGCGAGGTTGCGCATTTCCGGGATCAGTCGCAAGCCGCGGCGCAATTTCAGCCCCTTGGCGTCCGACTCTTCGGCGCGGACCACCTCGACCGCGGCGGGACGGGCCTTTTCTTCCTCAATGACCCGGCGCGCATAATCGGTCGCATCGTCGGCCCGCCACCCGGCCCATAAACGCATCAAATAAGTCCGGCATTCGCGGCGTCCCACCCCGCGGCACAGCCCGATGTAGCTGTCCAGGATGGTCTTGCGATAACGATGGTAATCAGGTTGGTTTTGCCACACGGAGCTTGATAGGTGAATGAACGCCTCATAGGCTGCGCGCGCCGGCTGCCGCCCGTGGGCAACCGGCACGATCTGCCACCAATCGTCGTTAATCCTAAACTTCACCTCGGTCGTCATCCTTAAAAAAACCAATTCGGCCGGATCGCCGACGACCATGGCGTCGCTCCAGGGCAGGACAGCGACGGGCGGCTTGGCGGCATTGTAGCCGGGAGCCCCTCGGCCCCGCGTCTCAATGAAGCGATTGATCGCGGCCCGAACTTCAGGCGCCCATCGGCCCGCCATGATGGGAGCCTCATCGGCCGCGCTCGTCCCGGTCTTAGCGGTTTTCGCTTTCTCCGGGGTGGTCGCGCGGTCGTGTTTGTCCCTCATCCTGAAATTTTTATAGCGGCGACTCCGGGTGGCGGCCCAAGAAGAGTCCGCTCCAAAAATAATCATCGCCGCCAAAAAAAGATTTATTTTTCTCATCCTCGTCGAGCAATGTTATAAAATAAATCCATCGTTAACTGTTCGATGCGGGAGACATAGAACTCGATATGGCGAATATTAAAAAGTCAGAACTCCTCAAAGAAGAGATCGGGCACATTGACATCACCAAGCATGACTTGCGCCCCCTCGTCGAAGCTTTCTCAAAGATGTCCTTTTCCGCCCGGGACATCGCCCGTGCCAGCGATATCTATGATCGAATGCTGGCCGATAAGGATTGCGGGATCATCCTTTGCCTGGCGGGGTCTCTTTTCTCGGCGGGTCTAAAAAAAATCGTTTGGCAGATGGTTGAATGCAACATGGTCGATGCCATCGTCTCGACCGGAGCCAACATCGTCGATCAGGATTTTTTCGAGGCCCTCGGCTACAAGCACTACCGGGGCTCGAAATGGGTCGACGACAAGGCTTTGCGCGGTGCCCGCGTCGACCGCATCTACGACACCTTTATCGATGAGGATGAGTTGGGAGATTGCGACAACACCATCTCACGTCTCGCGAGTTCCCTCAAGCCTCGGCCGTACTCCTCGCGCGAGATCATCGAAGAAATGGGAAAATATCTTCTCAAGAAGTCGCGCGTCAAGGAGTCCGTCGTTCTCTCCGCCTACAAGAGAGGGGTTCCCATTTTTGTTCCCGCCTTCTCGGACTGCTCCGCCGGATTCGGGCTTCTGCACCATCAGTGGCACAACCCCGACGCCCACGTCTCCGTCGACTCCGCCAAGGACTTTCGAGAACTTGTGCGCGTCAAGCTCGACTGCGGAGACACCGGATTGCTCATGATCGGCGGAGGCGTCCCTAAGAATTTCGCCCAGGACGTCACCGTCGGGGCCGAGATGATCGGACTTGAACCCATCATGCACAAGTACGCCGTGCAGATCACCGTGGCCGATGAGCGCGACGGCGCGCTGTCGGGCTCGACCCTGCGTGAAGCCTGCTCTTGGGGCAAGGTGGACATCCTCGAGGAACAAATGGTGTACGCCGAAGCGACCATGGCCTTGCCGATTCTCGCTTCGTACGGATACCATAAGGGCTCTTGGAAGAAGCGCCGCGAGCGCCGTTTCAACTCTCTGCTCAACGACGTCAACGCCAGGGTCCCCGTAGCCCTGCGCTGACGGCCACCGCGCGCCCTTCTCAGACCCAACCGGCATTTTCGCCACGCTCTGTGTCGGTCCCCGTGCATCACGGGAGGGGTTTGCTAGAATCCCATCATGATCGCTTTCGATCCCAACAGCCCTTTGGGCTCCGAAACGGGAATTTTCGGCCTACCGCATGACGAACGCGACGCTGCTTTGGTTTTTCTCCCCGTCCCTTGGGAAGCCACAACGTCATATGGGGGCGGTACGGCGCGGGGCCCTCGCGCGATGCTCGCCGCCAGCGGCCAAATCGACCTTTTTGACCGGGAGGTCGATAGACCCTATCGCCCCGGAATTTTTATGCGCAAAGAGGCCGCGATTGTCCGCTCTTGGAATAGAACCGCTAAATCCGCGGCGCAGAAAGTCATCAAAGCCAGAGGGCAGGCTGGCTCAAAGAAGGAACTCAAGAAGTCCCTGGAGACGGCGAACCGGTTGGGCGACGCGCTCAACGATTGGGTTTACGGCGAAACGAAAACTCTTCTGAGCGCCGGGAAAATTGTCGGCGTGGTCGGAGGAGACCATTCGGTCCCCTATGGCGCCTACCGCGCCGTCGGCGAGGCGCACGGCCCATTCTCCCTTCTGCACTTCGACGCCCACTCAGACACCCGCGCCTCGTATCAAGGGCTGACGTGGTCCCATGCCTCGATCATGCGAAACGCGCTTACGACGATTCCACACATCACCCGCATCACCCAAGTGGGAATACGGGATTATTGCGAAGAGGAGCATGATTTTCTTAAAACGCTGGGCCCCCGGGCGTCGGTGTTTTTCGACCACGTTCTGGCCGCTCGACGCTTCGCGGGAAAGCCCTGGGATGAGACCGCCTCAGAAATCGTCGCAACCCTTTCCGAAAAAGTATGGGTCAGCTTCGACATAGACGCCCTGGACCCGAAATTGTGCCCGCACACGGGAACTCCCGTCCCCGGAGGGCTGGATTTCAATGAAGCCGTCCGCCTGATCGCGTTGACCGCCCGCTCGGGCAGGACGATCGTCGGTTTCGATCTCGTCGAAGTCGCCCCTGGAGGCCGAAGCGACTGGGACGCCAACGTCGGGATGCGCCTGCTCTATAAGCTCGCGACCTGGACTTTCCTTAGCCGCGGCCTCTGCGCTCTTCGCGGATGAAAATCCTCGTCGTCATGGGAACACGGCCAGAGGCGATCAAACTCGCTCCCGTCATTTACGAGCTGCGCCGCAGGAACACGCTTCGCACATTCGTTTGCGCGACCGGCCAGCATCGAGAGCTCCTCGATCAAGTGCTCAAGGTCTTTAAGCTGAAAATCGACTTCGACCTCAATATCATGCGCCCCGGGCAATCCCCCGAAGACGTGGCCCGACGCGTGGACAAACGATTACCTCCTCTTCTTTCGCGTCTCAACCCCGATCTTGTCATCGTGCAGGGCGATACGACGACCGGCGCGGCGACCGCTCTCTGCGCCCGCCGCTTAAAAATTCCAGTCGCGCATGTGGAGGCCGGGCTCCGCTCCTTCGACCTCGATAATCCCTGCCCCGAGGAAGGAAACCGCATTCAAATCGATCGCGTGGCCGCTCTTCATTTCGCTCCCACTCATCAAGCGAAAATAAATCTCGCGCGTGAAGGCGTGCGCGGCCGGGGCGTCGTCGTCACCGGAAACACGATTGTCGACTCCATTGCCTGGGCACGGCGAAAGCTCTCTTCCAGACCTCCAGCGTCCGTCGATCGCAACAAGGTCTTGGTCACGCTGCATCGGCGTGAATCTTTCGGGACGCCACAAATCAACCTATTTCGGGCTCTGACCCGCCTGGTCCAGAGCCATAAAGACCTTGTTTTCATCTACCCGCTTCACCCCAACCCTCGCGTGCGCGTTGCCGCACGACGTCATTTGCGCCATCCCAGGATCCGCCTCGTCGACCCCTTGCCGTATCTAGAATTCCTGCAACTTCTGCGCGGCGTGGCGTTCGTGATTACGGATTCAGGAGGATTGCAGGAAGAGGCCGTATGCTTGGGCAAGCCCGTTCTCGTCATGCGCGACAAGACCGAACGCCCGGAAATCATCTCCTCCGGGGCCGGGATACTCGTGGGCTTGAATCAAAATCGTTTGATCTCCTGGGCTTGCCGCCTGCTCACGGATCCCGCCCTGCGGCGTCGCATGGGCACGGTCAAGCGGCTCTATGGGGACGGCAAGGCCTCCGGGCGAATCGCCTCGATCATCGCTCGTTGGAAGCCCGGGCCGCATCAGATCCGTTCGAAATAGCGCCCCCGCTCCCAGTCCGTGACGGCGCGATCATAGGCCGCCTGTTCGGACTTGGCGGCATGAAGATAGTGGGCGTAAACTTCCTCGCCGAACGCCTGCTTGGCCGCCGAGGATTTTTCAAACAGTCCGATCGCCTCATGAAGCGTCTTAGGCACCGGGGCGACCTTCGCTTTGTATGCGTCTCCCAACAGCTCCGCGGGAGGCGCGATTTTTTTCTCGATCCCGTACAGGCCGGCGGCGATCGTGGCGGCAAAGGCAAGATAAGGGTTGACGTCGGCTCCCGGCAGTCGATTCTCTATGCGCAGGCCATCTCCCCCCCCCACCACGCGGAATCCGCACGTGCGGTTGTCATGCGCCCATGCGATACGCGTCGGAGCGAACGTGGCGCTCTGGTACCTCTTATATGAGTTGACGGTCGGCGCAAAAAATATCGACATCTCCCGCGCCAACGACATCATCCCCCCTAAAAACCAAGCGAATTCCCGCGTGGGTTTCCCCCCTTGAGAAAACGCCGATCGGCGGCCGCTCTTATCCCATAAACTGACGTGAATGTGGCTCGACGAACCCGCGAGCTTGTCGCTGTATTTCGCCATAAACGTCAGGGAACATCCTTTTTGCATGGCGATTTCTTTCGCGCCGTGTTTATACGTCGTGTGGAGGTCGGCCATCTCCAAAGGATCTGAGTACTCCAGGTTGATTTCATGCTGCCCCGGCCCCCACTCTCCCTTTGAGCATTCGACGGGAACTCCCGACGACTCCATGAGGTTGCGGATGTCTCCCACCACCCCTTCTTCCCGGGTCCCCTGCAGGATATGGTAATCCTCGATATACGTCCCATAATGCTCCAGCCCGGTCCAGTTTTTCTTGTGGGCGGATTCGTATGTTTCGCGCAGCAGATAAAACTCCAATTCCGAGGCCATTTTTAACGACCACCCTCTCGCCGCCGCGCGCTCGATTTGATTTCTGAGCACTTGCCTCGGGGCCACGCTGACCCGCCGACCGTGATGGTCCACTGTATCCGCCACGATTAAAACAGTCCCAGGAAGCCACGACAGAGAGCGCCAGGTTGAAAAATCCGGAACCAGGGAAAAGTCCTGATACCCCTTGTCCCAACACGTCAGAGCGAATCCAGGGAGAGGATCCATCTCCATGTCCACGGTCAGCAAATAGGCGCAGGCGTGCGTGCCATGACCCATAATCTGTTTGGCAAAATGTCGTGCGGTGAATCTCTTCCCGACCCAGCGCCCCTGCATATCGGGCATGGCGAGAATGACGGTGTGAATCCTCCCTTTTTTGATTTCGGCCAACACCGCATCGATGTTTTTCTTATCGCTCATGCGCTGAGTCTAAGAAATACGGGCCCCCGAGTCCAGCCGACACCAATCACCTCTTAATACAACGAAATGATATCTAAACACCTAATAACAACATACTAATGTATGTAGATGATACTATATGGATTTATATTCCCCCCTTTGCTCTGGGTGTGCTTGACAACATGACGGTTATACGGTAAACTAAAAACCTAGTTACGATTAAATTCATGAAATCTTTCTAATTGGAAACATTTCATGGGAAAATAATGAACGAAAATTTGGAAATAAACCAGATTGCCCTGCCACCGGACTATGTAACAGGATTAAGCGAAATGGCGGGGAATTTTACATATTCAAGATTACAATCAAACATCGTCCCTCGCTTTTCCATCAAAGTCCCTGATTCCGACCGAAACCTCATTTACTCCGTTATGAAATATTTTGACGTCGGAAATGTGTATCAATCCGGGAAAAAGAATCTCGTATTCATTGCATCCAGTTCAAGCGACTTAGAAAAAATAATCGATCACTTTGATCGTTACCACTTGCAAGGACATAAGGCGGATTGCTATAAAATGTGGCGACGAATCGTTGAGCTGAAGAAATTATTCCGTCGCTCGGATTATTCCAAATTGAGCGAATTGTCAACAGCCTTGTCGGAAATAACAGCCAGGGGACAACATCGAAAAATGATGACACCCAAGCAGGAGCAACCATGAGCGAAATCATCTCCATCGCAAATCAAAAGGGGGGGGTCGGAAAAACCACCACAGCTGTAAATCTCTCCGCGGCGCTTGCTCAATTAGGCCACAAAACTCTCCTCATTGATATGGACCCTCAAGGGAATGCGACTTCCGCCCTCGGATTTAACAAGAATGAATTCGAACCAAATCTCTATGACGTTCTCGTTGACCTGACCCCCTTAGAAAAATCCATCCGACCCACTGCCTTACAAAATCTTTTTGGTGCCGGTTCCAACAATGATTTAGCCGGTGCTGAAATCGAATTGGTTTCAGCCCTCGCTCGAGAAAGCCGACTTCGTGGTGCTGTTTCAACAATTAAGTCAGGTTTTTCCTATATAATTATAGACTGCCCGCCTTCTTTAGGCCTACTGACCGTCAATGCCCTGAATGCCTCCGATAAAATCATCATCCCCATCCAAGGTGAGTACTACTCCATGGAAGGACTGGCACAATTCACGGGAGCTGTGGATAGAGTAAAATCTGCTCTTAACCCAAAACTTGATACGGAGGGGGGGGTGTTGACGATGTTTGATATTCGAATGACTCTTTCGAATCAGGTGAAAGAGGAGGTCTGCAAGTTTTTCGGATCCAAAATGTATAACTCCATAATTCCTCGCAATATACGCCTGGCTGAGGCCCCCGGATTTGGTCAAAGCATTTTCCAGTATGATCCCAAGTCAAAGGGGGCGGAAGCCTATATGGCTTTCGCACAGGAATTTTTATCTCGGCGAACCAGTCCGCAACCAGAAATTCCTGCCATCCCCACCCCCATGGAGAATTCAATATGAACTCACGCAAAGCGCTCGGACGCGGTCTCTCTTCCTTGATCCCAATTTCCCCAACGCCGCTCCCTCCAACACGCATTGGTTCGCCCTCGGAAGAAACCGGATTTATCAAGATTTCCATTGACAAAATTCGCCCAAACCATCTTCAGCCCCGCAGACATTTCGACCCGGAATCCCTCAGCGAGTTAGCCACCTCGATTAAGCAGCATGGGCTGGCCCAACCCATCGTCGTTTCATACGACACCCTTTCACGGTCATATGAACTCATTGCGGGAGAACGCCGCTGGCGCGCGGCGCAATTGAGCGGAATGACGGAAATCGATGCCGTGGTCCGACAACCCCGCGATGACCAACATCGACTTGCCTTGACTTTAATTGAAAACTTACAACGGGCGGATTTAAATCCCATTGAAGTCGCCTTTGGCTACCTGCGCCTGATGAAAGAGTTCCACATTAAGCAGTCGGAACTCGCTCGTGAGGTGGGGAAATCGGCTGCGGCGATTTCAAACACGTTGCGCCTGCTAGACCTTCCCGAGGAAATCCAAAAAGCGCTTCAATTTACTACAATAACTGAGGGACACGGTCGGGCTCTTCTCATGTTGACCGACCCCAACTCCCGTCACACCGTATTTAAGAAAATACTGGAGGATGGCTTATCCGTTCGAGAAACAGAAGAACTCGCGCGCCAAATCGACGCTGGCCTTACGATATCGACCGAACCGACCCCGGTACGAAAGGCGACATCCAAATCCGCCGATCTTCGAGCAATTGAAAGTTCCCTTCAGCAAACCCTCGGAACAAAAGTCGTCATCAAGACGCGGCAGGACCCGTCAAAAGGCTCCATTCAAATTCATTTTTTCAGTTTCGAGGATTTTGATAGGATATTAAAAGCAATTAAAAAATAATGGTAATTATAAATATTCTAACGATATTCTCTTTGTCCGCCGCCGCTCTGGAGGGGCTTGCGCCCTCATTGTCGACAAGCGCAATCGTTCCAACATTCGTGGCGCTTTCGCCAAATCCCCACGATTACGATCGTTTCGCGGACGGCGGTTCCGACGCCAACTGGTACGTCGGATTCAACAATGCCTGGATCGTCAAGCTTCCGCCCGCGCCCCAAGGAGAATTCGAGCGCGCCTATATCGGAGCCAAGCTTGGTCGCGCCAAAACGCGCCCGATCGTGTCCAAACCATGGTTAAGGGAGTCAATTCCCGGGAAAGTATATATCGGGATTTCGCAAAACCCGGCATGGACCTCCGAGCAAAGTTTTTTTCTCGTTGAAACGCGCGATATTCCGTCGGAGCCTGATCCCCAAGCCCGAATCGAAGGCGTCGGTTCGGGGGAGTGGTTGTGGGCTCCCGTACCGATGTCGCAGATCAGCTTCACCGCCCCCAACTATCTCATTGTTTGGTCGCCGACGAATTATTTCACGCGCGCCTCAAGCGCGCCGATCTTGGCTGCGGCGGACATCGAGAATTCCGAGAACGAAGCGCGCGCCTGGCTGAACCGCTCCATCGTGGGGGTTCCTCCGCGCTCATCCGGAAACTCTCTCGAAACACCTCTGCCGACCCTCGCCCCGGCTCTGGCGATTAAGCTCGTTCCGCCCGGCCCCGTGGATCCCGCCGTCTCTGTCGCCGACTTCACCGCCGCACTCGCCGGCAAGAAGTTGTTAGTGCGTTTTTCCGCGGCAGGAGAGGATGTGGCCAACGCGTGGGTGGAAGCGTCTCGGGATCAACTGGAATGGGAGCGTATATCGCGAATCCAGCGCAAACCTCCCTATCAGTTCACCCTGACCCTGGAGAAAATCCCCGCTCCGGGAACATATTTACGCGGAGTTGCGCGAGACATATCGGGAGCGGTGGGCCATTCCGCCCCCTTCATGGTCCCCTATGCCCCGCGTTAAGCCCGTCATCGTCGGCGTCGTCGGGGCCACGGGAATGGTCGGACGCGAGCTCGTAACCCTTCTGGAGCGCAGACGTTTCCCGGTCAAGACGCTGCGTCCGTTCTCCTCCGGACGAGGTCTTGCCTCCGTGCGTTTTCGAGGCCAAAGGCTTGCGGCTCCGGCGATCTCGAAATCCTCGTTAAGCTCGTGCGACCTCGTTTTCCTCGTGAGCTCGGACGATGTCGCGCTCAAATATGGACCCCTGCTCGCGTCGCAAGGAGTCTGGACCATCGATGACAGCGCGGCTTTTCGACTGGGGAAAGACACCCCTCTCATTATCCCTGAGGTCAACGCCTCCTCTCTACGCCGAGAGAACCGCCTGATTGCCGGCCCCAATTGCACCATGACGGGACTCGCGGTCGCCGGCGCTCTCCTGCACCGAAGCATCGGCATACGCGAAGTCCGCCTCGCCTCGTACCAGTCCGTTTCCGGAGCCGGCAAAGACGCTTTGGCTGAACTGTTTTCTCAATACTCCTCCCTGTCGGGCCTGACCCTGACCAAGGACGGACGAGCCCCCGTGCTCGATTCGGGCCGGGCCTTCGCGCTGCCGCGCGCGATCGCCTACAACGCCGTCCCTCACGTCGGGCGCTTTGACGCCCACGGAATCTCCAGCGAGGAAGCCAAGGTCGCCGCCGAATTGCGCAAAATCTGGTCGGCACCACGGCTTAAGATTTCCGTCACGACCGTCCGCGTGCCCACCATCCGCGGACACGCCCTGGCCGCTTGGCTGACCCTGGACAAGGCCCTCTCTCTCTCCAAGACGCGAGAGTTGCTGCGTCGCACCCCCGGGCTCGTCCTGTCATCGCAGGGCGATTACCCGACGCCCCGATCCTGCGGGGGTCGCGACCCCGTCTTCGCCGGACGCCTTCGCCCAGGCGCGACCGATAACGAAATCGCTTTATGGATCGTGTCGGACAACCTGCTTAAAGGGGCCGCCCTGAACTCGCTGCAAATCGCCGAGGAGCTTATTCGCCGCGGATGGCTTACCGCGCGCGCGACAACTCCTTCTTAAGAAAGTTCGGCAAGGCGAAAGCCCCGACGTGAACGTCGGCGTTGTACCAGCGCAGAGGTATTTTCGACTTTTTCACGCGTTCGGGACGGAAATCCCGAGTGGGATGAAGCGTCTTGGCCGCGACGGTAAAAGCCCACAGGCCCCCTGGATAGGTCAGGTTGGTGAATAGGCACGCCTCGACGATAGGAAAAATCGGACGCATGATTTTGAATAAACCGGTGATGGTCTTTATCTCATAAAACGGAGAGCCCGCCTGGCTGGCGACGATCCCGTCTTTCGTCAATATCCGCCTCACGTTTTTATAAAACAAGGGGCCGAATAGCGCCTTGGCGGGGCCAAAAGGCTCGGTCGAGTCGACGATGACAACATCGAAACGTTCTTTGGTCTGAGCGACGTATTTCACCCCGTCCTCGATTAAAACCTTCGCGCGCGGGTCTGAAAGCGCCTTCGCTGTGCGGGGGATGTACTTGCGCGACGCCGAGACCACGAGGGCGTCGATCTCAACGAGAACGCACTGAGACACGCCGCAATGGCGCAGCACTTCACGCACCGTGCCCCCGTCGCCGCCTCCAATGACCAGGACGCGGCGCGGCCGCGGGTGAAGGAAAAGAGCGGGATGCGCGATCATTTCGTGATAAACGAATTCATCGCGCTCGGACACCATCGTCATCCCATCTATGAGCAACAGCTTCCCGTGTCCCGCCGTCTCAACGACTTCTATGACCTGGAAGGGACTTCTTGCCTTGAAAAGACGTCTCTTCAAACGAAAGCCGGTGCGCACGATCCCCAGATACGCCTCATCGACCCAGCGCGCGGGGCGGATCATAGAACGATCCGGAAGGCCGGGTCCGCTCCTTCAACCGGCTTAAAATGATGGCAGAAGGAAACACGGTATCCGCAAGAAAGGTTTTGCCGAACGGTTCGCTTGACGGGATAGTCGCAGCTGGTTTTTTTGCGCAAGTTCTGGGGCTGGAAAAGAAGCACATCGCATGATTGCGGCTTGAATATGTCCAACACTCGAGACACCGTCGCATCCGCCTCGTTCTCGACGCAATTGGTCTCAAAACTGACATACGACCCCACATTTTGAGGAGTGACATGAATCGTGTAATACTTCGATCCCCTGATGGCGTTGAGAGAATAGCCCATCGGCTCAAAAAGATGATCGTCGACCGTAAACCCAGGGAAAATGGTCCACACGCCGGAACGATCTTTAATAAATCCCCTCTTACGCTGCGGCCCGGCCATGAAGATTCGCGAGGCTTGAGGGTCGATCCCGTGCATCAGGATTTCAAGGGTTAAATCATCGGCGACGGGGGCATAGGGCCTGTCGAGGTGGAAAAGAAATACATGATGATCGTCGGCGTCTCCGAACCGGTAGGATTTTCCCTCCATAAGAGACGAGAGGCGACGGCAGTCGTCGAAAAAGTTTGCAGGCTGATATTCTTGGAAATACGCGTTTTTCCTTTCGTACACCAGATACTGAAAGGACTCGACGCCGAAGTCCGCGCAAAGCTGGAAAACCGCCGAAACCAAATCGGTTCTGCCGCAGGTAATCATCGTCAACCATGAGTCGGCCACGAACAGGCTCGATTCGGAAAGAAGATATGCGTCCAACGAATCGTTGGAAACCATCGACAACACCTGGGCGCCGGCCTTGGCGACGATGCTCTCCCAATAGGCCCGTCCCTTTCGACGAAGGGACGGGCTTGAGGGCCTAAGAGCGAGCTCGACTTTTTTTTCCGGACCTTCGAAGAACATTACTTCCTTCTCCTCATGCGGACGGACACGTCCCTGGCTCGCGCCGCGCGTTCTTCCCGTTTTATTTCCGCCCAATGGCGCAGAACCTCCGCCGCGGTTTTAAAGCGCCGCGTGCGGCCAAAGACGTGGGGATGACGCCGCATGAGCTTCAGGGCCTGGCTCTCGGCGATCGAACTCAAATTCACGTATCCGCCGCGTGCAGCGATGCGCGCGTGAAACAGGATGTGGAAAAGAAGATCCCCGAGCTCATCTTCAATTTCATGCCAGCGTCCTCCGCGCAAGGCCTCGGCGAGCTCCACCGCCTCTTCGCGCAGATAGGGAATCAGGCTTTTGTGGGTTTGCCGACGATCCCATGGGCAGCCGCGGGGCCCCAGCAGTTTGGACACGACGGCATCTAGTTTTCCGATTCCTTTTCGCATGCTCCTCACCGAGACGCGATGCGCTCGGCGCCCAAATACGGCACAAGCGCCTTGGGAATGACGACCGAGCCGTCCGACTGCTGTCCGTTTTCCAGGATCGCGGCGGCCAATCGCCCCACCGCCACGCCCGATCCATTGAGCGTGTGGACGAATTCCGCCGCGGCCTCGGGCCCTCGCTTAAATCGCGCCGCCATCCGCCGCGCCTGGAAATCCCCGCAGTCGGAACACGATGAAATCTCCCGAAACTTTGCCTCCGCAGGCATCCACACCTCGATGTCGTACGTCTTCCGGGAGGCAAATCCCATGTCGCCCGTGCAAAGCTGTATCACGCGATACGGGAGCTCGAGCTTCGCCAAGACGCCCTCCGCGTCCTTCGTCATACTCTCAAGAGCCTCCAGGGATTTTTCGGGAACGCTGATCCATACCAATTCCACCTTGTCGAATTGATGGTTGCGGATCACCCCGCGCACGTCCTTGCCGTAAGAACCGGCCTCTTGCCGAAAACAGGGCGTAAAAGCGGTCAACTTCATCGGCAACCGGTCAATGGACAAAATCTCCTCTCGGACCATATTGGTCAAAGAAATCTCCGATGTTGAGATCAGATAGAGCGTCGTCGTCTTATCGCCCTCGGCATTGACGGTCTTGTACATATCCGATTCAAACTTGGGAAGTTGACCGGTCCCCTCCATGACCTCCGGCCGAACGAGGTAGGGGGGGTGAACCTCCATGTAGCCGTTTTTTCCGTGCTCCGAAAGAAGATACGCTCCCAAGGAACGAATCAACCTCGCGCCGGCTCCCTTCCAAAGGGCGAAGCGAGAGCCTGACAGCTTGGCCGCGGCGGCAAAGTCCAGGATGCCGAGGCGCTCCCCCAAAGCCTGATGATCCGCCGCCTTAAAATCGAAGGTTCGCGGCGTCCCGATCCTGCGAACTTCCGGGTTATCGTTTTCATCCTTGCCGACGGGAACCGATTCATGAGGGATATTTGGCAAAGCCATCGCCGCGGCCCTGATGGACTTTTCCGCCGCGCAAAGCGCTTCTTCCTTCTGAGCCATGCGCTCCTTCAATTTAGCGACGTTCGTCTTTAACTCCGCCGCCTTTTGCTGGTTCTTCGCGGCAAGCGCTCGGCCTATTTCTTGGGAGGCCGCATTCCTCTCGGCGCGCATGTCTTCGACTTCCTTCAGCAGCGCGCGGTACGATTCATCAATTCTGAGCACGTCATCGAAAGCTTCGACCAGCGCCAAGTTGCGCGACACATATCCCGAGCGGGCTTTATCCGGGTTTTTTCGAATGGCCGCAATATCAATCAAGGAGCGACCTCCAAGGTTGACTCCACCACGCGAACTCCATCGGAATCCTTAAGTTCAAGCATCGCCTGAATCTTAAGCTCGACCGCGTGGAATCCTTGGCGTCGAATCTTCTTAAGGTAATGTTCAAGACGGGGAGACAGGGAAAGGGGGGCCTCGAAGGTCTGGTTGGCCCCAACCTTGGGAATGCGTTTCTCATCATTGATAAAGGCCAGCGCCCAAGCGGCCGCTTGGTCCCCCGCTTTATCCGGGACCAGACGCGCCGAAACGAGATAATGGATCAATATCCCCTCAGCCGGTTTCGGTCCTCGATTGGTCAAAACGGCTTTACCCCTCAGAAGCGGACGCGGTCCCGACAAAGCGGCTCGCTGCGCATCCTTCCAAACGGCCGGACGAGCGGGCCTGTCGACGACCCCTGTCTGCCACCCCGCCGCCTCCAACGTAAGGGAGGCGGCCGCCTTCTCGGCCAAAGAGACGGCCGCTACCGAAACCAACAACGCGATGAGCAGCCTCTTCACTCTGCCGCACCCTCACTTCTTGTCGACGTCCATCGGCAATTCCGGGCTGACCGGAGGCTCGACGGCGATGGGCGCCACGCGGGCGACCTTGTCGCCTTCTTCCAAGCGAACCAGCCTGACGCCCTGGGTGTTCCGGGAGATCGTCTTAATGTCCTTGCAGCGCAGACGAATCGCCTTGCCCTGCTCGGTCATCACCATGAGATCGTCCTCGTTGGTGACAAGCTTCACTCCGATGACGGACCCGTTGCGATCGGTCGTCTTAATCGTGATGATGCCGCCGCCGCCCCGATGCTGCCCCCGGTACTCGGACAACTCCGTTCGTTTGCCGTGGCCGTGTTCGCACACCGTCAGCAGGGTCTTCTTGGTATTCGGCGGGAAAACCTCCATGCCCACGACCTGGTCTCCCTTATCGACGCGAATGCCTCTCACCCCGGCCGCGCCGCGTCCCATAGAACGGATGTCGCTTTCCGGGAAACGAATGACCATGCCGTCCTTCGTCGCGACAAGAAGTTCGTCCTTGCCCGACGTGTGCTGGACCTCAACAAGAACGTCCCCTTCGTCTAGCGTGATCGCGATGATTCCCGAGCGCCTGATGTTCTCGAAATCCCCCAAAGGCGTCTTTTTGACGGTCCCATTTCGCGTCGCCATCGCGAGGAAAGTTTCTTGCCCTTTCTTCTCCTCGAATGAGCGAATCGCGATCGCCGAAGTCACCTTCTCTTCTCCGGTCAACGCCAGAAGATTGACCACGGCCTTGCCGCGAGAGGTGCGGTTGCCCTCGGGGATCTCATAGGCCTTGAGGGCGAAAACACGGCCGCGATTGGTGAAGTATAAAAGAGCGGCATGCGTGTCGGTCACGAAGAAGTGTTCGATAAAGTCTTCTTCTTTAACGTCGGCGCCCGTGATCCCCTTCCCGCCCCGACCCTGGGCTTGATACGTCGCCACCGGAATCCTTTTGACATAGCCCGTGTTGGACAAGGAGATGACCACCTCTTCTTTCTGAATCAAATCCTCAAGCGACATCTCCGCCGCCTCGGTGGTGATCTGCGTCTGCCGGGACTTGCCGAACAATTCCTTGACCCCCTCAAGTTCCTTGACGACGATCGCGTACACCTTCTTAATGTCGGCGAGAATCCCCTTATATTCGGCTATTTTCTTGAGAAGACCGTCATACTCGTCCTGAAGGTCTCCCACCGAGAGCTTGGTTAAATTCGCCAGACGCATTTCAAGAATCGCGTTGGCTTGGGCCTTCGACAGCTCGAAAGCCGTCATGAGTTCGCTTCTCGCCGCGTCGGTGTCCTTCGAGGCCCTTATAATTTTAATGACGCGGTCTATATTCTTGACCGCCGTGATCAGTCCTTCCAGAATGTGCGCCCGATCGACGCACCTTCGCAGTTGAAATTTTGTCCGGCGGGTGACCACAACCTTGCGATGCTGGATGAAGTGCCCAAGCATGTCGCGCACGCCGAGGACGCGAGGCCGTCCATCGACAAGAGACAGTAAGATCACCCCAAAGCTGGTTTCCATCTGCGTGTGCTTAAGCAGCTGGTTCAATACCACATTGGCGTTCCCGTCGCGCTTGATCTCGATGACGACGCGCATTCCCTTCCTGTCGGACTCGTCGCGAATGTCCGAGATATCTGGAATCTTTTTGTCGCGAACCAGGTCGGCGATGGTTTCAAGAAGCGTCGCCTTGTTGACTTGATACGGCAGCTCGGAAACAATGATCGCCTGGCGGTTCCCCTTGATGTCTTCTATTTCCGTCTTGGACTGCACGCGCACCGAGCCTCTACCAGTCTCGAAATAATCACGAATGCCGCTCTTGCCCCGAACGATGCCGCCGGTCGGGAAGTCCGGCCCCTTAATGATCTTAAAAAGCTCCTTGGTCTCGATCTTGGGATCTTTGATCAAAGAGATGGCGGCTTCGCAGACCTCGGACAAATTATGCGGAGGGATATTCGTCGCCATTCCGACCGCGATGCCCGAGGAGCCGTTGACGAGGAGATTGGGAACTTTTGCGGGCATGACCGAAGGCTCGGTCGTCGTTCCATCGAAGTTGGGGGTAAAATCCACCGTGTCCTGATCGATATCGGCCATCACTTCTTCGGCGATCTTTGCCAATCGCGCCTCGGTGTAGCGATAGGCGGCGGCGGGGTCTCCATCGACCGAGCCGAAATTCCCCTGCCCATCGATCAGCGGATGGAGCAAGGAAAAATCCTGGACCATACGGACCATGGCATCATAAACGGCCGAATCTCCGTGCGGATGGTATTTCTTCAAGACTTCGCCGACCACACCGGCGCATTTCGAATACTTCTTATTCGACGTGAGTCCTTCATCGTGCATGGCGTATAAAATGCGCCGGTGCACCGGCTTAAGACCGTCGCGAATGTCCGGAAGGGCGCGTCCGACGATCACCGACATCGAATAATCGATATAAGAGCCGCGCATTTCGGCGCCCAAATCGCGGGGAATGATATTGCCCGCGAGCTCGGGAGTGAGTTCCGGCTGATGGTCGGGTTTGCTCATGATGGTGTCTCTCTCTCTATGAAATTAAATATCGAGATTCTTCACTTCTTTGGCGTGTTTTTCGATGAACTGACGCCTCGGCTCGACCTTATCGCCCATCAAGGTCGTAAAAGCATTCTCCGTGTCGGCGGCGTCGACCACTTTCACCTGAAGAAGTCTTCGGCGCTTGGGATCCATGGTGGTCTCCCACAGCTGCTCCGGGTTCATTTCTCCCAAGCCTTTATAGCGCTGGATTTGCGCGCCCGAGCGCCCCGCGTCTCGAACTATTTCGATAAGATCCTTCAGGCTGTAGCCGTCCGTCTCGGAATGAGCCGTTTTAGCTCTAAACAACGGTTTTGTGTTCTCGTCGCGCATGACCTCGTACCACTTAAGGTCGAGGCCCATATCGGAGAATTTCTTCGACAGCGCATCAAGCTTGGGCATCTCCCACAACTCTTGGACATCCGGCTCTAGAGACTCCTCATCGGCCTCGCTCAGAGCGGAGTCTTCGAGCGCCTGGTCGCTTTCCGCCGGCGCCGACTCGTCTTTGACCGGCGTTTTTTTCGTTTTTTCCATACGAGCGTCCACAAGGTTCTTTTTCTGTTCCGCGACGTAGCCGTCGCGGTAGATATTCCAATCCTTTTCCGTGTAGAAAAACTCATACTCACCCGCATTTTTTTCAACACGATAGAGGGGGAGCCTCCCTGCGCGTTGATACTCGATAAAGTCCTCTAGATGGATGCCCTTGCGTTCGACATGACGGATCAAGCTCTCCAATTCGGCGAGCAGCTTCAACAGATCGCGTAAATCCTCGACGTCGAGCTTCTTCGCCTTGCCGTTGGACGGGTTAAGAGCCGTCACTTCGATGGAATTCCTTCCCTCGTTCAACAGCCACTGCTCCATCTTTTCGTCCGTGTCAATATACATCTCCGTCTTGCCTTTCTTGACTTTAAATAGGGGCGGCTGGGCGATATAGATGTGCCCGTTTTCCACCAACTGCTTCATCTGTCGATAGAAGAAGGTCAAGATCAACGTTCGAATGTGCTGCCCATCGACATCGGCGTCCGCCATGATGATCAGCTTGTGGTAACGGAGTTTTTCGATCTTCAACCCGTCCTCGCCTTCGCCGATTCCCGTGCCGATCGCCGAGATGAGCGTACGAACCTCTTCGTTTGAAAGAATTTTAACGAGACGGGCTTTTTCAACGTTAAGAATTTTTCCTTTGATGGGCAGAATGGCCTGGAACGCCCGGTCGCGTCCTTGCTTGGCGGAACCGCCTGCGGAATCCCCCTCCACGATAAACAGCTCGGAGCGTTCAGGGTCTCGCTCCTGGCAGTCCGCCAGTTTTCCTGGAAGACTGGAGCCGTCGAGAACCCCCTTTCTACGCGTAAGATCCTTGGCCTTGCGCGCCGCCTCCCGCGCCTCGGCGGCTCCGATGGCCTTGGCGCAAATCGACTTGGCCGTCGACGGATTTTCCTCGAAAAAGGTGACAAGAGCGTCTCCCACGATCGATTTAACGATCCCCTCGACTTCTTGATTTCCCAACTTAGCCTTGGTCTGTCCTTCGAATTGAGGGTTTTGGATTTTCGCGGACAGGACGGCGCAGAGTCCTTCTCGAACGTCGTCTCCCGTAACGTTGAAATTTTTTCCCTTCAAGAGATCGTATTTCTTGATGTAGTCGTTAATGACGCGGGTCAAGGCGGATCTAAATCCCGCCAAATGGGTGCCGCCTTCCTGCGTTTTAATGTTGTTGACGAAGGAAAAAACGGTTTCCGAGTAATCGTCGTTATACTGAATAGAGAAATCAACGATGACCGCATCCTTCTCTTTCGTCATCGATATCGGCTCACGATGAACGATTTTCTTATTGGCGTTAAGATGCTGCACGAACTGGGAAATTCCACCCTCATAGTGGAACGTGTGCCTCTTATCCTCACGCTCGTCTGTGATGGAAATTTTCGCCCCGGCATTTAAAAAAGCCAGTTCACGAAGACGATTCGAAAGGGTCTCGTAGGAGTATTGATGCCCGTTGAATATGTCCGGGTCCGGTTTGAACGAGATTTTCGAGCCGTGGTCATCGGTTTTCCCGATCTGCTTCACGTCGGCTTCCGGTTTTCCCCGCTTATAGCTCTGAACCCATATATTGCCGTCCTTATGAATTTCAGCTTTCAACCACTCGGACAACGCGTTCACGCACGTCACGCCGACCCCATGAAGTCCTCCAGACACCTTATACGCGCTTTTGTCGAATTTTCCTCCCGCATGAAGCACGGTCATAATGACTTCGAGCGCCGACTTTCCGCGCAGGTTGGCGGGGAGTTTGGGGTCCTTCATGGGATCGACGGGAATTCCCGAGCCGTCGTCCTTGACGGTAATGGAGTTGCCTTGGTGGATAAAAACATCGACGGTCTTGCAACGGCCGGCTAAAACCTCGTCAACGGCATTATCAACGACCTCATAGACCAAATGGTGAAGACCCGAGGGCCCGGTGCTGCCTATATACATCGCCGGCCGCTTACGGACGGCCTCTAGGCCCTCGAGGACCTGTATCTTTGACGCGTCGTACTTAATATCATCCTGCTTGGCCATATCGCTCGTCTCCACAGCGGCTTCAGACATCGTCTCCTCCTCCGGTTGAACCGAGAAATGCGACGTCGCGCCCGTTATTTTTTCCAATAGATCACCGATAAGTCGTCTTTATCCCGACTATCCACGGACGGCTGAAATACTTATTTAAAGAACGGATAAGATCTCTTGACCTCAACTGCAACTCTTGAGCAGCGGCCGAGCTTTTGGGGCGGACAAACAATATCCCCTTCTTCACGGCCGCCAATGACCAATATTTGGCATAACCCCCGCACTCTTTATCCCAAACAGCGATAAGAAGCGGCAACCGATCACCAACGTTTCCCGCCCTGTACGAAAAACTCTTAACAAGGTCGCTAGACGTCGACCAGCGGCCCTCTTTCCCCTTTTTTAAAATCACAACCTCATCGGCATCACGACAAACTTATACCCTTCCCCGCTGTCCCCCGGCTCAAAAATTGCCGGATTTACCGGGCTTGTCATGGCGACCGTGACTTTTTCGCTGTCGATGTGCTTTAGGGCATCAACCACGAATTGGGGATTAAACGCCACAGAAAAATCAGGGCCGGAATACTCAACACCAAGATCTTCATTAAACTCGTTATTTTGACTTGAAGCGGTCACATGAAGAATATTCTTTTTTAAGGAGTATCTAACCGATCCCCCTCTGTCGAGCGCGCATAATGACGCCCGTTTCGTAACGGCAAGAAAATCCTTGGTTCCCGCCACGAAAACAACTTCTCTTTTTGTCGGAATGACCTGCTCGTAATTCGGAAACGCCCCTCCCACCAAGCGAGAGAGTATGGTTGTTTTTTTTAATTGAAAAGTTATTTGATTATCCGTCACTGATACCAGCATTTTCTCGGCATCACCCTCCACCCCTAATATCCCAATCAAGCGAAGAAGTTCAGTTAAAACCTTAGTGGGAACGATAACGGAAAACTCTTTATCTATAGGGAGAATTTTTTTTGCATAAACCGCAAGCCTACGCCCATCCGTCGACACCATCTCCAGCAACCCTTTTTTGGCGGCCCAAAAAACACCGTTAAGGACGTGACGTGTTTCATCGGAAGAGGCCGCGAAAATTGTTTTTTTAACCATCTGCCCGATAACCCCGGCTGAAACCTCAAAAGCGTTTGATTTGTTAAAATCCGGAAGAACGGGATACTCTGATTTTGGTGACCCCACGATTCCAAACCGAGAACGCCCGGATTTTAATGATATTTTTCCACCATTATCAACCGATAACTCAATATCATCCACACCAGAGAGACTGTGTAGAATGTCGGCAAACTTTTTAGCGGGAATGGTAATGGACCCATCATTCTCAATTTCCGCTTTAATATAATGCTTAACTCCCATTTCTAGATCCGTGGAAACAACCTTAACCTTTTTATCCTCGGTCTCCAGGAGAAAGTTTAAAAGAATGGGCAGGGTTGTTCGATTTGATAAGGCGGACTGAATGGTTTGAACACCTTGTTCCAAATCTTCCTTACTGATGGTTATTTTCATTTAATTAATCCTCACCCTCATCAAGCAGGGGGTCATGTGGATAAGGTGGGTCTCATTGGCATATTAATCGATTCATCTTGTGGACAACAGAACTAAGTTATTAACACTATCAACAAGACTGGACTCCATCCACTGTTGAAACAAATTAGACACAAATTCGTCACAATTAAAAATCAGCGCTCGGTTGCCTTGATATCAGATTGCAGCTTGTTGATCATTTCCAGAAAAAAGGGATCTTCTTCTATTTTCCTCTCAATCTTCTTCCGGGCGTGGAGAACCGTTGAGTGATCTTTGCCACCGAACGCGCGACCGATGTCGGTGGAGGAGAGCTCCGTCATTAAGCAGGAAAGATACATGGCGACTTGCCGAGGCATGGAAATAGAGGTGGTGCGTTGGTGCCCCTTTAAATCCTTGACATCCACGGAATATTTGAGAGCCACCACCCTTTGAATTGTTTCCACCCGAACAGGGGAGGAATCATCGACAACGATAGAGTCCTTTAGAATATCACGAGCATCTTCGACAGACAGAGCGGTTCCCGTCATCGCCTGGAACGCTTTAAGGCGGATGAGACAACCCTCAAGAGATCTCACGTTGGTCTTAACGGAAGAGGCGATGAAAAGAATGACGTCATCCGGAGCGGTAAACCCCTCAAGCTCCGCCTTTTTTCGCAAGATGGCTATGCGGGTTTCCAGGTCCGGGGGTTTAATGTCCGCCATGAACCCCCATTCAAGGCGGGAAATCAATCTTTGTTCGAGGGGAGACATTTCTTTCGGAGAACGATCGGAGCTGACGACTATTTGTTTTCTGGAATCAAAGAGAGCGTTGAATGTGTGAAAAAATTCCTGTTCCGATCGATCCTTGGCGATGAGAAACTGGATATCGTCTATCAGAAGGCAGTCGAGTGAACGATACCGCGAACGGAAGGAATCAATATGGTTGTTCTGAACCGAAGCGATGAACTCATTAACAAACTGCTCGCTGGTCGTGTAGAGAACGCGCGAGCGGGGGTGGTGACGGCGGATGGAATTTCCGATGGCATGCATCAGATGGGTTTTCCCAAGGCCCACTCCGCCGTAAATGACGTAGGGATTGTATTGAGTGCCGGGGTTCTTTGAGATGGATTCCGCAGTGGCGCGCGCCAGGCGGTTCGACTCGCCGATGACGAAAGATTCGAACGTGTAGCGGGGATTGAGCTCCGAGAGAGGAAAATCAGATTGAGGAGACGCTTCTGGAACCGGATCCGAGGGGGGGAGAACCCGGGTTAAATCGCGCTCGATGCGAAAATCAAGACCGATTTCCTGCGCGGAAATTTCCTTTAAGATGGAGAGCAATCTCTTCTGATATCGCTCCTTGATTCCGTCGGAGAAGAACTTGTTTGGGACCTTAAGAAGAAGGACCCCTCCATCCAGGGAATGGGCCTCCACGGGCTTTAGCCAGAGCTCGGCGTTTTCATTCCCGATTTCCAGGCGCAATCGTTCAACGGCCTGTGACCAAAGCTCAACAGCGGTCGCAAGTTTCACAGGCTGTCCACATCTGTGGATAACTTTTTATTCACAGAATAAACCATTTGTTTTTATGTATTTTATAAGATTTTACCGATCTGTGAATAAGTCTACTTCTGGCGCTGTCGATCACCCTAGGACGTCCCAAAAAGTAGGCGGAAACGATAGTATCAGTTTCATGTGGAAGGAGTCAACAGGAGTCGAGGAACTGACGATATAAGAGGATGTCGTTCGTTGACACGGAGAGACTCAAGCGCTAGAATCTCCCATCTATGGAGATTCAACTAACAGCCAAACAGCTTAAAATTACGCCCCCCTTGCGAGAGTATGTTCAACAAAAAATGGCCAAGGCTCAAAAGTATTTCGACCATATAGTCTGGGGCCAAGCCTTCCTTTTCGTGGAAAAACGCTCCCACAAGGCTGAAATGGTGGTTCATGCTCCCGGGCAGAAGTTTCGTTCTCTGGCGACGGCGGCGGACTTGTATTCCGCCATCGACCTTGCCTCGGACAAAATCGACGCCCAACTCAAGAAGCATAAGGAGCGCATCAAGAGCCGGCACAAACCTAAAGTTTCGGATACTCTAGCCGAGGCCATCCCTCCGATGGAGACGGTCTTCAGCATCGTGCGCCAGGCGGTGGAGCCGATGACCCCCCAAAGCGCGGCGGCTGAGATGGACTCCTCGGATAGGCAGTTTCTTGTCTACTTAGACAAGGACACGGACCAGATTCAAGTTCTCTTTCGGCGCGGGGACGAGAGTCTCGGCATCGTCCAACCTGTCCGCAAGAACAAGCGCTAGCGCCGTGCAGGCCGCGGAACTGACCGTCGGCGAACTCCTTAAGGAGCAAGGGGATCGCCTGCGCCTTGAGCTGTTGTCCGGAGAGAAGTCGCTGGGCCGCCGGGTTAAGGCGGCGGACTTGAACCGCCCCGGCTTGGCGCTCTCGGGTTTTCTTGATCGCTTTCGAGCCGAACGCATACAGATTTTCGGAAACGGCGAACAGGCATACTGTCAAAAAAACGACCCCAAAAAAATAACCGAGGCGTTGCTGGCGATGCTCGATAACGTCGACATCCCGTGCGTGATCATCACTCACAACGCTCCGGCGCCGGCCGCGCTCGTTCAAGCGTGCAAGAAGCACGGGGTTCCGCTGATGAGGTCGTCTTATGACACGACGACCTTGACGGGAGAACTCTCCGAAGCCCTCGAGGCGAGACTGGCTCCGGCCATTACGATGCATGGCGTGCTCGTCGACGTCTATGGGCTTGGCGTGCTCATTCAAGGCGAGGCCGGCATCGGAAAGTCGGAGTGCGCCCTCGAGCTTCTCAAGCGAGGGCACATACTCATCGCTGACGACGCCGTCAACATCCAGCACCGCCGCGGCGGCTATCTTCGAGGATCTTGCCCCGAGCCTTTGAGGAATCATATGGAAGTGCGCGGCCTTGGAGTCATCGATGTCAAGCTTCTCTTCGGCATCGGCGCCATTCTTGACCGCACCCGCATCGAGTTGGCCATAAAGCTTGAGCCCTGGAATACGGCGACGGCCTATGATCGTACCGGACTCGACGGGAAGAAGCTCTCCATTCTTGACGTGGAAATTCCTTTGATCCGCATCCCGGTGAGTCCGGGACGCAATTTAGCCGTTCTTATCGAAGTTGCCGCCCTGAATCAGCGCCTGCGGTCGCAGGGGTACTTTTCCGCGGAGAGCTTCAATAAGCGTCTCATTGAACGAATGAAGATCAAGGAGAGGCCGTCATGACGCGCGAGACATCGGGCGACAAGAAGATATTCGTCATCACGGGGATTTCCGGCGCGGGTAAAAGCCAGGCCTTGAAAGTGTTCGAGGATTTCGGTTGGTTTTGCGTGGACAACCTCCCCATTGTCATGCTCGACGAGTTCGCGTCGTTCATGTTGAAGTCTCCGCGGATGACGCGTGTTGCGTTGGGAATGGACGTGCGCGAAGGAAGAGTGTTGACCTTGCTGCCGCGGCAGCTTAAGGAGCTTAAGCACAAGGGCCTTGATATTAGGACGCTTTTCATCGACGCGGCGGATGAGGTCGTGATCCACCGGTTTTCCGAGACGCGGCACAGACATCCTCTTGGGGGGAAGATTGCCGATGCCGTCAAACAAGAGCGAAGGCTGTTGGCTCCCATCAAGGGCGTGGCCGACAAAGTCATCGACACGACCCATCTCGCTTTGGGGGAATTGAAGGAAAAGATATCGGAAACCCTCGGACTCACTCGCACGCGCGAGATGACGCTGCAAATCGTGAGCTTCGGCTATAAGCATGGAATTCCCATCGACGCCGACATCGTGATGGACGTGCGCTTTCTTCCCAACCCCCACTATCAGGCGGGCTTGCGAAAGAAAACCGGTCTCGATAAACCCGTGCAGAGATATATTTTGGCCCAACCGATCGCCCGCCGATTTCTCGACAATTGGCATAAATTAATTACCGCGCTTTTGCCGCATTACGTGCGGGAGGGCAAGTCATACCTGACCATTTCAATAGGCTGCACGGGAGGACGACACCGAAGTGTGTTTTGTACACGCTGGCTGGCCAAGAAACTTCAAGGCTCGGGTCATCCGGTGCAGGAATTCCACCGGGATATCGCTTTGTGATCAATATCGTTATCGTGACCCATGGGGAGTTCGGGGCTTATCTTGTTGAAGCCGCCGAGGGGATCGTTGGACGGCAGAGTTCCGGCGTTCGCGCGGTGGCGACGTCTTCCCGCCAATCCACCGGGGAGATCCGCAGGCGCATTGAACTCGTCTTGGCCGAGCTGGCCAGTCCCGACGGGGTGATCCTTTTTACGGACATGCCGGGAGGTACGCCCAATAATATTGCGTTTCCGCTTATCAAAGAATCGGCGCGCGTGGAGATGATCAGCGGGGTCAATTTGTATATGCTCGTGTCCGCGTTCAGCCAGCGCGGCCGGATGACCCTGGAGGCCCTGGTTGAGAAAATTATTTCCGATGGGCAGAAGTCCATCCGCGACGTTCGTAAAATGTTTTTGGCCTCGGCGGTGATTCATTGATGGGGGTCGAACTTTTCCGCGTCGATGACCGCCTGATCCATGGCCAAGTCGTTGAAGGCTGGGTTCCTTTTTTGAAATCCGATTTGGTCGTCGTTGTTTCGGATTCCGCGGCCGACGATGAGATCCAGAGAGCGTTGATGCGGATGGCTTTGCCGCCTTCGGTGGGCTTGCTGGTGGTTTCGGTCGCGCAGGCCCCTAAGGCCCTAGCCTCCGAGCAGGTGGTCGCGAGCCGCGCTCTGGTTCTTGTTCCAGGCCCGAGCGAGGCGCTCGCTCTCCTGGACCAGGGCGTGGCGCTGGACCGCATCAACGTGGGCGGCCTCCATTTTACCGTGGGAAAAATTCAGCTCGGGCGGGCGTTGTTTCTCGATAAGAAAGACAAGATGACTCTGCGCACGTTGGCCGCGCGCGGCGTCAGGATAGAGGGTCGAAGTCTTCCGACCGATCCTGAAGATGATATTCTTGCCGCCTTGGAGGTCTCATAACTCTTATCATCGGCTGCGTCGTGCTTGCCGCGCTTGAACTGGACGCCGTTATGGTCGCTCAAACTCTTGTGTCCCGCCCGATGATCATGGGGGTTATCGTCGGCGGCCTCGCGGGGGCTCCCGCACTCGGCGCTCTTTTGGGAGTCGCCATCGAGCTTTTGAGCCTGTCGAGTCTTCCGGTGGGCGGACATCTGAGCTGGTCTGGGCCGGTCGCCGCAGGCGTTGCGGCGTTGTTGGCGGGCGCGGAATGCTCCATTGGCGTCAGCTTGGCTGGAGGCGTGATCACGGGAGCCCTTCATTCCGGGCTGGAGGCCGTAGAACGCCGGCGTCGTTCCGTCGCGGGAAATGCGTTATCTCTGGGCGCGCGGACGGACACGGGCCTGGGGCCGGCGATGGTCAAAACGCTTGCGGCGCATGCCGCGGTGACGTTCGTTCTCGCGGCTTCCGCCGTGGTCTTGATCTCAGCGTTCGATAGGGTCTGCTGGTCGAGAGCTCCGGAGTGCCTTCAAATCGGCGCGCAGATCGCCGCGTTCTGCGCCCCATGGATCGGACTTTCCAGCGTGACCGTCCGGGGGTTGCGCAGGGTATGAGTCAGGAAATGACGCCGCTCATGAAAGCACGAGTCGCCTTCCGCCTTCTGTTTTTACAAACGGGCTGGGAGCCCGCGCGCATGCAGGCGACCGGGTTTTTATTCGCGCTCGATCCCTGGTTGGGAGCGTGTTGGGGATTCGAGTCCGAAGAACTTCGTCGCGCACGCCTTCGTCACCTTGAATATTTCAATACGCATCCGATCGCGGCTTGGCTTTTGGCTGGAATCGTATGTCGCGGCGAAGCGGCCGCCGCGGCGGTTCAAGGCGTCCAGCGGCAGCTTGCCATTGAAAAAATTAGCCGTTATAAAACGGATTACGGCGCGTCCTTGGCGGGGATTTACGACTCGTTATTTTGGGGCGCGCTTCGGCCCGCCAGCGCCGTCGTGGGAATTCTTTGCGCGTTTTTAGTCGTTCGTCTGGGGATTCGTTTTCCATTTTTCGTCGTCGGGGGCGCGGCCGCCTTGGCGGCGTATAACGTTCCGGCGTTCGCCGCGCGTTGGATTGGGTTTCAGCGAGGGCTGGAGCGCGGCGAAAACGCTCTCGTTGACATTGCAAGCCTGGGCGTTCAGACCTGGATCGTATTCTTAAGGCGTGCCACGGCCGCAGGAGCCGTTCTCGCGGGATTATTATGGGCGTCGATACTTGAACCCCGGCTGCTCTTGGCGGCGGTCGTGTCGGGGGCCGCGGGATTGGCGTTGTCTTGGCGCGGGGTGGAACCGCTCATGCAGGCGGGATTCGTTGGCGCGGCGGCGGCGGCGGTGTCGGCGACGGGGCTGTGGAAATGAGCGAGAAAGTGATGGTCGTTCGCAATCGTCTCGGCCTTCACGCGCGTCCGGCGGCGATGTTCGTTCAGGAGGCCGTCAAATTCAAAAGCCAAATTCTCGTGGTCAAGGACGGACTTCAGGTTAACGGAAAAAGCGTCATGGGGCTGATGCTGTTGGCTGCGGAAAGCGGTTCCAAGCTGACCATCAAAGCCGAAGGCCAAGATGAAGACAGGGCCATCGCCGCGCTGGAAATCCTCTTTGAGAGAAAGTTCGATGAGGACTAAGCCGTGATCGTCATCAAAGGAATCGCGGCAAGTCCGGGCATCTCCATCGGCCGGGCTTATGTCATCGAAGACGAGGACATCGTCGTCGAGCGCATTGAGATCCCCAGAGAGAAAATCAAAGAAGAGGTCCGCCGTTTCAAGGCCGCCCAGAAGATCACCCACCGGGATCTAGACGCTGCGGAGCAGAGGGTCCTTAAAGTCTTGGGCAAGAAGCATGCGAAACTCATCGATGCCCACCGTCTTATCTTGAAGGACTCCCTGATCACGCACGATGTCCCCAAGCGCATCCAAGAAGAGGGCGTCAACGCCGAGTTCGCCTTGTCCGAGGCGTTGGAACAGGTGAACCGTCAATTCGAGCGCATGGATGATGAGTTTTTCCGTGAACGCCGCCACGATCTCTTTGACGTCGGCAAGAGGCTGCTGCTTCATTTGATGAAGCAGCAAAAGCGCAGCTTGGCCGATATCAACGAGAAGTGCGTGTTGATCGCCCGCAACCTGCTCCCCTCGGACACCTTGAGCCTTAAAGGCACCAACATTCTCGGCTTCGCCACGGATCTTGGGGGCAAGACCAGCCATACCGCCATTTTGGCCCAAAGCTTGGAGATCCCGGCGGTCGTGGGCCTCTCGGACGTCAGTCGTCGCGTGCACACGGGAGATACGATTATCTTGGACGGCGAGCAGGGCCTGGTCATCATCAGCCCCGGAGCCGAGACCGTCGCGAAGTATGAAAAAGTCCAGCAGCGGGCCGTGGCCGAGGAGCGTTCGCTTGAGGCCCTCAGAGGAAGTCCAGGCGTCACTCTTGACGGCCGGACCTTTTCTCTGGAGGCGAATCTTGATTCTCCCGAAGAGCTCAAGAGCATCGTCAGTCTTCAAGTCGACGGTATCGGATTATTCCGCACGGAATACTTGTTCCTCAATCGCTCCGAGGCGCCTTCGGAAGAAGAGCAGGTCAAGGCTTACAGCGTGGCGGTCAAGGCCATGGAGGGTCGCGAAGTCATCATACGGACCGCCGACATCGGGGGCGACCGACTGTCTCAGCTTGGCATCGAATTATCCAAAAACGAGACCAACCCCTTCATGGGCCTTCGGGGGGTCAGGCTGTTTCTGCGCCACGTGGATCTTTTCAAGACGCAGCTTCGCGCGATCCTGCGCACGGCCACCAAAGGGAAAGTGCGCGTGATGATTCCCATGGTGTCTTCTGTCGGGGAAGTGTTGGCCGTGCGCCGCCTTCTTGAGCAATCACGGGGCGAGCTTGAAGCCGAGGGGGTCGTCTTGAGGGATCACGTCGAGATGGGGATTATGGTTGAAATCCCTTCGACTGCCATTCTCCTGGACGCGTTCTTGCCTTACATTGACTTTGTTTCCATAGGCACTAACGACCTCATTCAATACACGCTTGCCGTGGATCGGATCAATGAAAATGTGGCTCACCTGTATGACCCTTTTCATCCGGCCGTTCTCCACCTGCTCGATTCAATCGTCCAAACCGCGCACCGCAAGGGGAAGTGGGTCGGGGTCTGCGGAGAAATGACGTCCGATCCGCGCGCGGTCCCTCTTCTGGTCGGTCTCGGAGTGGATGCGATGTCGATTTCTCCTCGGATGTATCTCCGGGTCAAGCAAACCGTGCGGGGCCTTAAGTACGAGCAGATGAAGAAGCTTGTGACCAAAGCCCTGATGTGTTCCGAGTCCGACGAGATACGCACTCTCCTGGAACAGAATCCATAGATATGAGCGCGACCGGACGCATTCGAAATTTTTCAATTATCGCCCATATCGACCATGGCAAGTCGACATTGGCCGACCGTCTGCTGGAGTTGACGGGGACCATCGCCCGTCGAGACATGCAGGCGCAGATCATGGATTCGATGGAGCTCGAGAGGGAGAGAGGCATTACCATCAAGGCCAAGGCCGTGCGCATGGATTACACGGCTCCCGATGGGGAGCAATGGCTTCTCAATCTTATCGACACTCCCGGTCACGTGGACTTCACCTACGAGGTCAGTCGGGCCTTGGCCGCTTGCGAGGGGGCTCTGCTCGTTGTCGACGCGACACAGGGCGTCCAGGCCCAGACGCTGGCAAACGCCACCTTGGCTCAGGCCGTCGGCTTGCGGATAATACCGGTCATCAATAAGATCGATCTGCCCTCTTCGGACGTCGACGGAACGCTGGAGCAGATATTCGATGTCCTCAAAATCGTTTAAGACCCCGTCCTGATATCGGCCAAGAGCTGCGAGGGGGTCCAGAAAGTCCTCGACGAGGTCATCCTTGA
>JBBTHA010000046.1:0-8165 GCA_038060535.1 Elusimicrobiota bacterium | reverse complement strand
CGTCCCGAAAGAAGTTCCGTGAAACGTGTCAGTTAATGTTTAACGAGTCCTTAAGCGAGGCGGAAGCCCGGCTTGTGGTCCTGCTTCGTCGCACGGAGCTTCAGCCTGAAAAGTCCGAGGCGGTCGCGAAGCTGCGCATGGAGTTCTTGATCGAGCTGACGGATCGGGCCGTGGCAAACGACAAGACAAGTCCGTAAGGCGATTCGAGCGGCATGGGTCGTCGCGCTTTAGCCGCCGTTCTCCTTCTGGGTCTGGCGACCGCCGCGCCCGCCGAGCCGTCGGAGGACGCGGCGGTCCGCTATTTCCGCTGGCTGGCGGACCGGCCCAACGAATACAAGAAAACCAACGACGACACCACCTCTCGGTTTTCACGTCTTCTATTCGTCAATGCGTCCGAGCCCCAGGTGGCGGACTTTCTCGACGAAACCCTGGAAAGCCTTTCGGCCGACCCGGTGTGCGAACGCTGCCACCTCTACCTCGCGGCCTACGCGTCGGGCCGGCCGGACTTGAAGAGTCGGGCGCTGCGCCTGCTGCGCGAGACGACCGACGCGGGGCGGTTCGCGCTCCTATTAAATCAGCTGAGCCATCTGTTATCGACGGGGCAGGACTCGCTGCCGAAAAACAGCCCCGCGATATTTGGGACGATGCTGGCCGAGGCGAAGCTCGACGAATCCGTGTGGCGTGAAAAGATCGATGAGGCGTTCAGGCAACCCCACCCCGAGTTGACTCGGGCCATGCTCGAGGCTTTCGTGCGCCAGGCGAAGGGAGACGAAGGGCTGAAGAGATTGCGGGATGAAGCCTGGCGGGCGAGCGCCGCCAAGAGCGTGAGGAAGCTTCGGTATGCGCTGGTCGATCGCACACGCGCGCAAAATCCCTCCCGGGTCGAGGAGCAAGACATCGTCAATGTGGTGCGGCAAGCCTCCGAGCCCGGCGTCGTTCGATTTCTCGATGAGGTTCTTGATTCTCCGCCTTTGGGCGAGACGGCGTTTCGCTATGATCCCTTGTACGCGGCCTCCTACGCCAGCGGCGATGCGCGCCTGCAAGGGCGCGTCGTCGAGCTTCTGCGTCGACTGATCGAGGGAACCGACAGGCGCCTTCTGCGGGCCAAGCCCAGCGACGGCTCCAACTCCGATTTCGGAGATTATCACATGCTCGAGCGCGATCCTTCGCCCGAAGTGCTGAATTTTATGTCGTACAGGCAGGAAGAGCTCGATTTGAAGGAACGTTCCGGGCGCGCGCTCTACATATTCCGCGCGATCTTGAGCGGCGCCTCGCGCCATCCCGAATTTCTCAAGCAAGCGGCCGTGGAGCTGATCTCGAAGCTGAATTTCGATTACCCGGATATCGCCAAGGATCTCGAATTTTACGCGGGGTCGCCGATAGACCCCGCGTCTCAAGGGATCGCGCTGGAAGTTCTCAAGACTTTGAGTCTTCCCAAGTACGGGGAGCTTAAAATGTCTTTGTATTCTGCCAAGCAATACGACCGGGCCCTTGAGATCGCCCGGGGTTTGATGTGGGCTGAGCAGTCTCCCGAGCCGAACGCTCCGCAGTGGTTTCCGGCCTTGTTCGTGCAGCCGTCGCGTCCCGAAACGGCCCAACTCGTGAGAGAGAAGCTGGCCTCCAGAAATATTCCCTCGCCGTGGGGGGAGAACGATTGGAACCGGCCGGGCTTCGCCCTCCTGGGGTATGCGAGCGGCGACCCCGAGTTGAGGCGGGCGTCCTTGTTGACGATGCGCAAGGAGGTGGCCGCGCCGTCCTGGAACCTGACGCCGCCGAACGCGGAGCAGGTCGGCCAGCGCCTGGCCGATATCTTTGGCCGCATGGTCGGCCATGCATGGGCTTTATCCGAGCCCTCCGAGCGCGAACGGTGTGCGGCGGCCGTTGTCGATTTTTTCTCGGAGCTGGGGTTCGACTACAAGCTGTTCGGGGGCAATATCGAAGCCAACCTGAGAATCCCCCGCTTCGCGCAAGGCCAGCCGGCGGATCCGGCTCGCCTGGCCGTGGAGGCGTTGATCCTTCGACTGAAAGGCAAAGACTATTGGGAGGGCGTTCGCGTCGAGCGCACGCAGTCCTCCGATGAATGGCATCTGAAATATCAAGCGGAGAACGCGGCCTCGGCCCTATCGAGCGGAATGGAGACATTGAAGTCATTTCCCCCCGGAGGCGGGTCCGCGGACATAGAGGCCCCAGCTCTTGCGCAATTCGCGTGGGGGCTGTTTTCCCGGACCTACGAGCCGGAGGTGGTGCGCGCGCTTAAAAACATGCTGGTCGACGCCGTCAGGGCTCTGGAATCGTCGGCCGTGGAGCGCTGGCGCTACCGTCCCATCATTCTGGCCGCCTACGCGAGCGGAGACGCCCGGCTCAAGGAAGAAGCCCTGACGCTGATCCAGAAGCGGATTTTGCATGCCCAGAATCCCGAAGGCATGGGCAAGCGCTACCGCTACACCCTTGAGGAAATCGCGGCGGCGGTCGCCAGCGCTCCCGTCCCGCAGGAAAGGAAAAAAGACCTCTTTTCCTTAGCCGTCGATTTTTTGGCGAGCCTGAATATTCCCTACGAGGCTATTGAAGGGGAATTGGAGTTTCTCGCCAATCGGAAGGGAAACTCGCCGGAAAAGGCGGTGGCCTTGGAGTTGATCAAGCGCACGCGAGGCGGGGACTACGCCGATGGGGTGGCCAAGCGCGCGCGTCCCCCAAAGGCCGGCTACAACGTGTATGTCAACGGTGGCTTTTCGCCCACTTCGAATAACCCGAGCAATGAAGACGACCTGTTGAGCTTCTATCGCGGTCTTTTCAAATCGGATGCGATCGTGTTGAACGCGGGCGGAGAGCCCAAGAGCGCCGTCGTCGCGGCCCCAACGGTCTCCACGGCCTCCAGTCTAGCCCCGTTCGTGCCCATGGAGAGTCGTTTGGAGATCGATGAGCCCTACGGAGACGGGACTTACGAAAACCTCAAGGCCACCTTCGACACGCTCGCCAAAAGAAACCCCGAGGAATTGACCGTGGTGTTCGGGGGCCACGGAAACCAACGTGGTGTCTCGTTGTGGAGTTCTTCGGAGGTGGAGCCGCTGTCTTGGACGGGGCTTAACCATTTATATGGGGCGGTCGCACCCGACACCTGGATCAAGTCGATCTTCTTGCAGTGCTACGGGGGGGTGACGGTGGTTCCTTTGGCCCGGCGCGTTCCCAAGCGAATCGGAGCGCTCGAGCAGTTCGCGTCTTACTATTATCCCGCCAATCGCTGCGCGCTGTCGTTGAGTTCAGAGGATGAATTGGGCTCCTACTACAGGCACTGGGACAGTCTGTTCAATCGTTATCAGGACCTGTCTTTGCGCGGCCTTCAAGAGCGTTTATACGATGATAAGGATTTGCACATCTCGCCGGTGGCGACCTCGGATTATTTCCTGGGCGACGTGGGCGCCGCGCTATGCGCCGCGGTCAAGTCCCCTTCGGGGAGGTCTGAAATTCTGAAGCTGGATGCAGGCGCGCTAGCGGAGATCGAAACGGGCTGTGCCGCGCTAGGGGAGGATCCCGTCTATCAGGCGCGGGCCAGGCAGTTGGAGCACACCAATCGTTACGATGTCGAACTGGATCGATTGCTCGTGCGCTGGGTTAAGGAAACCAAGGATGAGAAATTCTCCAAGACCCTGGCGTGGTGGAAGGAAGTCCAGCCCAGCGCCGACGAGCTGTACGCTTACCACATCAAGAGCGGGCAAAAGACCGATTACACGCCCGCGCAATTGCAGGACCTTATGCGCATTCTGGCCACTCCCGGCCATTACCCGTTCACTCTCGAGGGGGTCTTTTCCCATTCCCAAATGTTGAAGGACGAGTATAACGCGCGTTTTCGTGAGTTCATGCGTTTGCCTGGAAACGCGGAGAAGTACAAAGACTATCAATTAGACGAGTACATGAAAGAGAACGTCGAAGGCGTGGCCCTGACCCGAATCATGAATGAGGAGGCCAGGAAGAGCAGAGCGCTGTCCTCGTCGCGCAAAGAGCTGGAGCGCGCCTTTCGCGATAAGCAAAGGGCGCTGGTGGGGTCTTGGATCGGGCGGTTGGCTTCTCTGCAGCCGGTGCGGGCGCGCTACGAGTCGATTCGTAGCTGCGAGGCCCGGCCGCTCAACAACGAGCGTTGAGGAGATTGGATCGAGTTTTAGAGTTTCTTGTCGTCGGAGAGGTTAGTTGTGTAGAATAGAATGCTCGACGGGCGGGGTGCGACTATGGATAAAGTCAAGACAGTGTTTCATGCGATCGTCGTCGGGGTGATATGCGGGGCGCCTTTGGGCGCTGCGGCGCAGGCCTCAAAGCCCGTGCCCGTGGATATTTGCACTTACCTTCAGACCATTCCCGGGAATTCAAGCCGCGGCAGCGATGTCATGGAGCTTCCCATATGCTGGGATCCTCCCTCCGAGGGAGATAATATCGTCGGGTTTACGTTCTATTACGGTCTGTCCTCTTGCGGCAACGATACGCCCGGCTCATGCGACCTTCGCTCACCCGAGGCGGACAAAGCCTATCCCTACAGGAGTCATATCGCGATTCCCGAAACGGACGGCAAACCCCCGGTCACAACTCATGAGATCATCAGTCTGACCGGGGAAGGGGCGAAGAAAGGGCGGGGGACTTTGAAAAACAACCAGGTGATCTACTCCCGGCTGACCTCTTTGCAGAGGGTGGTCAACACCGACGGTTCGGTCACCATTCAGGAGAGCGTCTCGTATGACCAGTCGTGCATGCCCACCACGCCCCAGAATCTGACGGTGAAGGCGCTTTCGGCCACCCAAGCGGAACTGCATTGGGAGGCCTCGACCGATCCCGTGGGAATTTGGAAGTACATCGTTTTAAAGGATGGAAAAAAGGCCGGCGAGACGGCGGGCACGAGTTATCGCGACGAAGGTCTTACGCCCAACATGAGCTACGTCTACCAGATCAAGGCTGTCGATAATAAAATGGGAGTCGATCCGAGGGACGGCTTGATGAAGCATTACGCGAGCAACTCGCCTCCGAGCCTTCCCGTCGAGATCGTGACTCCCCATGCGGCCCCCGGCCTAGCCGCGATGGCCACCGTCGCGTCCGCCAAGCGCGGCCCCCCGGACCGGGACTCGCGCGAGAAGAAGCCGCGAGTCGACGAGACGATCGCTTCCGAGGATGTCGAGGTCAGCCGTCCTTTTATCGGGTTCGGGCCTCCCGCCGTGCGGAACCCCCGCTCCGACGACGACATCGCCGGCGAGCTGCACGCGTCCTCCCAAAGAGCGGAAGGCGTGATGCGCTCCCTCTGGCCCGGCTCGGCTAAAGACGCCCAGCCCGTTTTTGCGTCGCACAAGACCTTTCAGGCCGTCGTGCCAAACCAGGGGCCGGCGCAGTCCGCCCCGCGGTCTCATTCCTCGATTCGGTCCTCGCCCAGCGGCGCGTTGGAGACCATGCCGCAGGCTCCCGAGGTTCGCTCTCATATGCGCCATCTTTCCCGGCTCTCTGAGGCGCCCTCGCAGCCCACGGCCGATGTGGTCGCCGCGTCCGGCCGCGATATTTTCAACGCCTTGCTCGGCATGCGGTCGCGGGCGTTGGGACCCTTGCGGGCGCGTCTGTCCCAGACCGCTCCTGGAGATTTCGGCGGTCTTGAGTCCGCCGTGACGTCGGGGCGCGCGCGGTCCTTCGTGGAGGCGACGCCGCGGACATCGATGACCTCAATGGGAGTTTCCGGCAGCGAGACGGACGCGCGGCCTTCCGTCTCCGCGTCGGCCGCCGCCCTCACGCCGGGCGCGGAGCCGGCGCGGCACGCGCACAGCGAGACGCCGGTCGAGGGCGTCGCCCGGGCCGCGGAGGCTCAGGCCTCCGTGGAGGCTTTCGGGAGGGCCGATGGCGGGGCCCGCGTTCAATCTTCGACGCTTCGTTTGAGCGGCGCCTTCGCTCCGACGAACGTGGGAACGCTCGCTCTCGTTTCACGGGTCGTCGCCGCTCAGGAAGGCGGCGCGGGATTGTTGGCAAAGAGCGCCGTCGGCGTTTTAAGTCTCGCGGGGGGCCTGCTCCTGGTCGCCTGGAAGGGAAGAGGCCTTAAGACGTCTTCTTCGTTCAAGGCGGTCGACATGTCTGCCGCCGGTCCTCGGCCCCCCGGTCTTGGTGCGCGCTCCAAATGGGGCCGGACCATGACTCGTCTGGCCGGCGGGCTCATTTACGTCGCCGCCGAGAAGGACGGCGAGCGCAAGAAGGCGAGCGCCGTCGCCCAAGACGACGTACGCTCCCAGGCGAAAAACGCCGAGCGTCCGGAACGAACGGCGTCGCCGACCTGATCCTTCTTGAACCGAAGCGTTTTTTCACTCATGGCGGTGGTGATCATCGCCACGAGTTTGTACGAACTTTACGCGGCCATGCCGCTTCTGATGCCCGCGCTCTTTGCGCTCAGCCTGGCGGGGCTTCTCTCTCGCCTGGCCTGGCTGGCGCGGCGAGCCCGAGGCCGCGGCGACGCCGGAGCTCTGATAGGATTTGACCGGCTGCGCAAAAAGAGCCTCGCGGGGCGAGCGGCCTGGATCAAAGAGAATCTGCGCGGGCATGACGCGGCCGTCGACCGGGTCGTCGCGCGCCTGTCCCAAGGCCTGGCCGTGGCGGCCGGCAATCGCACTTTGGGCGCGTTTCTTCTGGTGGGTCCCACGGGCACCGGCAAAACGTTTCTCGGCGAATTGACGGCCAAGGCCCTCTATCCCGACAGCGAGCCGGTTCTTTTGCGCATGAATCAATACAAGGGCCCCCAGGACGTTTTCACGCTTATCGGCCCTCCGCCCGGCTACCAAGGAGACGAGGTCGGCGGCGCCCTGACCCGTCCCCTGCTGGATAATCCCTATCGCGTCGTGATCCTCGATGAGTTCGAAAAATCCCACGGCGACGTGCGCCATTGCCTCTACGATATATTGGACCGGGCTCAATGTCCCGAGAAAAGCTCTGGAAAGACGGTGCATTTTTCCGCCGCGGCCTTTTTCGCCACCTGCAACGTCGGCGTCGAGTCGCTGCGCTCGATTTGGGGGGAGACCGAAGATCCCGTCATGAGAACCGGCCGCGCCCGGGAAGCTCTGGTCCGCGAGGGGTTCGAGCGCCCGCTGCTGGCCCGCTTCGACGAGATTCTGCTCATGGATCAGCTGCGGCCAGTCGATGTCGCGGAGGTCGCCTGCCTGACGATCGCCCGGCATTGGCGGCGCTACGGGATCGAGGTGTCCTACACCGCCCCCGAGGTGCTTGTCGAGGCGCTGCGCCGCAACGTGGAGTTTCAAGACTACGGCGTGCGCCAGCTGGCCCGTCTGATCTCGGAGCTCACCAATGAATCCATCGAGGCCGCGCGGCGCGAGGGCGTCAAGCGCGTGCGCCTGGATTTGGACCGCGCCACGGGGCGGGTCACGGTGTCGCGATGAGACGCTTGCCCTGGTCCGAGGCGGCGAAGGATTCCCTGGTCCAGATGTTCTCGCTTTTGGCCGCGCTGTCGGGTCTTATGACGGCGCATTGCCTTTGGACGAGGCCGGCGCTAAAGTCCGCGTCCGTCGCCGCGCCGCTGATACCCGGCCGCTGGGTCGTCGATTCCCGGCGCGCTCCGGGTTCAGACCGCGGGTCCTTGGCGGAGGCTTTGGCGGGGGCGCGTGAAGGAGACGTCATCGAGCTGGCTCCCGGCGCCTACGCCGAGAGCCCGAAGACAACGAAATCGGTGACGATACTCGGAAGAGGAAAAACCAGCGACGAGGTGGTCATCTCCGGCTCGGGTCCGGACTCGGATTGGGCGCTTGGCGTGGACGCGGGGCGCCTGACTTTGCGCAACCTCTCGATACGGTCCGCGGCCAACGCGGTGCGCGTGGCGGGCGGAGACCTCGACGTCGAGGGTTGCTCCCTCGAGGGACGGGTCGCGCTGGCCGTCAGCGGCCGCTCCCGGCTGCGCGTTGAGCGCTCCACGCTCACGGGCCGCGGCGACAATGCGGCCGTTTCGGCCGAAGGCGAAGGCGCGTCGTTGATCATCGAGCAGTCGACGATTTCCAACGGCGCCGGGTCCGGCTTGGCCGCAAGCCGCTTGGTTTTGGTCCGACTTCGCGACGTTTCCGTGTCCCGCAACGCGCTGGCCGCGCTGACGATTCGTTCCGGCGCGGAGGTGCGCGTCAAGGGGGGAAAGATCTCGGAGAATCGCCAATGCGGCG
>JBBTHA010000045.1:0-7770 GCA_038060535.1 Elusimicrobiota bacterium | reverse complement strand
CCCGCTTCACCGCGGGCCGTTCGACTAACGGTCTTCCTGTCCGAGCAGCGCTCCCACGGCTTTTTTGGGGCGCCATTTGAGCCAGGCCTGCTCGAACGCGGTCAAATCCCGGTAGCCGTAGACCTCGCGCAGCGCTGTTTCGACATCGACGCCGTCGCGGAGTTTTCCGCAGAATGCGGTGAAAACGCCGTCGATGTGTCCGTGCTTGATAAAACGCACGACGCTGTGGGCCTGCCGATACCAAAGTGTGACCGCCGCGCCCGGGTCGTCTTGGGTGGGCCGCCAGGCCATGAAGGTGCTCATGGGAATCACGGTAGAAAGAACGGGTCCCTTGTCCCGCGGATCGGGCCGCGTGAGCGCGGCGTCTTGGAGCATGCCGGCCAGGCCCTCATCGAGCCACTTCGGCGCTCGCGCGGACTTTTCATCGAAGAAGGCGTGAAAATACAAATGGGTCAGCTCATGGGCGATCACGGCCGTTTCCACCGGCTCGAAAATCGCCAACACCTTCTCTCCCTCCAATTGGGTCATGAGGCCTCCCGACCAGGCGGGGGGAGAAAAACGTCCCTTTAGAAAGCTCTCATGGCTGGCGTACAGGTAAATCGGAACTTTTTTCTGGGCCATCCAAGGGACCAGCGGCCACAGTTCGGGGTGCAGGGCCTCGTAAATCCTTTCGATGCGGTTGTAGTCTCCCAGCGCGCTGCTCATGTTCTCGTGGCGAATGATGAAGTGTTGGGTTTGATCCGAATTCCAGGAGATTTCAGGCGCGGCCCACGCGGACTGGGCGAGAAGGACCAAGGTCAGAAGCATCTATGAAGTGTAGCCGGCCCGCGCGCGGAGTCAAGGGCGGACTGGCAGGACGCGACGATTTAGTTTTTAACGATGAGGGGGTCCGGGATGTACCTGGCTCTTTCAACCCAAAAATTGACGAGGTCGTTAAAGTCGTTGGAGGCCTCATCCTTCGTCAAGAGACGATCACCGCTGCGCTCGGTCGTTAAGGCCATTCGCAACTCTATTTGGGGATTCGTAAGGAACATTTTCGTCGGGAACCCCTTTCTCCTCATGACGAGGAGAATATCCGCTTGATTCGCCAGGCTGACCACGAAAAAATATTTAGCCTCGGGAAATTCCCAACTCACGGCCTTGGTCGGTATCTTTTCTCCGTCATTGATCTTAATCCCCAGCATGGCGGCGGCTCGAGGTCCGATAGTCGACTCCCCGTCTTTTTTTAATGTGTATTGGATGTATCGGTTGAAGGCGCTTGTGAGTTCGGGAGTAGGCTGAAATGAAACGAGAACAGGTTTTGGCGAGGGGACGTCGCCAATAGGCGGCACGGGCATGTCCATTGCCGCAGACAGAGACTGAAGGATTTGGGGATTGATGACCGAGGCGAGGGTGGGGGCGTTCACCACCGGAGCCATATTGGAGCCGAGCATGGCCGATATATAAGCTGATCCCATGAAAGTTCGCAAGATTGACATTTTCATATTTTCATTTTAACCGCTCGCCGTGTCAATGACATGGGACAAGAGACCCGTGGTGGGTGCGCCAATTGGCCCACCTCCAATTAAGTCTTCAGGCCCAGTGCCCCAATGAAACGTTCCTAGACTTGACATATTTTGGGCTTAGGGCTACACTTCGCTGGGTCTATTTTATGCGAATTTTAATTGTCTTGTCATTCTGGTTCCCGGTTCTCATCGCCCACGCTCAAGTCGAGGAGGGTGATCCGTTGAAAGTTGCTGGCAAGGAGGGGGCACGCGAGCGCGTTTCCGAATTTGAACTCGAAACGCCTGGGGGTGCTCATTCGGCCGAACAGCCTGTTTCTTCAGTGTCTTCCGCCGACCTGATCGCTAAACCCCGGCCGAACGCCTCCACCGAGAAGGCTCCCGTCTCCCGCGCTTCGCCGGACGCCAAAACCGAGATCCAACAGCTTATAAAGGAAAACCGTCAGCCCCAGGCCCGGGAGATGGCGCTCAAGGAGCTGGAACGACGCCCGGACGATCCTGAGCTCATCGCCTTCGTCAAGCTGACGGAACCGGTCAAACCGCGCGTCGATTTTACCGTGGCGAAAGCTCGCGCCGCCGAGCTGTTGTCGGGGATGCGGCAGGCGGCGGGTCCCAACGATGTGGTGCTCGCCTCTCCGATCGCATGGGGGGCGCCGGCCGGCGCCAGACCGGCCGCCCTCTCCGCATTGACCGCGGGCGGGGCGGCTATGCCCGATCTGAGGGCGGCGGCGCTGATGCGCGACGCGTCAGCCAAGATCAGTTTAGGCGATTTCGCCGGGGCCGAGGCGGCGTTGACGCGGCGTCTGGAGCAGGCGCCGCAGGACGCCGGGGCCTGGCGCCTGCGCAGCCTGGCGCGCCAGCGCATGGGCCGATTCGAGGTCTCGATCGAGGACGCGCGGAGGGCTTTGGCTCTTGACGGGCGCGACACGCGCGCCATGCTGCTTTTGGCCGAGAACTTGACGAGCCTGGGGCGCGCCTTGGAGGGCCTGGCGGAAGCGGAACGCGCCGTCGGCATCGACCCCCGCAATGCCCGCGCTTATGTGGCGCGGGCGGCCGCCTTCGGCGCCTTGGGTCGTGGAGAAGAGGAACTGGCCGATTTGGCGCGCGCGGCGGCCCTGGATTCGCAATTCGACGCCTTGTACGACAGCGCCCGCGCCCGGTTCGCGGGCGCGGCGCCTCGCGAGAGGACTGTTTGGCCGGTTTGGTTGGGGTCGGTCGGCCTCGCCCTGCTGTTCTTGGGCCTGGTGTTGTTTCGCCGGCGCGCGGAGCCTGGAGCGCTCATGGCTATGCGCCGCGAGGATCACGAGACGCTGGCCGTGGTCGCGCCCCGCCTTGATGCGGTGCCCAAGGGTTTTCGCGTGATCAAGACGTTGGGCCAAGGAGGCATGGGCATCGTTTATGAGGCCATGGACCTGGCGCTGCAAAGGCCCGTGGCTCTCAAGAAACTGCGCCCCGAGGTGGCCGAGCATCCGCGCGAGCGCGGGCGGTTCCTTAAGGAGGCGCGCACGGTTGCCGGTCTCAAGCACCCGAATATCGTCGAAATCCACGCTATCCAGGAGGATGAAGAGGGATTATTCCTGGTTTTTGAGCGGATTCCGGGAGAAACGCTGTATGATCGCCTTGGACGGGGAGTTCTGCCGCCCGCTGAGGTGGGCTCTTATCTCCGCCAGATCGCCTCAGCGCTGGATTACGCGCACGCCCAAGGCGTGGTGCACCAGGACCTCAAGCCGGGAAACGTCATGGTTTATCAGGGCCTGGCCAAAGTCATGGATTTCGGTATCGCTCGTCGCGTGCTCGACACTCTTTCGGCGATGACCAAGATGGAGGTCGTCGGCACTCCGGCTTATATGGCCCCGGAACAAGAAAATGGCGTCATCACCCCGTCGGCGGATATCTTCGCTCTCGGCGTCTGCGCCTATGAGCTGTTGACGGGCTCATTGCCGTTTCCCAACGGCGGAGTCCATCTTAAGATGGAAAAAGTATACCGGCGCCCATCGGAAGCGATGCTGACTTTGAGGGCCGGAGTGGATGCGGCCATTTCTCGCGCCCTGGAGCCCCGGTCGGAGGATCGCTGGCCCTCGGCGAGCGCCTTCATCGACGCCCTGTCTCGCGCCCTGGCCTAGTTCCGGCGATTTAGTACAATCGCCCCATGATCTACCCCGCCATGCGTGCGCGCCGCCTGCGCGCGACCCCCGCTCTTCGCGCCCTGGTTCGCGAGACGGACGTGTCCGTCAAAGATTTCGTCCTGCCGCTGTTTATCAGGCCCGGCAAAGGAGAGAAAAGGCCGATCTCGTCGATGCCCGGCCATTATCAATATTCGATCGACACGGCGGTCAAGGCGGCCGGAGAAGCCGCGGGCGCCGGAGTTCCCTCTTTGATTTTATTCGGCATCCCGGATAAAAAGGACGCCAAAGCCTCCGGCGCGTATTCCGAGAACGGAATCGTGCAGCGGGCCGCCAAAGCCATCAAGGATCAATACCCCAATCTCATTCTCATCGCCGACCTGTGCTTTTGCGAGTACACCGACCACGGCCATTGCGGCATCGTCAAGGACGGGAAAGTCCTCAATGATCCCACCCTGGCTTTGTCCGCCAAGACGGCGGTGTCCCAGGCCAAGGCGGGTTTCGACATCGTGGCCCCTTCGGGAATGATGGATGGGCAAGTCGGCGTCATGCGCGCCGCACTCGACGCTGCGGGCTGCGCGGACACCCCGATTCTGGCTTACGCGGCCAAATACGCCAGCGGCTTCTATGGCCCATTTCGCGAGGCCGCGGAGTCGCCGCCCTCCTTCGGCGACCGTTCCACCTACCAGATGGATCCGGCTAATTTCAACGAGGCCATGCGCGAGGTTGCCCTCGACGTGGCCGAGGGCGCGGACATGGTGATGGTCAAGCCCGCTATGCCCTATCTCGACGTGCTGAAGGCGGTTAAGGAGCGCTTCGGACTGCCCACGGCGGCCTATCAGGTGTCTGGGGAGTTCGCCATGATCAAGGCCGCGGCCGCCAAAGGCTGGATCGACGAGAAGCGGGTCGCGCTGGAGTCTTTGACGTCGATCAAGCGCGCCGGAGCCGACTTTATCCTGACATATTATGCTTTGGAGGCCGCGTCATGGCTCGCTTGAAATCGGTGAATATGAAGTCTCTGTTCGCCCGCGCGCGCCGCTCTCTGGTGGGAGGGGTCAACTCTCCGGTGCGCGCCTTCAAATCGGTCGGCGGCACGCCGCTGTTCGTGCGGTCGGGCCGCGGCGCGCGGCTGAGGGGCGAGGACGGCCGCGAGTACGTCGACTTCTGCCTGTCCTGGGGGCCTTTGATGTTCGGCCACGCCCGCCGCGAGATCATCCGGGCGGCCAACAAGGCGCTGGAACTGGGCTCGACCTTCGGCGCGGCCACCCAGGCCGAGGTGGCTTTGGCCGAGCGCATCAAAGCCGCCCTGCCGTCCATCGAGCTGCTGCGCATGACCAGCTCCGGGACCGAGGCGGGAATGAGCGTCATGCGCGCGGCGCGCGCGTTTACCAAACGCGACTTGATCGTGAAATTCGCCGGCTGCTACCACGGCCATATGGACAGCCTGCTTGTCGCCGCCGGTTCGGGAGCCACGACCTTGGGCATCCCCGACTCGGCCGGAGTTCCCAAGTCCTTCGCCGCGACGACGATCGTCGTTCCCTTCAACGATTTGCCCGCCGTGGAGGCCGCTTTCAAGAAGCACAAGGGACAAATCGCCGCGCTGTTCGTCGAGCCGATCCCCGCGAACATGGGATTGGTTTTTCCCGCCAAGGGCTTTCTCGAGGGCTTAAGGCGCATCACCGCGCGCGAGAAGGCCCTGCTTGTTTTCGACGAGGTCATCACGGGGTTCCGAGTCTGCTATGGGGGAGTCCAGACCATGGTCGGCATCAAGCCCGACATGACCGTGCTCGGCAAAATTGTCGGCGGCGGCCTGCCCTTGGCCGCGTATGGGGGACGGCGCGACGTTATGTCGATGATCGCTCCCGAGGGTCCGGCCTACCAGGCCGGGACCTTGTCGGGCAATCCCGTGGCCGTCGCTACGGGAACGGCGATGCTCGACTTGCTGCGCACCGTCAGTCCCTACAAGACGATGTCGCGGCTTGCGCAACGCTTCTGCGAAGGCCTTCGCCAGGCCGCGATGTCTGCGGGAGTGCCGCTGTGCATCCAATCGACGGGCTCCATGTTCACGCCCTTTTTCCTCGAGGGAGGGCCGGTGACCGACTACGCTTCGGCTTTGAAGGCAGACAAGGCGGCCTATGGGCGCTTTTTCCACGGGATGCTCAAGCGCGGGGTGTACCTGCCTCCGGCGCAATGGGAAGCCGGCTTCGTGTCCTACGCGCACACGCCCAAAGACCTGGATTTCGCGCTCGACGCGGCGGCCGGGGCGTTTAAAGACGTTTAATCTTGGAATAGGCCTAAAGGCGGCGTCCGGCGGGGACTTTGGACCCGCCCCGTTTTGCGCAGGTCGTGCTACCATCACCGTGTCTCCGCTGGGGGCAGGTGATATGACATACGGTTTACTGGTGCTGATCGTCGTGGCGTCGGTCGGGGCGCGGGCCGCTTCCAACGGGAAGCCTGAGCTCACGCAGGACATACTGAGAAAGCATTCCGGACGTGTCGGAGCCGTTCACTCCAGTCCGAATCCATGCTTTTTGAAGGCTCAATCGACCAGTCTCAAAGGCGAATTAGCCCTTCTTTGGTCGGACGCCGCACGCACACTGAGAACCACCCTCAGCGCCGCCGATTCCGCCGCAAGGGAGCTTCAAGCGGCAAAAACGATTCGCGAGGCCATCGTGGATTTAACCGGACACAGTAATCGTCCTTTGGATGCCGCGGTCGACAAAGCCGAGAAAAACAGCGCCCACGCAAAAAAACTGAGCCAGGCCGCTCGAATCCGACGCGACGCCGTCCTGGCGTCGGTTCAAAAATTCGTCGACGCCGCTGCCGACGGGCAGAACGATCAATTGAATTGCGGCGGGGACGAGTGCGGCTACGTCAATAGCGGGCCGTTGGGCTGCCCGAGTCAATAAGACCTTCCGATTACGCGCGAGCGCTTTGACGAATGAAGTGCTTGGTGACGGCGAGGAAGGCCGCCCGGGCGGCGTCTCGGATCTTGCGCACAAGAGCAAGATCAACTCGCAGCTTGCCGGCGGTTTTCAGGTCCTTGAGGCGCTCGCGCCACGGCGTCAGCTGCGAGTTGGCGTTGATGAGCTGCTGAAGATCGTCCGCCAACAGACGGGCGGCGCTCATCACGATTTCTTTCTGAACCATCGGATTGTCGATGTCCGCTTGGATGACTTGATCGAGGTTGAGGCTGATGACGACGTCGAATGTGCTGTTGCTGAAGTGCACGGGGAAGGAATGCGTGCCCTCAGCGTTATATTGCCGGAGATTGCCGCGCGATAGAAATTTCACGGTGAGACGAGTGCCCGCCCCGTCGCGGATCACCGTTTCATAGAAGCCTTCGTCTTTTCGCGCGTTCTCCTCGACTTCGCCGGTGGTGGGGATGACACCGTCCATGCGGTGGTATGATTTCTGGAATCGCATTATCCTGGGGCCGCCCTTTGCCAGCTCGCGCACCGCGACAACCAGCTCGGACGACATCGTCTCGACGGATTCAGACAGAAAGAGAGGCGTCTCAATCATCTTGATAAGACGCTGGACCTCCAGCGGCGCGGCATCGTAGGCGGAGCTCGTCCAGTCGCCGGGTGCTGTGCCATAATCTTGGGCGACGCCCAGGGCTCGGTGATAGAGCGTGTGGAAGTTAGTCAGAATTTCACTCGCCCCGAAGGACGGGAGCCTGGCGTAATTCGCGTCTTTATAAGCGTCCGCTTTAGGGAAGGGGCGTCGGCGGTCATTGATGAAGAAAAGTTTTAGCGGAAGGAACTGCCGCCAGTGCTTTCCCCGTTCGATATAGGCGTGCAGAAACTCATGCAGAAGCTCGGAGTTCGGCTTGGTCAACAGAGGCCCAAATTTGTCGGCCCACAGCCAACCGGACGGCGAGAACGCAGCGACTTCTCCCCGATAGTGATTTGATAGCGGACTCCATGCCAGGCCGACTCCCATGTTGCGTTTAAGGCTGCGTGCCCAGCGGTTGATCCAGCTGCCGTCTCCTTCGGGAATGGTGAGGACGCCGTCGTTTGTTGTCGGCCGATGCAAGTCCACGTGCGCCGCCGCGGCGGCTTCTAGCTGCGCCTTGTTGAGCGTCGCGCCGTCGAACGGGGATTCCCAGGAATCCGAAAGCTTGGCCATCATCTCCAGGTAGC
>JBBTHA010000044.1:0-7035 GCA_038060535.1 Elusimicrobiota bacterium | reverse complement strand
CTTCGTGGGCGAGGCCGTGCGCGAAGCGTTCGATCCCCGTCGTCATACCGTTTACGAATGAGGTCACCATGAAAATCCTGCTGCTGCTCCTGAGTTCCACTCTCGCCGCCGCGGCGTCCGCGGGCGAGCCGACGCTTTGGGAGAAGGGCGTGCTGCCCGCCGACATCCGCTGGTTGACCAACGACTCCGATCCGACCTTCACCGACCCTCAGGCGCAAAAGGGCGGCACGCTGCGGACCTTCGATCTCTCATTCCCCCTGACCCTGCGCACCGTCGGTCCGGATTCCAACGACTCCTTCCGGAGCTCTTTGCTGGGCAACCAAACCGAGTTGACCTACCTTCATCCAAACACCCGCCGCCCCATCCCGGGCGTGGCCACGCATTGGGCCTACGGCAAGGACCAAAAAACCGTCTACTACAAGCTCCATCCCAAGGCGGTCTGGTCCGACGGCGTGCCGGTCACCTCCATGGACTTCGCCTTCGCTCTTGAGTTTTTCCTCTCCAAGCACATCGTCGCTCCCTGGTACAACGAGTACTTCAAGGAGAAAATCGAAAAGGTCGTCGTTTACGACGACCACACCTTCGCCATCGTCGGCAAGGAACGACGCTCCCATCTCGACATGCATTTAGACTACGAATTCCGCCCCCGCCCCCGGCACTTCCACACGCTCAATGCGGACTGGGTGCGCGACAACAGCTGGAAAATCGAGCCGAACACCGGTCCCTACCAGATCACCAAGATTGAAAAGGGCAAGGAGATCGTCTTCGAACGCAAGAAGGACTGGTGGGGCCGGGACCTGCGCTACAATAAAAACCGCTACAACGTCGACCGAATCGTCGTAACGGTCATTCGCGACCTCAACATCGCCTATGAACACTTCAAAAAGGGCCTCCTCGACGGCTTCCCGATCACGATGCCGCAATTCTGGCATGAAAAAGCGACCGGAGAACTTTACGACAAAGGCTTCATTCACAAGCTGTGGTTTTACACCGATCGTCCCCTGCCTCTCTACGGGATGTGGATGAACCAAGACGTAGCTCTCTTTAAAGACAAGAACGTCCGCCTGGGCCTTCAGCACTCGATGAACGTCGAGAAAGTGCTCAAGACCGTCCTGCGCGGCGACTACGAGCGGTTGAACACGGACGAGGGCTACGGGCCGATGACCAACACGTCGATCAAGGCCCGACCTTTCGACTTGAAGGCAGCCGATGAATATTTCTCCAAAGCCGGCTGGGCTCAGCGCGGACCCGACGGCATCCGGATCAAGGACGGTCAGCGACTGTCTATTCCCGTCACCTGCGGCTACCCGACCCATCTCGATCGCCTCGTCGTCCTCAAAGAAGAGGCGAAAAAAGCGGGAGTCGAACTGACCATTCAGCTCCTGGACCCCTCGGCGGCGTTCAAGACCCACTTGGAGAAAAAACACACGCTCGCCTACTCGGCCTGGGCCGCCCAGACCAAACCGGAATATTGGGGGCAGTATCACTCGAAAAACGCTCACAAGCCGCAAACGAACAACTTTTCAAATTCCGATGATCCCCAGCTCGACAGGCTCATAGACGCCTACCGCAGCGAGTTCAACGAAAACACCCAGGCGGAGCTCTCCCGCAAAATCCAACAGTTCATCTTCAATGAGGCGGCTACGATACTGCTCTGGAAGGCGCCCTATTACCGAATCGCCTATTGGCGCTGGCTGCGCTGGCCGACGCCCAACGGAACAAAAATCTCGGACGATCCTGTCAGCTATTGGGTGAACGAGGGTAGCGCGTGGGACGGACTGTATTGGATCGACGATACATTGAAGCAGGAAACCGAGCAGGCCCTAAAAGCCGGAAAAACCTTCGCTCCGGTCATCGTCGTCGACAAGACCTTTAAGGCGCGTTAGGTGGCCCAACTTCTCGAGGTCAAAGGCCTTCAGGTCCGCTTTGAAGGCGAAGGCGGCGCCGTGCGCGTCGTGCGCGGCGTCGACTTCGACCTCGCTCGGGGGCAAACGCTGGGCATCGTGGGAGAGTCCGGCTCGGGAAAAAGCGTCACGTCCTTGGCGGTCATGCGCCTGCTGCCGCAGCCGGCCGGTGTGATCGAGGGAGGGGCCGTTTTACTGGAAGGCTGCGATCTGGTGCGGCTCTCGCGCCCGGAGATGTCGAAAATCCGGGGAGCGCGCATTTCCATGGTTTTCCAGGAGCCCATGACGGCGCTCAACCCCGTTCACACGGTCGGCCGCCAATTGAGCGAAAGCTTCGAGCTGCACCGGCCCGACATGACGCCCGCGGACGTGCGCTCGGAATGCCTGAGCATGCTGAAGGAGGTGGGCATTCCCGATCCCCATCGCCGCCTGGGGGAATTCCCGCATCAGCTCTCGGGAGGGATGCGGCAGCGAGTGATGATCGCCATCGCCTTGGCCTGCCGTCCCGACATCCTGATCGCCGACGAGCCCACGACAGTTCTCGACGTGACCATCCAGGCCCAAATCCTCAAACTGATCAAGCGCCTGCAAAAAGAGCATGGGATGGCGGTCATCTTCATCACGCACGACCTGGGCGTGATCTCGGAAATGTGCGATGAGGTCGCCGTCATGTACGCCGGACAAATCGTCGAACGCGCGCGCGCCGCGGAGCTCTTTGAGTCTCCCAAGCATCCCTACACCAAAGGCCTGCTCGAATGCATTCCGCGCCTAGGCACTGCGCGAAAGACCGTTCTCAAAACCATCGAGGGGATGGTCCCTGATTTTTCCAGTCTCGCCCACGGCTGCGCGTTTGAAAACCGCTGCCCTTTGGCCGTGTCGGCCTGCCGGGCGCAGCCGCCCGCTTTGGAACCGGCCGGGCAGAATCGATGGACGCGCTGCCCTCGCTGGAAGGAACTCCCATGAGCGAACCCTTGCTCCGCGTGAAAAATCTGAAGCTCCACTTCCCGGTCCGCGGGGGCCTGCTTCATTTTCGCACGGGCACCGTCCATGCGGTCGACGGGGTCTCCTTCGACGTTTATCCCGGCCAGACGGTGGGACTCGTCGGGGAGTCCGGCTGCGGCAAGTCGACTCTTGGCAAGACCATTTTACGTCTCTACGATCCCACGGAGGGCCAGGTTGAATTCGAGGGCCGCGACTTGGCGCGCCTCCACGGCGCGCAGCTGCGCCGGCTGCGCCGAGACCTCGGCATCATTTTCCAAGATCCCTACGAGTCTCTCAACCAAACTCACAGCGTCGGCTTCATCCTTGAAGAGCCCTTCAAGCTCCACGGCATGGGAACGCCCGCCGAGCGCCGGACCTGGGCCAAGGAGCTGCTGCGCAAGGTCGGACTGCCCGAGAGCGCCTTCGACCGCTACCCGCACGAGTTTTCCGGAGGCCAACGCCAGCGCATCGGCATCGCGCGCGCCATCGCGCTCAAACCCAAACTCGTGGTGTGCGACGAGCCGGTCTCGGCCCTCGACGTCTCTATTCAATCGCAGATCCTCAACTTGCTCCTTGACCTGCAGAAGGAGCTCGGTTTGGCCTACGTGTTCATCGCCCACGACCTGGCCGTCGTCAAGCACGTCTCCGACCGCATCGCGGTGATGTACTTGGGCAAAATCGTCGAAGCCGCCGACGCAGACGGCCTTCACGCGTCGCCCTTGCACCCCTACACCCAGGCCTTGCTGGCCTCGATACCGGGCGCCGACAACGCCCTCAAGATAGACGAACGGCCGATACTGGAAGGGGAAGTTCCCAGCCCCTTAAATCCGCCCTCCGGCTGCCGCTTCCACACCCGCTGCCCCTACGTCCAGGAGAAATGCCGCCGAGAAGTCCCGGAGCTGTCTGCGGGCCCGGGTGTCGAGGCGGACCATCTCGTCGCCTGCCACTACGCCGGAAGACTGCAGCCGGCGGCGTGATCGAGCCTGGGCGGATTGATCAGCCGTAAATAATCTAAAAGTCCAGCAACCCGCATCTCTGCGCCAGATAGGCCAGGCAAGCCAGCGCGAGGATCGGCCCTCCCGCCACCTTCAGGAACGCCGCCCAAAGAAGGTGCGATACGAGCTTGGATTCGGGCTTGTCCGAAAGCACCAGCAGCCCCTCGGGACTTTTTCGGATGATGTCGGTCGCTTTGCTTGTCTCGGGCGAGTGCGACGTGTCCTTCTCGAGCTCCCTACGGCACTGCTCCAGACCCCGGTCCCATTCCTGAGCGTCGACGTTTCCGTCGCCGTTGAGATCAAGCTGTTTCATGCGGGCCGGCTCAGCTTTGAGGCGCCGGACCGACTCGAGGAAAAGCTCGCGCATGCGCCGGCCGGCTTTCTCGCGCAGGGTCATGGGATCGCTCGCCGCGCAGGCCCAGCCCAGAACGTACACCGGTTCATCGGGACGAATGATCCAGGCTTGCACCCGGCGCGTTCCCCAACCGCCGGCGGCCTTACGGGCGAACTCTTCCACGGGGTCCTGCGCCCCCCGGGAGAATATTGGAAGCCCGCCCAGGGTCTGGTTGATGTCCTGCTCGATATAGAGCTCGGCGCCGGATGGGAGCACGAGGATCCTGCCGGTTTCGTCCTGCAGCCAAAAGGGCTGGTCTGCGCTGTCTTGCTTAAACATCGTTTCCCAGCGCGCATTCTTCCCGGACCCGCGTCGTTCCTCGACAAGCACGCGGTAGTAGACGCAGGGTTTGGCGAAGATGGGGTCGGGCAGCGAAGCCGCCTCCCGCGCCGAGCCGAACAGCTCGACGGTTCCCATGGCCACGGAGCGAACCTTGGAAGTGGCCGTGCCTTCGACCAGTTTCTTAAGTTTAAGACGCCTGAAGCCCTGGGCGAAGAACCATAGCCCCGTGGCCGCGCCAAAGACCGCCCCGACATCGGATTGAAACTGATTCGACACCTGGAGCGAGCCTCAGCTCATGTTGAATGTGACGTCCACATCGGCCTTGTCGGCCTCGTTGACCTTGTACATCTGCGCGGCTTGCAGCCCCATGAAACCAGCCACGAACAAGTCGGGGAGGGACTGGATGCGGATATTGAAGTTATTGACGGACTCGTTGTAGAACTCGCGGCGATCCGCGATTTGGTTCTCGAGTTCGCTGATGCGGCTTTGAAGCTGCTGGAACGAGGATTGGGCCTTGAGATCCGGGTAATTCTCGGCCAAGGCGAACAGCTGGCGCAGGCCGGCGGACAAGGCGCCCTCCGCCGAGGCTTTATCCGCCACACCTTGGACCGACTGGGCGCTGTTGCGCAGGGCGATCACGCGCGAAAGAGTCTCGCGCTCATGCTTCATGTATCCCTCGCAGGTTTTGATGAGCTTGGGAATTTCGTCGTGCCGCTGCTTGAGCAGGACGTCGATATTGGCCCAGGACTTGCCGACATTATTCTTGACGATGACCATGCCGTTGTAAAGCGTGACCAGATATCCGACCGATCCTATGACGGCGAAAATGACCGCGCCGATGACGATGAAAGAAACCATGCCACCTCCCTGATGCATCTGTTTGTAACAGGTCTTCACTGGATTGTCAAGAAATCCGCCTAACTCAGCCCCGCGCGTTCCATCGCCCCCCAAGCCTTCTTGCCGCGGATCCAGTCGACAAGCCCCTTGGCTCGGACCAGCGAAAGATACTGGCGATAGCCGAAATTCTCGAGGACCGCCGCCGCCAGCAGCCTGAGGAGATCCTTGACCTTGGGGTAGCGCTTGAAGGCAAGCTCCTCCATGAAGAGCGCGAGCAGAGAGAGCAGCACGCCCAGCACTGTGGCCAGCATGAAGAAAGCCAAAAAAGCGGGAAGCCCGACCGCGGCGCGCATGAGCCCGAGCGTAAAAACAGCGTAGCCCGTGATCTCAACGACGGGGCTGAGGCACTCGATCAACAGAAAATAGGGCATGGCCACCATTCCCAACAACCCATAGCGCGGATTTCCCAACATCACCTTGTTGTGGAAAAGGCTCTCCGCCAGGCCTCGCTGCCAGCGATTGCGTTGCCGGCTCAAGACGCGCATCGACTCCGGGACTTCCGTCCAACAGACAGGGTCCGGAAGGAATTTGATCTGATAGGTGCGCTTGGCGTCGCGCATCATCCGGTGCAGGCGCACGACCAGTTCCATGTCCTCGCCCACGACGTCGTGCCGGTAGCCTCCCGCCTCGATGACCGGCTCTTTCTTAAAGAGGCCGAAAGCCCCGGAGATGACGAGCAGGCAGTTGAGCTTGCTCAGTCCGGTGCGGCCGCTCAGAAATGCGCGGAAATACTCCACGATTTGAAAGTCGACGAGCCAGCGGCCGGACGTGCGGACTTCGAGGACTTCGCCGTCTTTGATTTTACAGCCGTTGGCCACGCGCACCAAGCCGCCCGTGGCGACGACTTCGCTGTAGGCCTCGAGAAACGGATGCGCGATGGTCAACAGGGAATCTTTCTCGAGAATCGAATCGGCGTCTATGCAGCAGAACAAAGGGCAAGTGCTGGTGTTGATGCCGGCGTTGAGCGAATCCGCCTTGCCGCCGTTCTCCTTGTCGATCACGAGAAGATTGCGCACGCGCTGCGACCGGTAGATCGCCCGCACCGGACGCGTGGGGATCCGAGGGAAATATTGTCGCGCCACCTTCTTGAGCGCGAAGGCCTGTATCAAAGCGTCCAAGGTGCCGTCGCTGGAGCCGTCGTTGATGACGATCACCTCGAACTGCCTGTATTCCAGACGGAGCAATGAGTGGACGCTCATCACGACGCTCTTTTCCTCGTTATAGGCTGGCGCCAGCACAGAAATCGGCGGAACGATCTTAGCTTTGAGAATCTCCTTGGGGGTGGCGAATCGGGCGCGCAGCTGATGACGCAGCAATTCGACGAAAGAGAGGCAGAACAGAGCCAAATAGAACACGCTGACTAGAAAAAAATAGGTCAGGATACCGACACTAAAGAGCTGCAGGAGGTGATTCAAGTTCATCCAGCCATTGGGCGGCGATTTCCCTGGTCATTTGCGAGGGCGCCTCGCGTTGCGCCTTAAGAAGAGTCGCCTTGCCGGCCTCTCCCAATTTTGCCAAAGCCTCCCCAGCGTTGCGCCGCACCCACCAAACGGGGTCCTCCAGGCAGCGCGCCAACGCCCCG
>JBBTHA010000043.1:0-13565 GCA_038060535.1 Elusimicrobiota bacterium | reverse complement strand
TGGGCTCCTTCGACGCTCCGATCGATTCCGAGGACGACAACATCACCGTCGAGGACATGATCGCGGAAACCACCGCGCAATCGCCCGAGAGCGTCATCGGAGTGCTCAAGCTCCACGATGAGCTCCATCAAGCCCTGCGCGAAATCGGCGATCGAGAGCGGATGATCCTGGAGTTCCGCCATGGGCTGACGGGCCAAACGCAGATGACGCTCGAGGAAGTCGGAAAGCGCTTGCGCTTGTCGCGCGAACGGATCCGGCAAATCGAGGAGCGCGCGCTGCTGCGCCTGCGCCGGGTCGCCAACCGCATGGGCCTCATTGAAGTCGACGACGGGGGGCGGCGCGGACCGACCAATCTCCAACCCGGCTTCCAAGCCCCGAAGCTGAAAACCGACATCTTGGGACAAACCATCCCGGCCGGCCGTAAAACCGCGCCGACGGCGGTCCCCATGACCAAACGCGCGCCGCGCAAAATGGTCTTTGCGCCGTCCCGCAAATCCGCGAGAAACGGAACCCACTCCAAAAACGGTCGATCCGCCAAAAAGAAACGATCATGAACCTCAAGACTTTCATCCATGAAGTGCCCGACTTCCCCAAAAAAGGGGTGGGATTCAAGGACATCACTCCACTTCTTTCCGACGCGAAAGCGTTCGCCTCGGCCATCGACCGGCTCTGCGCTCCCTTTATGGGCAGGGGCGTGCAGATCGTGGCGGGCATCGAATCACGCGGCTTTCTCCTGGCCACGCCCATCGCCTACCGTTTGGGCGCCGGGGTGGTCCCCATCCGCAAGAAGGGGAAGCTGCCTCGCAAGGTTCGCAGCGCCACCTACGCCCTGGAGTACGGCACCGACTCCATCGAGGCCCACGCCGACGCGTTCCCCAAAGGCTCCAAAGTTCTGCTGGTCGACGACGTCCTGGCCACCGGCGGCACGGCCGGCGCGGCCGTCTCGCTCATCGAAACCATCGGGGGACAACTCGTCGGCGCTTCGTTTCTCATCGAGCTGAGTTTCCTGGACGGGCGCGCCAAGCTTCCCAACCGCGAAATCCACGCTCTCGTTTCCTATTAGCCTCCCGGTAGGTCCAAAGACCGATCCTCGAAGGGACCTTCGTCCCTTCGAACCTTCCGATCGGTTTCATACAATGGCGGCATGAAAATTCATAGTCGCCGTTTCGTCGCTTCCCTGGTTTTCGCCCTCTCCGTTGCGACCCTGAATTCTGCGATCAGCCGCGCCCGCACGATCGGGCCCGCGGTCAAAACCGCGCCGGGGGTCCTCACCGTCCCCCTCGGCATCCCTGGACATTTGCCCCTGCCCGGCATGCCGGCCTTCGCGATCCCAACCGCCCGCCTGAGCGGCTCGCTTCTGCTCGCGGCCCCCGCGCCTCGAATCGTCCCGGCCGCCGCCTTGGCGGCGCCGCAAACAATAGCCCTTGAACACGCGGCGAACCTAAACCAAATCATCTCCGAAGCTGGCGCTCCCGAGGCCAGCGACGTCGCTCCCGTCTATGACGGCTCCGGGAACAACAAAAAAACCTCTGTCCTGGCCGGACAAACCGCGCCGGAAACCGGCGCAAGCGCCGCCGCTTTCAATTTCAGCCCGCTGGACCCGACCGAGACGTATTTCCTGCGCACGGTTCCCACCGCCATCAAAACCCGGGACAAGGGTCGGGTCATTGAAATGAGGGTCTCCCACGGAAGGGGGGAGCCGGCGTATCTCGTTCGCTACGAGAAGGACAAGGGCGTCAAGGTCTATGACTCCGACGGCAACCGCGCTCCCGCCTCCGCGCTCAGGGGCTTGCAGGAAATGCTCGTCGAAGGTCTCGAGCGGCGCACACTGGTCAACCCCCTTTATGAAATCCTTCTCGATGAGATACGCTTCACCCTCGCGCCCGCTTATGGGCCGGGCGACCCTCTGTGGCGCTACCTCTGGTCGTTCCGATTCAGCGACGTGGATTCCACGGTTTCCTACTACGAAGGCTACCGCGCGGAATCGGTCTCGTCTCCTCGAGGCGAGGAATTGGAGTTAGTCGCCGTCTCCAAAACCCGCGGAAGAATTATCCTCACGTGGACTCCCAAAGCGGGCTTCCGACTCAAAGAGATGGAGGGCCACGTCTCCAAGGCCAACTCGCGCCAGTTGGCCGGACTGCAGTTGAGCCTAATGAGAGAAATGCTGGAGACCAACTCGCGCGGGGATACGGCCTTGGAACTGCTGCGCAAGATCCATCTCACGCTGAACCCTTCGCGCCTCGGAGCGAAGCTCGCCCTCTCGAGCCCCAAAGCGGCTCGAAAAAGCAGCGCCGAAATGCTCGAAAAGATCGCCGCCAATGTCGAGCTCAACAACGGCGGAGCGTCGGTGGAAACCTATGACGCCGCGGCCTTCGATCTCAAGAAGTCAGTCGAAGCCATGGAGCGGCGCCTCTCCGACGACGGTCCTGATTACCAATATAAAACCACGATCGGCCTCGATGCGATCCTTGATTTGCTCCGCAACGATGAAAGCGTCTCATCATGGCTTAACCAGGACGCCGTGTTCCTGGCCCGAAGCCTGAAGAAGCTGAAGGCGGACGGGCTGCTGAAGGATGTGTTCGCGCGCACCGTTCTGACCACGGAGCGGACCTACACCGTTCTCTTCTACTTCGAAATCTTCACCACGGACGGCAAAGTCCTGCATCTGCATTTCGCGATGGGCGACTAACACCGCATCTCGGCTCCGTCAGACCCGGGCTATCTGAGGTCTGTGGGAGTCGTCCAGGCGCGCGACCACCGACCGCGCCGAGGCAGTTGGAACAAGCGATCGACAAGCTCGCGAAGCGCACCGCGCGGACCGTCTTGCGAGCGATAGAAGGAAAGACGCCCGCTGCGCTTATCGATCGCGATATGAACCGCCCCCTTCACTCCCGGTTGATGCTCCATAATCACCAGCGCACCGTCGCCCCCATCGATGTATCTATTCACCGGCCATTCTTTGACCGCGCGATCACCCAAAACGCGCCGCAGGTCGGAGAAGCGCCCCACGGCGACAGGATCGTAGGAGAGCTTCAAGCCCCGCAGGGAGCGATGCAAATCCGTCGTATTATCCGCCTCCTCGAACTCAAGAGAAACCCCTTTCTCTTCGTAAGAGAACGCCGCATGATACGAGTCTGAGCGCGCCGAGCCGACCACCTGCACGGGCAAGCGGAGCGCCGGGCCCGGGATCATATCCTCATTGAACAGCTTGAGCGTCTCCTGGAATTCCCCGGGTATCGGCGGCTGCAGGCCCTGATCGGCGTTTTTGCGGAAGTCCGCGGCCGCGTCGCGCTCAAACTGCGCGGGCAAGGGCACGAGGAATATTCGTCCCTTCTCGAGTTCAAAAATGGGGAAGTCCGCTGGGATGCGCACATCCAGGTAGGCCTTGCGGCCGGGGACGCCGACAGCCGCCGGATCGACGCCTGGAAGCGTGAGGAATACACCCGTCAAGTCCTTGTAGACATCGGCTGCGGACGTTCCAAACCAAGTCCTTTTATCACGGACGTACGAGGAGATCGCGTTGAAAAGATGTCCAAATCCCGAGGCGTCGGGCTGCATCCGGCGCAGATCGTCGTCATCTGCCACATAATGCCGGAAGACCGTCGGTCGCATGGCGACGCTCTGTCCGCCAAGCTCGACTTCGATCCCAGGCTCTGTTTCGAGGCCGCGAGCCGAGCTCGGCATTCCGCTCACGCCGGTCAGCGCTGGAGACCACGGGGAGGCCTCCTGCAAAGCGGCTCGCTTGACTCGACGGTTTCCCGGCGAGAGAAGTTGCTCGCTGCGAACATGAGAGAGGGCCGCCAGGCCGCTCAGAGAGTCACCCGCGCCCGAAAGCCGCGCCGGCGCCGCTTGGTCCATGATCGCGGCTGCGATGCCCTGCAGTTGCTCGTTCGAAAGGGTCTCAAGCCGCTGCGCGGACACATGCTGGAGCACCGAGTTGACCGCCAGCAGCAGCCTCGCCGCCTTCACTCTCGGCTGCTGTTGGGCGGCGGCGGCCACCGCCGCGCCGTCTGCTGCGATAGCGGCCCGCAGCAGAAGCGCGGCCTTCTCGGGAGAAAACGCGGCTGGAAGGACGTCAGGCCGCGTCGCTGGAAAGAGAGCTTTTGCGAGGGCCGCATGATCGCCCAGAGGAAGAGATGAAATAGACTGACTGAGCGCCCCGCCAAGGACTGTCATGTGAAGCGGGTTTGAGACACCGCCAGACGCAGCCTTCTGCAGCGGAGCGCCAAAGGCCGCCATGCAGAGAAATGCAAACGTCGCCGAAAGAATCCAGCGCGTCATAAAATGAGTATTAGGGGATGCCCTCGTCCAAACAAGGGCCAGATGACCCAACCGATGGGCCCAATGAGCCTATTCAGACGACGGCCGGCGCGCGGGAATCAGCATCGAGCCGACCAGAGCGGCCAGCACGATGAGCAACGAGGCGAGCGAACCCACGTGCAATCCGAACAACGGCCCCAGCATCAGCTTGACCGCGACGAAGAAGTGCACGGCCGCCACGCCCTTCTGCAGGTGGGGAAAGCGCTCTTCGAGCTCGTTGAGCACCTGAAACAACGAGCGCAGCCCGAGCACCGAGAGGACGTTCGCCGAGATGATGATGAACACGCTCGAGGAGATCGCCAGCGCCGCCGGAACCGAGTCGAGTGCGAAGATCGCATCGTAGCCAATCACGGCCAGCAGGCCCGCGAAGAACGGGTTGGCGAACCAGCCCTTGGCCGCCCGCGCCTCGCGCGGCTTGAACGCGGCCTTCACGCGCGCGGTCAGGCCCCCGACCAGGTCCCACTCGGGCTTGAGCATCTTGAGCGCGACCAGCAGCAAAAAGGCCCCGAACACGACGAACACCCACGGGCTGGCCGCGGCCACGCCCATTCCCACCGACACCATGCTTAGCCTCATGCCCACGGCCCCGAGAATGCCCCAGCCGAGCACCTGGGGCCGGATCTCCCGCGGCAGGGCGTGCAGCACCGTCGAGAGCACCACGAGGTTGTCGAGCGACAGGGTCCACTCGATCAGGTAAATCGACAGGAACTCCTGCGCGCTCTGAGCCCCCATCCAGACATAGACACCGCCGTTGAACGCCGCGGCGGTGGCGACCGCGGCAAGCACGGTCACGACTGGGTTCTGCCACGCACGCTTGATCCACGACCCCGGCCGCGCCGCCTCGAGCATCGCCGGTCCGATGTGTCTTGGCAGCGCCGGTCCGTAGCTCAGGAACTCCTTATGAAACTCGGCCTCGTTGTAGCCGCTGCCGGTCTTCCTTTGGTATGCCGCCTTCAACTCCTCGATCTGCAGCCGCCCGAGCAGGGAGGTCAGCGCCTGAGTGGGCATCTTCGCGTAGCGATAGGGCTCGTCCTTCGAGATCGCCTCCGGCAGGAAAGCCTTCTCGGTCAGGATTCTGGCGGCCTCCTCGAGAGTCACAGCGCCAGTGTGCAGCGCCGCATCCAGGGAAATCCGCCACGCGCGCCACAACTGGGCCCCGAGTTGGGTCAGCTCCTCCTTCTTCGTGTCGAAGCCCCTCGCGCGCATCAGCTGCTCGGCATAGTGGGCATATCCTTCGATGTTCAGGCTCGCGGCGTACCCGGCATGATCGAGCAGACGGCGCACGGTGGGCACTTCGGCGCTGTGAATCGCCAACAGTCCCTCGTTGGAACGCGCGAGGGACTTCACCTCGCTGTATTTCGCCAGCAGTTCCTCGTCATTCTTGGGGTGATCGGCCTTGAGTTCGGCCATCAGCTCGGGCAAGGGCTTGTCGGTGTTGATCTCTTTGGCGAGCTCTTGCATGCGCACGGTAATACGCGCAGCGATCTCTTGGCCCTTCTTCTGCAGCTCTTCGGGCGATTCCTTCAAGCCGAGCTCGTTTTTAAGCTTCCAGACGTACTCCTCCCTTCCGATGCCGTACTTCTCGGTGGCTTGGGGGAGGATTTTTTCTTTCAAGAATTCGGCGTGCCTGAGATAGGCGTCTTGGGCGCTCTTTCCGGCTTTCTCGAGCCTTTGTTTGAGCGCATCAAAATCGCTGGGCGTGAGCTGTTCCTTGGCCTTCGCGATCAGCTCCGTGCCGAAGTAGTCGGCGGCGCTTTCAGCACCTTTGATCCCGTCCTTCTGCACGAAGCCGCGGTAGACTTGGCGGCCTTCTTGGGCGCCTTCCGCGAGGTTGCGTTGGACGGCCTTGAGATATTCGGGGACGAGTTCCGCCCTTTCGACGATGTTCTTCCACTCGTCGGCTGGGTTGGCGCCCATCTGCGCGGTTTGGACCTGGATGATGTCGTACGGCCCTTGAGCGGCGCCGACTTCCTCGCGGTAGCTCCGTTTATCCTTCAGCTCGTGGAGCTGCGAGCGGGCGACCGTCAGCATCACCTGGCGGTCGATCTCCTCTTGGGCGTCCTTGCCGTGGGCGGTCGCCAACTGCTGCTGGATGGTTTCGAAGAAGCCGATCTGTTTGGCGATGTTTTCGGGGGTGGGGATGGAGATCTGGTTGTTGAATCCGGGCATTCCTAGGCGGGTGGCGGCTTCCGGGCGGAAGGCGACGAGTTGGGAGACGAAGGCGGCTCGGATGGGGGCGAATTCGACGACGACGGCGTGGACGGGAAGGGGGAGGAGGGCGGCTATGAGAGGGAAGAGCTTCGCGGCGATTCTCGGCGCGGCGATCGTAGGCATGGTGGAAATGATAAGTGGAGATGTTAACAGGACGTGCGCAACGGCGCATGAGACTTAAGACCCTACGACTGCCAGTCATTGGGCCTACCGAATCATCAGCAGGTCCCCAGACCCTGGACTGGCACCAAATCCGGAGCCCTCCTCCGTCGAGATCAGCATTTTCTCATCCATAAATGAGCCTGAAGGCCGTTGACGGTTTGGCGTTGCTTTTGGGTCCGTTCTCCTTTGTTTCGTGTGTCGTTGCCGTTAAGCTTGACCCTGAGAAATGCCGTTGGCGTAGACGTAGGCCGTAGCCGTTGCCGCTCGAATTTTTAATTTTCATCTAGGTTCGCCGTCAGGGCCGCCGGGCAGCGATGATATGTGCTGCTGCCTGAGCGTGGGGCTGATCGAGCCGCTTGAAAAGACCTCGCAGCGCCGCCTGCATGGCTTCGGCAGCAGCGTTGTCGGACTGAGCTGAGGCGATTTTGTCGAGAGACGCCAAGGTGACGCCCTCGCGCAGGCAAGCTCTGGCCGCATCGGGGCTTATGGCTTTGATGATCGACTTGAGTCGTTCGAACGGCGTTTGGTAGGTCTCGTACTTCTTGCGGCGTCGCCCTTTTTCGTCGATGGTAACCGTCGCAAAGGCACAGGGACGATGGAAGTTGAGGTAGGCGTTGAAGTGCTCCAGGTAGAAGCGGTCGATGAGCGGGGCGAAGGCGCGGTCGATATGCGAGTAGCCCATGTGCTTGCGGATGACGCTGCCGTTCTTGCTCTCGATGAGGGCGTTGTCGTTGGTGCGTCCCGAGCGCGACTTCGTCTGCTCGGCCAGGAGCCTGTTGAGAATCTTGGCGACCGTCCAGTTGATGAACTCGCCGCCGTTGTCCGAGTGGAAGTTGACGATCACAAACGGAAACATTACCAGCGCCGCCTCCAGGATGGGCCCCAGATGGTCCTCCGAGATGGCCGCGACACAGACGACGATCTCCCACTGAGTGACCTCGTCGACGATGTTGATGTGATAGACACCCTTCTGCCCATCGAGGTCGCCCTGGTGCACCGTGTCCACGCGTAAGTAGCCCGGCCGCCCCTGCGGATCGGGCGTGCGCCTCTGCCCGATGGCGCGATTGACACTGCGCGTTTTGGCCAGCGTTTGCGCATGTTCCTGGTAGACCCGGCTGGTGCGAAGTCTGTAGATGTGGGCCGCTGAGATGTCTTTGAGGCGCAAGAAACGCTTGTCGCCGTAGACGGTGTACTGACGTTGCAAGATCACCTTGGTCGCCGGCCCGGACAGCCTGCCGTGGGCGTTGTCCGTCCGAGCCAGCAGCTCGTGGTCGACGCGCGTATATTTCGCGGGGAAGCGGTTGCGGCACGCCCGCGACGGGCGGATTGCTCCATCCCGCAGAAAGCGCCCGATAAGACGTGTAATCTGCGCCCGAGAGATCCCGCTCATTCGCCGCAGATAGGCGTTGATGAGTCCTTTCTCGCCGCGCTTGAGCTTGAAGTAATTCAGCCGTTCGAGGACCGCCTCGATCCAGGCGTAGCGCTACGCCCTGTCGCGGCCCTTGAAGGCGATCCCCCGCGGGCTTGCCAATACTTGCCGCACTTGTTCCAGCGTGGTTATGTTCGTGTCGTCCATGATAAGCATCATGGACCCAGGCTACCACGCCGCGCCGTTTCCTCACCAAGCCCCGTTCAGGCTCATTCTGCGTGAGAAACAGGGAGTTCTTCAGGCTCATCTTGCGTGAGACAAGACTAGATCTGTGCAAAAGCGTGAAAAGTGTAATAAGATATGCGCTTAAGCCTCGATAGCTCAATGGATAGAGCTACTCCGTCCTAAGGAGAAGATGGGGGTTCGATTCCCTCTCGGGGCAAATCCATCTCCATTAGCGCTCCTTATTAAGGACAAACCATGGCCACGGAAAAGCACTGGGCAACCAAGCAAACGTCAAAGCAAGATGAGGTCAGGGATCTTTTCACCCTGGGGCTGGACTGGGCCTTGCGCAATCGCCGTCAGGTGGCCATGGGGGCAGGGGGGGTAGCCGTCGTCGCCGTCTTGATCGGGCTTCTGTTCTACTCCCGCGCCGCGCGCGAAAACGAGGCCTGGGATAAGCTCTCCTTGGCCGAGGCCTATTCTTACTACGGCCGGACCCAGGAAGCGGCGAACACCTTGGCCGAAATCACGGCGCACAACGCCAACCCCGCCGCCTCCGGCCTAGCCGAAATCATGGCGGGAGACATCAAACACGCCAAAGGCGAGCACGATCAAGCCGTCTCGGCCTATTCCCGGGCCGTCGAAACCGCGCCCGAAGCCCTCAGACCGTTCGCCCAGGCCGACCGGATAGCGGCCCTGGAAGCCGCCGGCAAACACGCCGAGTGCGCGGCGGCCGCCTCCTCATTCCTCGAGTCCAACACCGAGCATTTCATGGGGCCGCGAATCATGGAGCTCCTGGCCCGCTGCCAGGCCTCCGCGGGTCAAGGCGACGCCGCGAAGGCGACCTGGCAAAAAATCGCCCTGCAGTTTCCCGACACGCCCTGGGCGGCGCGAGCCAATTCCCGGCTCCAACCAACAGCTAAATAGCACTTGATGACACTGCCTGGATCGGCAGCGCGTTAAAAACAGTTGACAAGTTTAGCATCCTTTGCTAAATTCGGGCCGTTGCATACGTGAGGAGCCGCAGAACTGGCGCTCCTGTCGTACGTAGGCCCCGCCAAAAGCGGGGTATGGCGTGAAAAGTATCCCCGCCTGAGCGGGGCTTACGATACAAACAAGAGAGGATAATAGAGCATGAAAAAGCTCCTGGGAACGACGTTAGCCCTGGCCATGTTACTGCCGGCCGGTGCGAATGCTGAACTGCTGAAAAACTTCAAGATGGGCGGTCAATTGGACATCCAGACGACCTCCGCGCGCAACATCGCGGATTTCGCGACCCGGCCGCATCCGACCGGCACTCCGGCCAACAACGACCGGCTCGGCCACGCGACGACCCGCGTGATCGTGAAGGCGGACTGGGACGTGCTCGATGACGTGCATGCCCGCGTGACCCTGGTCAAGGGCGCCGAGGGCTCGGGCGGGACGTCTCGGGTGTATGGAGCCGCGGCTCAGGATCTGAACACGATCCAGACGCAGACTCTGGTTCAGGAAGCCTTCGTCAAGATCGACAAGGTGTTCGGCGCCTTGGATGTGACCGCCGGCCGCCAGTTCTTCGGCGAAGAGGGCGATCTGATCGCCTATTACGGCCCTCGCAACAACTACGGCCTGCTCGTCACGGCCTTGGATGTGTTCCGGGCGGATTGGAACGGCGAGCATATGTCTTTGACCGGCATCGCCGGCAAGACCTCCGACACCACCGTCGCCGCGCTGGGCAATGTCGCCACGGACCTGCGCGGCCTCGTCGCCTCCTGCAAGGGGCATGAGATGATCAAGCCCACCGTCTACGTGTATAACATGGTTCAGCACGCAGCGGGCGGCCTCGGATCGCCGACCGGCAAGAACACGAACCTGTGGGTGGCCGGCGCCAAGGCCAAGATCATGTCCGGCGGCTTCTCCAGCCACTTCGAGTTCGCCAAGAACTTCGGAGAGGACCGCACCACGGCCCAGAACACGAACTTCAAGGGCTGGGCGTTCCTGACCAAGCTCGGCTACAAGGCCGACGTCTCGAACGTCGGAATGTTCAACCCTTGGGGCGAGTTCGGCTACGGCACCGGCGACAGCAACTTCGACTACGCCGGCAACAACAACTTCCAGGCCATCGCCACGGACTATCGGCCCGGCGGGATTTACGGCCGCTTCGACAACTCCGCGGCGGTTTCGTTGGGTCAGGGCATCGGCGGCTTTGGCGGCTCCTCCAACGGCCTGTCCAACCGCATCATCTGGGGCTTCGGCGTGAATATGACGCCCTCGGCCATCAGCAAACTGACCACGGGCGTGCAGTACTACCGCTACGCCTTCAACCGCCTCCCCAACCTGGCGAACGGTCAGCGCAACAGCCGCAACATCGGCTCGGAAGTCGATGTGACCGGCGAGTGGAAGCACTCCGAGAACGTCTCCTTCAAGGCGACGGCGGGAACCTTCCAGCCCGGCGCGTATGTGGCCGACGTCAAGGGCGCCAACGCGGCGTTGAACCCGGCGGTCATGCTGGCCGGCGACGTCTCCATCCGCTTCTACTAAGTCTCACCTAGAACGGAAAAAAGGGCCCCCCGGCCTCAATGGCCGGGGGGTTTCTTTTTTTGCTAGGATTTCGACCGATGAGCAGGCCACTCGCCGCCGCGTTCCTTCTCTCCTTGGGCCTGGGCGCCTCCGCTCACGCGGCGGGGCTGGACGTGAGCGCCTCATATAAAATGAAGGCGTCGGCCTATTCGAATCTCCACTACAACATCAACGACCGCAACAATCACTCCTTCATCGCCAACGACGCGCGCCTGGGAATCGCGGTGCGGAAAATTCCGCTTGAGGGACAGGGGGGAGGCGACGCGTCCATGGACTTGGGCCTGGTCCTGCACGCCCTCGGCGTGGCCGGCTCGACGACCGCTCTCGCCTCGCCTTTTAACCGGGTCGCCGCCTACTACCCCAACACGGATCTGACTCCTTTCATCGAAAACGCCTACGTGCGCGTCAACCGCCTCTGGGGATACCCGTGGGAAGCGACCTTCGGACGCCAATCTTTTCGGCTGGGCAGCGGCCTCCTGCTTGACGACGACGGGGCGGGCTTGACCGGGGCGAGCCTGAGCGTCGAATTGCCCTGGGCGGCAATGAAGGCCGAGGCGTTTATTTTCAACGACCGCAACCCGCTCAACTCCGCCGGGCCCAGCAGTCTCGACCTGTTCGGAGGCTCGCTCGAGCTTCCAACCGAAGGCGTGTGGCAAATCAACCAGCTCTTCGAGCGCGACCGCTCGGCCAATCAAATCGTTTACGGCTGCAGCTACTCCGCCAACCCCACGCTCGACGGCTGCGCCGTCTCCAAAGCTTTCCGCAGCTTCACCAGTCTGCGTTACCAAATCAGCTACGGCCCGATGGTGTTCGACGGCGAGGCCGCGATGCAGCGCGGCACGGCGGTGCCGACCGGAACGTCGCCTTCGCCCGAGCGCATCAACTTCAACGGCAACGCTCAAGTCGTGCGCATGAAATGGAAGCAAAGCCTTTACAAGTCCCGCGAAGGCATCGCCCGGGCCAGCGTGGCGCGCGGCAGCGGCGACCAGCCCGGCACCCAAGCCACCGATGAAGCGTTTTTTCCCAGCCGCGGCCATCGCCACAACGGCCTGGAGCGCGCGGGTTTCGGGGAGCTGTTCGCCGCCACGCCTTACGACGGCTTCGGGGGGAACTACTCCACCTCCACGCCCAATGGTCTGGCCTCGGGCGCCAGCGGATTGATCGTGGTCGGCTTCGGCTACACCCCGCCGGCCTATCGCGGCTTCGCCTTGGACGTCGATTATTTCTTGTACCAAGCCGAGCGCATACGCTCCGGCTCGCGCACGTTGGGCATGGAGTGGGACGTGCGCCTGCGCTACCCCATCCGCGACCAGTTCAACCTCGCCGCCTCCATGGCCTATTTCAAGGCGGGCAAGGCCACCGACTCGGGCCGCTCCGTGTCGCGCAAGTACTCCTTCGAAGTCTCCGGCCGCTTCTAGAGTCCAGACGACACGGGTCGTTTGCCCGAGACGAATAGGTCCTATGGCTCTGCGGGCGCAGTCTGTTTTCGGGCTATACTGAGTCGATGCCTTGGCTCCTTCGCATAGCCCTCGTCTGCATCGTCCCTGGAAGCCGCTCCGCCCTTGCTCAAGTCCGCGCCCCGGCGGCGGTGCGCCTTGTCGTACCGCAAGCGGCGTCCACTTTCTTGTCGGCGCCGCCCCTCTCGCCTCGGCTCGACAGCCGCGTCCTTTCCATTATTCCGGTCTTGGCGCCTATTCCGGTCTTGGCGCCGGGCGGCGCTGCCGCCGCGCCGTCCGTCGCGGCCCCCGCCGAAAGCGCTGCGTCAGACAAGGATTTTCTTGACGATTTGCAGCGTCGAATATTCCTCTACTTCTGGGAGCAAACCGATCCGGTCACGGGCCTGACGCGAGACCGCGCCCCCAACTTCACGGACAAGAGCCACCGCATCGCCTCGATCGCGGCCACCGGCTTTGGCCTGACGGCCTTGGCGATCGCAGACGAACGCGGCTGGGCCCCTCGCGAGGAGCTGTACGGGAGGGCTCTGACCACGCTGCAACACTTGCACGAGCGCCAAGCTCACATCCATGGCTGGTTCCACCACTTCGTCGACGCCGCGACGGGAGAACCGGAACCGTCCTCGGAAGTGTCTTCGATAGACACCGCGCTGCTGCTGGCGGGCGCGCTGACCATCGGGCGCCACTTCCAGGGCACCGAGGTGGAGCGTTTGGCGCAGGCGATTTATGAGCGCGTGGATTTTCCCTGGATGATGACCGATGGGGGGGACAAGCCCGATGAACGGACGCTCTCCATGGGATGGACGCCCCAAGGATTTCTCGGCCCACGTTGGGACGCCTACAGCGAGCATATGATTCTCTATATCACGACGGAACCATCGCGCCGGCCGCGGCGGGGGGATCGGCGGCGTTCACCCCGGAACTGTCGATTGCGGCGCTGCGTTGGTTGAAATCGCAGTATGGAGACCGAATCTGGGGCCGCTACGGCTTTGCCGACGCGCTCAACAACGATCCCCTCTGGAAAGATCGCTTCAATGCCCCCGGGCTATGGCGCTCGGAAGATGTCGTCGGCATCAATCAAGGGGCGATCCTCCTCGCGCTGGAAAACGCCCGGTCGGGGGGGATCTGGCGGCGCTTCATGGACTGCGCCGCCGTCAGCCGCGCGTTTTCTCGGGCCGGCCTGAGGCAGACGACCCCGTCGCAGCCTCATTAACCCCAATGCCAGTCACTTAAGGCAGTTTCTCGATGACAATCGGAATTGGTAGCGTCTC
>JBBTHA010000042.1:0-9769 GCA_038060535.1 Elusimicrobiota bacterium | reverse complement strand
GGCTCAAACGCCGTTGCACAAAATAATCCACGCGTTCTCATTGCTGATGATTTCACGAAGAATTCCGGTTAACGGACCGCCGCTCCGACGCGCTCGATCGCGAGCAGCGACGCCGAGATCGAAGCCAGGACCCACATCATGGGCGCGATCTCGCGGCGCCGGCCGGCCAGCGCGTACAGGGCCACATGGGAGATGAAGCCCCACAGAATGCCCTGGGTGATGGAGAAGGTCAAGGGAATCAAGATCACGGTCAGGAAGGCCGGCACGGAGTCCTCGAGATGGGTCACGGGCAGCTCACGCACGGATTTGAACATGAACGAGCCGACCAGGATCAAGACCGGAGCCGTGGCGCACGACGGCACCATGGCAGCCAGCGGGGCGAGAAATAAACAGGGAAGAAAGCACGCCGCCGCCGCCACGGCGGTTCTTCCGGTGCGACCGCCCATTTCGATTCCGGCGGAACTCTCGATATAAGCCGTTCCGGAGGAGGTCCCCAGCAGGCCGGCGCCGAGGGTGGCGAACGCGTCTACGATCAATCCTTGCCTCAAGTTGCGCGGCTGGCCGTCTTCGTCGAGCAGATTCGCGGCGTGAGCCACGCCGATAAAGGTGGAAATGGAATCGAACAGATCGGTGAAGAACAGCGACAGGATCGCGGGCAGCAAGGCGGGCTTTAGAGCCCCCATGATGTCCAGGCGAAAGAAGACGCTCTCGAAATCAGGGGGACTGATCAGCCGATCCGGAAACCGCGTCAGGCCCAAGACCCATGCCGCGACCGTGACCGAGGCGATTCCCGCCAAAAACGCCAAGGGCGAGCGCCTGCGCATGAAAGCGATGATCACGGCGAGTCCCCCAAGGCTGAGCAAGGCCTCGGTCCCCAGCGACCCGGCCTTGACGAAGGTCACCGGATCGGCGGAAATGAAGCCGGCGTTTTTTAAGCCGATGAAGGTGAGGAAGATGCCGATGCCCGAGGCCGCTCCCAGCCGCAGGCTTTTGGGGACGGCGCGCGCGATGTTTTCACGAAGCGGAGTGATCGAGACCGCCAGGAAGATCACGCCCGCCCAAAAAACGATGCCCAAGGCCGTCGGCCAGGGCACGCCTTGGCCGAGGATGAGGGTGTAAGTGAAGAAGGCGTTGATCCCCATGCCCGGGGCGACCGCAAACGGCAAATCCGCGTAAAGCCCCATCATCAAGGTCATCAGGCACGCGAGCAGCACCGTCGCGCTCAAGGCTCCGCTAAACGGGATTCCGGTGCCCGGGGAGGAGAGGATGGAGGGATTGACGACCACGATGTAGGACATGGTCAAAAAAGTGGTCAAGCCGGCCAGCAGTTCCGTGCGCAGGGGGGGAATCTGGGATTTCATGCGAGGGTCGCCGAAAGGGTTCGCGGCGCGCGCGCGTGGATTCGACACCATGGCGATGCCCATTGTACCACGATAGATCGGATCGCGGGCGAGGCGACTGATATCAGCTACAATAGTCCGAGAATTTTCGCAAGGGACAGACCAGCCTCCATCACATGAAGACATCCTCGAAGCGCTGCGTGGGAGCCAGCGTTGCTCGCGTCGACGCCTTCGAGAAGCTCACGGGCGCGGCGCGCTACGTGGATGATCTGACGCGCCCGGGTCTCCTTCACGCCGTCACCCTGCGCTCGAGCGTCGCCCACGCCCGGCTCAAGGGCTTGATCTTCGACCCCGCCTTCCCTTGGCATGAGTGCGTGATCGTCCAGGCCCAAGACATCCCGGGAAAAAACGGCGTCCCCTTTCTCCAGGATGACCAGCCGTTTTTGGCCCAAGACTTCATCCGCCACCCCCAGGAGCCCGTGGCCTTGATCGCGCATCCAGATCGCGCCGCGGCCTACGAGGCGCTCAAGCACGTCTCCATTGATTGCGAGGCACTTCCCCCCGTCTTCGACGCGCGCGATTCCAAGACCTGCTTTAAGGAGATACGGCTCGAAAAGGGAGACTGCGCGCGCGCCTTCTCCGAGTCCGCCTTCGTCGTTGAGGGAGACTACTCGCTGCCCCATCAGGAGCATGCCTACATCGAAACCCAGGGAGCGCTGGCGTACTGGGAAGATGACGCGCTGTGCGTCACGGGTTCGCTTCAATGTCCGTATTACGTCCTCAAGGCGTTGAAAGCGGCTATTGCGCTCCCAGAACACTCGCTGCGGGTGATCCAGGCGGCCACGGGCGGGGGCTTCGGTGGCAAAGAAGATTACCCCAACATCATCTTCGGCCACGCGGCTTTGTTGGCCTACAAGGCCAAGCGCCCGGTCAAGCTCGTCTACGACCGGCTCGAGGACATGGCGGCCACCACCAAACGCCATCCGGCTTTTATCCGCCTTAAGACGGGATTAGATCGCGAGGGCCGGCTCCTGGCCCAGGAGGCCGAACTGCTCTTGGACGGCGGAGCGTATTCGACGCTGTCGCCGGTCGTGCTCTCGCGCGCCGTGGTGCACGCCACGGGGCCCTATCATTGCCCGAATGTCCGGGTGCGGGGTCGGGCCGCGGCGACCAACACCCCGCCCAACGGGGCGTTTAGAGGCTTTGGCGCGCCCCAGGCTCTTTTCGCCGTCGAGCTCCACTGGGAGGCCATCGCCCGGAAAACGGGCCTCGACGCCGTGGAACTGCGGCGGAAAAACGCGCTGCGCCCAGGATCGTCCACGACCACCGGCCAAGAGCTCAAGGAAAGCGTGGGCGCCCTGGCCGTCCTCGATGCCGCGCTCAAGAAAAGCCGCTACGCGCGCACGCGCGCCCAGTTCACGCGCCACAACGGCAATCCCAAATCGAAGACGCTCAAAGGCGTCGGGCTCTCGCTGACGCATCATGGCGCCGGGTTTACCGGAGGCGGCGAGCTGCATCTGGACTCGCGCGCGGCCGTCTCGCTGTCTGCGGATGGGACAATCCGCGTGCTGGCGGGATCGACTGAAATCGGCCAAGGATCCAAAACCGCCTTGACCCAGATCTGCGCGCAGGCTCTCGGCGTGCCCTTCCATTGGATCTGCGTAGAAAATCCCGACACCTCCAAGGTGCCCGACAGCGGCCCGACCGTCGCCAGCCGCACCACCATGGTCGTGGGAGGCCTGGTGCGCCAGGCCGCGCTTGAGCTCAAGGAACGGCTCGCGGATTTTCCAGGCGCGCTCGCAAGCCTCAAGTCCTTGAAAGCCGCGGCCCGGACGCTCTGCATCGACGGCGGACCCCTTCGTTTGGAGGCCCGCTACGCGCCGCCGGAGGGCTTCGTCTGGAACGAGACGACCTACCGCGGAGACGCCTACGCGGCCTACGGATTTGCCGCCACGATCGTCGAGCTCGAGATCGACAAAGCCACCGCCGAAACGCGCGTGCTCAAGCTCACGACGGCCCATGAATTCGGCCGCGCCGTCAATCCGCTTCTGGCCGAGGGCCAAATCGCGGGCGGCGCGCTTCAGGGTCTGGGCTACGCCCTGCTCGAGCACGCGGTCTTCGCCAAGGGCTCGATGCTCAACGGCCAGCTCACCAATTACATGATCCCCGCGGCCACCGACGCCCCGCCGATGGAGATCGTCATCGTCGACAGCCCCACGCCGCATGGACCCTTCGGCGCCAAGGGCTTGGGCGAACTCCCCATGAACGGGCCGGCCCCGGCCGTGGCCGCCGCCGTCCATCACGCCACGGGACGCATCTTTCGCGCGCTTCCCATCCGGCCCGAAGACATCCTCCCGCACCTCTCAAATCCATGATCACCTTCATCGTCAACAAGCGCCGTCTCAAATACAAAGGCCCGCCGTTCAAACGCCTCCTGGACGTTCTGCGCGAGGATTTCGAGCTGACCGGAACCAAGGAGGGCTGCGGCGAGGGCGAATGCGGAGCCTGTTCGGTGCTCATGGACGGGCAGCTGGTCAATGCCTGCCTGATCCCCGCGGGCCAGGCCGAGGGCAAAACAATCGAGACCGTGGAATCCCTGGCCAAACACAAGACTCTCGCGCCCGTTCAAAAAGCCTTCCTCGACCACGGCGGCTCGCAATGCGGCATGTGCACGCCCGGCATGCTCTTGAGCGCCGTCGCCTACAAGCGCAGGAAGGGCAAGAACAGCGCGGCGGCGATCCGCAAGCATTTGGCCGGCAATCTCTGCCGCTGCACGGGGTATCAGCCGATCATCGACTCCGTGCGCGCCTGGCTCAAAAAATCATGAGAGGCGATCCCAAGAGCATCCGCTGGCTTCGGGCCAGGACCCCGGAGCAGGCCCTCGCGCTTTACGCCCAAAACCCCGGCGCCCTGCCCTTGGCCGGAGGCTCCGATCTCATGGTGGCCTTCAACGCCGGCCACTTGAACCGCAAGACCGTGCTCGATCTCTCCGGCGTCGAGCGCTGGCGAAAAATATCGGCCGGTCGTACGCTCGCGATCGGCTCGTTGGCCACCTTCACCGAGATCCAAAATCACCCGCAAGTCGCCAAGAGGGCTCCCTTGCTCGCCTTGGCCCTCTCGGAGGTGGGAGGACCGGCCGTGCAAAACCGAGCCACTTTGGGCGGCAACATCGCCAACGCCTCGCCGGCCGGAGACAGCTTTCCCCCCTTGGCCGTCTATGAGGCGCGCGTGCATCTGATGTCCGTCGATTCCCAACGCGCCATCCCGGTGCTCGAGGCCTTCGCCGGCGTCAAGAAAAACTCGCTCAAGCCCGGCGAGCTCATCGGCTGCGTGGAGCTCCCTGCCTTGCCCTCCAAGCCCAGCCGAAGTCTTTTCCGCAAGCTCGGCACGCGCTCGGCTCAGGCCGTGTCCAAGCTGGCCGTGGCGGGGCTTCTCTGGCTGGGCAAGGACCGCCGCGTCGTGGAGCTGCGCTTCGCGGTCAACGCCATGGCCCCGACCGCGCGGCGACTCAAAAGCGCGGAGATGTTCCTGCGAGGCAAGACCCTCGACGCCCCGGCCATCGAGCGGGCGTGCGAACTGGTGTCTCAAGACGTCTCGCCGATCGACGATTTCCGCTCCAGCGCCGCCTACCGGCTTTCGGCCTGCCGCAATCTTCTGCGGGCCTTCTTGTCCTGAAAGACGGGACCGCTAGACCTGATTCCAGTTCTCCAAAATCTCGGGAAAATCCAGCTCCGGCTCGCGGACTGTCTTGCCCTTAAGCCAATAGTCCAGCCGGTCGCTTTCGCCGTCCAAGCCGGCGATCTCGCGGGCGCAAGTTCCCGAAATCAAGAGCGGATGCCCCCCCTTCCCCCTAAAGCGCGGACGAACCGCGTCGAAATCCTTCTCGGCCTGTTGATGCAAAGCGTGAAACAAGCGCGCGTTCCACACCGGCATATCCACGTGATGGAGGAAGACCCAGCCCGAAACGGGCGCTTCCACGAGAAGCGCCTGCAGGGAACGCAAGGGTGAGCCGTCGCCATCGACCGCGACCCAACGCACGTCCGGGTGCAAGCTTCGGCAGCGCTCAAGCCACTCGTCCTGCACGGACACGGCGACCGAAGCGGCCGGAAGCAGACCGGTCAAAAATCCAACCTGCCGGGCCAAGAGGCTTTGGCCCTCGTGCTCGCGCCAAGCCTTGGGCCCCCCCGCCCGCCGGCCCCGTCCCGCGGCCAAGAGATAGGCCGCGGCCCCTTTCAATTCGGCCACCAATCCCTCAGCAGTTCGGCCGCGATGGCGAGCGCGATCAGCTTGGGGTTCTTGCCCTCCAGGCGCCATCCGACGGGGCATTTCATGCGCGCCTCCCAGGCCTGAGCCAACTCGCCACCGAGCCGGGCCGCAAAGACCTCGGCCTTGTGCTCGGAGCCGATCATGCCGAGGTAGCCCGCCTTGGTTTGCAGGAGAGTCTTGGCGAGTTCAAGGTCGAGCTCATGGCTGTGTGTGATGATGGCCGCGGCGTCGTGCGACGTCCAGGAGCGGGCCTGGGCGTGCCCAACGGGGTCCGCGAGCACGGTTTCCACGTCCTTGGGCAGCTCCCGCGCCCATTGGCCGCGGGCATCGACCACCGACACCCTCAAGGGCGTGCCAGATAAAATCTCGGCCAAGGCCCGACCCACATGCCCCGCCCCATAAATCACCAGAGACTTGTCCTTGGGCATCATCTCGAAAAGCACCTCCATTCTCCCCCCGCAGCATTGCCCCGAGGCCCGGCACAAGGCGAATTCCTTCAGCCCGGATTTCCCCCGTCCGCTCAGGACCCCGCGCGCGTGCTCCAGCACCAACCGCTCGAACTCCCCGCCTCCGATCGTGCCGACAAAGCGATCGCTCCCGACGTACATCTTGGTCCCAAACGAGCTTGGCCCGCTTCCCGTCACCTTCGCCACCGTGCAAAGAACTCCGGGCCGGGGCAGCTCCCGGCCGTCGGCCAACGCGACTTTTATCGCCTCAGCCATAACTCGCTCAAGGCGTAATACACCGCCATCAGACCGGAAAACGTCGCGCTGGCCGCGAATCTCCACTCGAATCGCAGCCTGTTTTGGATCAGATAATTTCCGGCCACCGACGCCGGGACAGCACCCAAGAAGGACTTCAGGCCGACCAGCAGAAGACCCCAGGACAGCTCGGCCCCACGCCCGGAAAGAATTAAAATAAAGGCCATGTGGCGGCTGATCCAAAGGGGATTGAAATAGCCCATGGCCATGCCCGCCCGAAGCCAGGGCCGATTCGGGCATCGCTCGTCGATCCAGCGAAAATAGCGCCCGACCTCCCAGGCGTAGAGCGAAGCGCCGATCGCAAGCATTCCCAGCGTCCTGGCCCACGAGAATGAGCCCGAAATCCCGGCGGCGACGCAATCGCCGACCGCGTAGATCAAACCACCCCTAATAATCTCGATCCAAGTCACTTGAAACGCGTTGAGTCTCAGCCGTTCGGGGGTTTGTGGCCCTTGTCGACATCCCCTTGCGAGGCGCCAAGCGGCGGCACGGCGTCGGCCGCGATGGAGGCGCGGAGCATGCGCAGGAAAAGGTCCGTGACTCGAGCGTCCTTGCCCGCGGCCGCCCATGTTTTTAGCAGGAGTTCGGCGTAAATGTCAGGCAGGGCCTTCAACTCGCCTTCGTCGACCAAGTTGAGAACCACGTCGGCCTTCGCGCGAAGAGGAAGGATATGATCGCGCTCGTTGATCAGGATTTGCGGCCACATCCGGAGGTTCTTCTCGGCCGGTATCCCACGCTCCACGATGTCGCGCTTCAGTCGCCGCGCAAAGCGCAAGGCGGTCGGCGCCGTGAGATACACGTCGAGCATCGGGCGAGCCTGGGCGGCCTTGACGAACAGTTCGTGCGACGCGTATATCGAATCTACGATCACGACGTCGTCCCCATCGAGCTGCATGAACTCCCCGCTGTCGAAAACGGTGCCGCCATTGATCACATGAACGGGCAGTTCCACGCGGCCGCCTTCGAGCAGGGTCCTCAAGTCGTTGGCGGCGCGCTCAAGGTAAAGGGATTGAGGATGGTCGAAGTCTGGAACGCCGTCGACTCCCTTGGGCACTTCATCGACCGGCCTGAAGTAGCGATCCACGGGAAACACGGCGATGCGCCCGGGCAAGGCCCTGTTGAGTTCCTCCGAGAGGGTTGATTTCCCCGCCGCGGTCGGCGCTTCCAGCAGAATCGCGCTGCGCCCGGGAAGGGCTTTGACTTTCGTCATCAGCGAGTCGAGGGCCCTTTTACCCGCGACGCTTTTAAAGCGCGTGTAATCGGTCCCGGCGAACTCCTTGTCTACGAGCGCGCGGGCTTGCCGAGCGTCTAAGCCGGAGACGACGGCGGACTTCGCGGCGCGCAAGAACGATGCTATCGCCTCGAAAACGCGCACAATCGGGCCGAGAACGACGTGGGCCGCGCGCGGCAGATAGAGTTGAGACAAAACCGTCGAACCCATGATGGCGGCCACGCTGGCGTTGATCGCCCAGGGTAGGTCCGCTCCCATGACCGCGGCATACAGATGCATGAGGCTGCCGAGCACCAGGAGAGCTTTGGAGAGCGCGGAAATCCCTTCAGGCGTGCGGCCTTCACCGACGAAAAGGCGGTCGTTACGCCCGATTTGCGGCGCGTCAAGGAGCCAGAGCAGACCCATCGCGGTCCAGAACGCGCCGGTCAGTCCCGCCGAAAGAGGAAGCAGCGCCTGGCTGGCGACGATCCCAACGCCTAGCGCGACGCCGACGATGGTCGCCGCGGTGGCCCGCAAGGCCTTGGCGTCTTTCTTGTAGGCGTTCAGCTGGCCGAGAATGAGCAGACTTTCGACTACGCCCGCGACATTCCCCACGATCCACAAGAAACTCGAACCATTACCTATGGAGACCAAAGACAAAAGCGAGGCCGCCGCAAACCACATGAGGGGCCCGGCCAGCACGACATCCTTGGCGGCCCTCGCGCCCGACTCTTGATTTTTCTTGCTCCACGGATTACCCAGCTTAAAAATCCAAGGTATGCCCAGGGAACTCAGAACTATAGTCCCTGTCGCCGCGACTCCAAAGGCGGCGACGGACGCTGCGATCGCGACAGCACCCAAGGCCGCCTGAACCCCCGGCTTCCGCCAGAAATTCGCCGGCGGCTCCGGAGAGGGAGACGGCGTCTGCGACGAAAGAGAGGCCTTGCCCTTGACGGAGGCGGATGCGTCGGGGGCGCTTAGAGCTGGTGTGGCGGAGGGCGCGGCAGGCGCCGCCACATTGATGGAAGTCTCCTCTCCATCGCTTTTAATCAGCTCTTCGCCGTAAACGACGGCGAAGGCTTGGGCGCCTTCATGGCTCGCGGATTCCGTTGGGACGTCTGGGTTCGGACTCGGGGTCTTCCCCACGGCCGCAGCGAGCCGGGCCTGGAAAAGGGCTGGGCGGACAGGCTTGGAAACGACGGGAGAGGCCGGAGATGGGGTGCGCGAAATCGCCGAGAGAGACGGGATGTGCCCGAGAATTTCGCCGCCGCGGACGGCGGAGATCGCGGTGACGGGCAGCACGATGGACGTCGGAACGCTGACCGGCGCCGTGCGGACCTGAGCCAAAGCCTCATAAGCGCCGCCTGAAAAGGACCATGCGATCTGCAGCGACGCCAGAAAACCGGCGAGTGATTTTTTCGAGAACATCCTACCTCCCCTAGAATTTCGAGAAAATTCTCGACTCCTCAAGTACTGTACTTCAATTCGGGATTTTCAACGAAGGTCTTTTGGCCTAAAAGGGCCAGACTTTGGCACTAGGCGATTTTTCTCGAAACGACCAGGTCCGCCGCGTCCCCGCGCCTGGACGGCTCGCCGGCCATGAGGGGAGTCGGGCAGGTCCTCGGTTAAAAAACCTCGAAGATTTGCCCGGTTTGCACCCCGAACACGGAGCGTTTATACGCCTGAGCCACTCTCCAACCATCGACGGGAATAAATCCAGGGAAAAAGGTCCCGTAACTGGTTTCGGAATCCTTCAGCAACGACGGACTCACCACATTGATTCGCAGCTCCTTGGGCAATTCACACGCGGCGCTTTGCGCGTAACCCTCGACGGCGCGATTGACCAGGGAGGCAACGCTCCCGGCGGCGATGAACTCCTTGCTTAAAATTCCTGAAACCAATGTAAAAGACCCCTTAGGATTTATATGCGGAAACGCCAACTGCACCAAATTCACTTGCCCCATCAGCTTCGACTTCAAACTCTTCTCAAAGTCCTCGGGCTTCAGGGCCGCCAGGGGAGCAAAGGCCACATCTCCGGCCGCATTGACGACCGCGTCGAAATTCCCGACTTTTTCATAAAGATCCGCGATGCTCGCGCGGTCCTCGATGTTCACCTGGCGATCGCCCCGGGATTTCCGGCAGTGTCCCGAAAGCTGTGGAAATTGTCGTAGCCTTTGGTTTGAGACTTGATT
>JBBTHA010000041.1:0-12414 GCA_038060535.1 Elusimicrobiota bacterium | reverse complement strand
CAAGGGGCGAGCCGAACGCGGCTCCCTCATCAGCAGAGAGTCAACTGAAGATTCCGGGCTAGGACGCGGCGAAGGCGCGCGCGGTCACCTCGGTGCACAGCTTGCGATAAATCCCCAGCAGGCTGAACACGCGCAAATCGGTGCGCACGTCGTAAAGACCGGCGGTCTCGGGCCTGTCTTTCTTGATTTGCCCGACGGCCTTGGCGAAGCTTCCGTTGCCGTAGCCGCCCGAAACGCTGGTCGCTCTCAGTTCGGCCGCCAGGGGAATGGACAGGCCGTGTTGGCACGACACGCCCTTGACCGTGCCCAGCTCGCGGACTCCGGAGGGGCGATCCTTGGGAGTCATGGTGACGAAAGACAACGGTCCCTTCGATTGATAGAACAGCATGATCCCGCCGGAGGGAATCATCGCGGGGGAGGCTTCGTCTCCGTCGTTTTCTCCCCGGGCCCAGACGCCCGGAACCGCGGCAAGAGCCAGCAATAACGCCAATGCGGCTGTCATGGTTTGGCGACCCTTCCGCTCAACACCGTGCACCATTTCGCGTAGATGCCGAGAAGGTAGGCGTCCACCGTCACGTCCGCGCGCGCGTCATAGAGTATTCCATCGCGCGAGCCGAGCGCGTCCTTGAGGGCCGCCGCATACGACCCGTCCCCCCAAGCGAAGAGAAACAAGGCGGAACGATTGCACGCCTTGCCTGTCACCGTGGGGTCGTCGGGGGCGGATTTAACCTCCGAGGGAGAGGCCGTGCGATAGCCGCGAGGAACCTTGATGTCGGTATAGAGCAAACCGCACGACGTCAAGGAGGCGGCGGTCAATAGAGCGATCAGGGAGACGATGGGTTTCATCCCGGTAGGATACATGAAATTCAAGCGGAAGGCACGCTGTCGTCAATGTGATAAAATACCCCCTCGAGGCCTCCATGAGCAAAGAGGACGCGCAGGAAAACTTCATGATGAGCGTTCGCGCCCGGTTCGACGAACTCGCCCGGAGATTGCGTGCGCGGCGCCCGACGCCCGGCGGCGCGTGAGTCCAATCCTAGCGCTCCTGCTTCGCATCCCTCTTCACGGCATGGGCCTGTTGGTCGCCCTGCTTCCGCGCACATGGGAAATGGCTCTTGGCGCCGGGCTGGGCCGCCTCGCGCTGCTCATCGACCCCCTGCGCAGAAAGATCGCTCAGGACAACATCGCGCGCTGCCTCCCCGAGTTGGACCCGAACCGGCGGCGGGCCCTGCTCGAGAAAAATTACGAGCATTACGGTCGTCTGGTTTTGGAGCTGGCCCATATGTTCACGCCGATTCCAGGGCACTTCGTCTCCTACTGCAAGCGCGTCGCCTTCCTCGAGGGCTACGAGAATTGGGAGGCGGCGCACCGCCGGGGCAAGGGCGTGATCTTTTGCTCGGCGCATTTGGCCAATTGGGAGCTGGCTGTTTCCATTGGCGCGCTTTCGGGCATACCGATCACCATCGTCACCCGCAGGCTCAAGCCCGCTTGGCTGCATGAGTGGATGGAAAAAGCCCGCCTCTCGACCGGCGTCCGCGCGGCCTATCAACCGCACACGATTCCCGCCGTCATGAAGACTTTGCGCGCGGGCGGGGGGATCGTGTTCGTCATGGATCAGTACATGCCCCCGCCCATGGGACAGCCCCTGCGCTTCTTCGGCGTCGAGGTCGACACCCTGGCGGCCGTCGCTCCTCTGGCCCGCCGGACGGGAGCGGCGATACTTCCCATCCGGCCGCTGCGCGAGGACGATGGGCGCATGCGCATCATCATCGAGCCCGAACACGTCCTCGGCGCCGATGACGGCCAAGACAGCCAGCGCTTGGCCGACATGGTCGAGACGTGCATCCGCGCGCAACCCGCGCAATGGCTGTGGGCGCACCGGCGCTTCAAGAACGTGGACTGGTCCAAGCGCGCGGGCGGAAAAATCCAGGACCCGGCGTGAAAAGCCTCATGGTGGGGCCCGTCCACGCCTGCGACTGGCAAGGACCCGGCGACAACGTCCTTCTCCTGCATGGGATGGCCGCCCACACCCACTGGTGGGACGAGGTCGTCCCTCATTGGAAAGGCAGGCTGCGCGCCGTGGCACTGGACTTCCGCGGCCACGGAGACAGCCGGTGGCTGAGCGGGGAGCGCTACACCAGCGACCGCTACCTCGAAGATATCGAGCTCGTTCGGCGCGAGCTCGGCTGGCGGCGCTTCCTTCTGGTCGCTCATTCCATGGGCGCGCGCGTGGCCCTCGACTACGCCCGAAGCCGGGGAGAATTCCTGCGCGGCGTCGTCGCCATCGATTTCCTCACCGATTTCATCCCCTCCTCGCGCGACCATAAATTCGGCAAGGCGCAGGCCCGCAGCCGGCCCGTCTACCCCGACGAGGACGCCATACTCTCCAAGTTCCGCCTGCAGCCGACGGGAACGCTTCTAGGCAAAGAGGATATTCGACGTCTGGGCCGGCACAGCATACGCCAAGGCCCCGGGGGTTGGAGCTGGAAGTTCGACTGGAACGTTCTCTCCTTCCCTTACGGCTCGGTCTGGCCCCAACTGCCTCAGCTGAACGTCGAGGCGCTGATCGTTCGGGGAGAACACAGCGCGATCTTGCCCCGCGAGATGATGAATAAAGTCGCCGCCGCCCTTCCGCGCGGCCGCGCTCTGGAAATCGCCGAGGCGCACCACCACATCCCCTTGGACAGGCCCAAAGAACTGGCCGAAGCCCTGGCGTCGTACGCCGCCGGCCTCCACGCCTGATCCGGATGCTGGGCGCGCGGCCAAAAAAAGCTAAAGTCTCGGCATGAAGAAATTAAACATCGACTCCAAAGAGTTGGGGGTCCTGGCCTCCATGATGAGAAAAGTGGAATTCTTCACGCCCTTGACCATCGGGCAGCTCGACAAGATTTTGCCGACGATCATGCTGTACCACTACGACAAGGGCGAGACGGTCTTCAGCCAGGGCCAGAAGGGCGACGCCTTCTATATCATCTACCAAGGCGCCGTTGAAATACGCTTGAACCGCTGGCTCGTGATGTCGAAAACCGTCGCTTCGCTCAAGCCGGGAGACTTTCTTGGAGAAATCGCGCTGATCTCCGACGAACCGCGCACCGCCACCGTCGTCTGCGCGGAGCCCGCGAAGATTTTCGTTCTGACCGCCGAGGATTTCCGCTTCGTCCTCAACGAGAATCCCGCGGCCGCCTCCGAAATGAGACGCATCGCGGCGCGGAGGAAATTCGACACGTCCCATCAATCCGACTCGTGAGGAAGTACTGCTTCGTCGCCACCGGCTACATCGTGCGCGACGGCAAAACGCTCCTTCTCAAGCACCGCAAGCTCGGCCTTTGGCTTCCTCCGGGCGGCCACATCGAACCGGGAGAAACCCCCGATGAGGCGGTGCTGCGCGAGGTCCTCGAGGAAACCGGACTGCGGGCCCAGTTCATCGCCGCGCCGCGTTCGCCCCTGATGAAGGACGGCCGCGTGGAGTCCCTTCACGAACCGCACCGCGTCCAGGTCGAGGAGCTTCCGGGACACAACCACCACATCGATTTCATCTACTACTTAAGAGCCGCGCCGGGAGAGCACGCCCACCGCCCGGAGGAAAGCGACGGCGCCCGCTGGCACGACTTCGCGCAGTTGGGCCTGCCCCACGTCCCCGCTGAAGTCCGGGAATCGGGGAGGGACGCGATCCGTCTCGTCGGAGCCTCGACGGAGAAATGCTTGACCTCCGAGGGGAAATCATGTTGAATGTCTTCCTAGCCGATGCTTTTGAAGGGTCGGTACGAGGAGACACCGTCACTATGGCGAAGAAGGCGAACGCGACGTTCATGAAGCCCCTTACCCCGAGCGAGAAGCTCGCGGAAGTCGTCGGCACCAAGCCCTTGCCGCGGACCGAGGTCGTCAAGAAGCTCTGGGCCTACATCAAGAAAAACAACCTGCAGGACAAGAAGAACAAGCGCAACATCAACGCCGACGCGGCGTTGAAGGCTGTTTTCGGCGGAAAGTCCGTCGTCAACATGTTCGAGATGACGAAGTTGGTCAGCAAGCACCTCAGCTAACCGATTCGACCCCGGCTTCGGCCGGCAATCAGAAGGCCCCCGCTCAGGCGGGGGCCTTCTTCATTTGCATCACGGCTCCCGCGGCGGCCACCGCGGCCGCGACCAGCGTCCAGGCCCGCAACTGGGCATGGCCGATCAAGAAGCCGGACACAAGCGGCGAGACGATCGAGGACACCGAGTTCAAGGATTGCGTCAGGCCCAAGACGACGCCCTGCTCTTTGCGGCTGACGCCGCGGGTGATCAGGCTGGTCAGGGCGGGGCGAAGCACTCCCGTGCCGAAGGCGACCGCGGTGAATACGACGATGAGCCAAGGCAGAGAGCCTATAACCGACAACGTCATCAGCCCCGCCGCGGCGGAAATAAAGCCGGCGCGGGCCAAGGGGCCTTCGCCGTAGCGCTTGACCAAACGCCCGAGCAGCCCCCCCTGAATAATCACGCCCAGAAGGCCCGAGTACGCGTATAGATACCCGATCTCCCTCGGTCCGAAAGGGCGCCCGTCCACGAGGAAACGGCGCTCCGCGAACAGAGCGAAGCCCGACATGAATATCGAAAACATCGAGCAGAAGCAAAAAAACTGAAACAGGATCGGCGCCAGCTCGCGATTTCGGAAATACTGCGCGTAAGCGCCCCAATCGAGCAGTCCCAGGCGCTTGCCGCCGGGTCCCGTCTCATCATCGAGATTCGGGCGCGCCGAGGGTAGGAGGAAATACGTGCACAGCACGCTGGTCAGCGACAATCCCGCCGCCGCCCAGGCGGGATAGGAATAATCGTATTGCGACAAAAAGCCGGACATGGCGGGGCCGAACAAAAAGCCCAAGCCGAAGGCGATGCCGATGACTCCAAACGATTTAGCCCGATTCTCGGGCTCGGTCACGTCGGACACGTACGCCTGCGCCAGGGAGAGATTGCCGGCGGTCAAGCCGTCGATGATCCGGGCCAGAAAAATCAGGGGCAGGGACTTCGCCCAGCCCAACAAGAGAAAGCCCGCGAACGTTCCCAATTGGCTGATGATCAACAGCCGCCGCCGTCCATGACGGTCGGAGAGCTTGCCCAGGATGGGACCGGCGATCAACTGGCACAACGCGTAAGACGTGACCAGCAAGCCCACGACTTGGGGCGAGGCTCCGTAGCGCTCCGCGTAAAACGGAAGCAGGGGCAAAATCATCGTCATGCCCAAAATGTCCACCGCCACGATCAGGAATATGGGCAGCAGGACGTTTTTAGGCTTGGCGCCGGGATCTTTCAAGCGGCCTCATTGTACAATAGCGGCCCGCCAAGGCACAGGCTCAATTGGGGAGCTGTCGAACCTCATACTGAACGCGGCGGCCCTTCCCGCTTTGCTCCTCGACGAACTCATTGAGCAGTTCCAAGCAATCGGCCCGAACCTTCAGGCAGCCGTCGGTGTCGCGAAATCGAAAATCAACGAGCTCCCTGCGGCCGGAAAATCGCGGGTCGTTGCTGCGCTCCGGCTCGTCCCAACGGTCCGTGTGATTGGCCAAGCCGCTGCGCCCGAAAGGGCCGCGGTAATAGTCCTTATTGCGGCTCAATTGTTTGGCCTGGAATTCCCTTTGCGCGGCGCTCGCGGGCTCGGGCTTGCGCTCGAAGACGGGAAAGGCCGCGCCCTGCGAGCCGGCCTGGTCGTCCAAAGACCAAATCATGTCGATGGGAACCGCGGCGCTGCCTCTCGCGTACCACGTCTTCCAGACTCCGGAAAAATAAGGCCTCGGTTCCAAGTCCTCGGGGCGGGTCCGGGACGCGACGTCCTCTTCCCCCGCCATGCTTTCCGGGGAATTCAAAAAAACGATCTCATAGGTTTTCGGCGTGATGTTCCTAACGTCGTAAATGCCCGTCGGAGTGGCCCCGTTGACATGATCCATGGGGAGATAATAAATCGCCTTGCCCTCGATCGCCCCGCCGATGGCGCCTGGAAAGGGGGTCAGGGACGTTCTCCCCCGGCCCAGCGCCTCGCATTGGTGGAGCCCCGCCTTGGGGCCGCTCTCGATCTCGAAGCTGATCGTCCCCATTTGGGCGCGATCGACGGGCAGCATCACCAAAGCCCGGGAGAGACGTTCGCCCCGGCGACCCGGAATGTTGTTGAGGTGGAGGCTCCTCGTTCTTTCCCGCAACCGCGCGCTCAGAGGCTCGAGCGCCGAACGATCGAACGGGATGGCTTCGGGAATAAACGCGGCCAGGTCGGTCCCACCGGGCGCCGAGCCCGTCGACGCGCATCCCGCAGCCAAGAGAACGGCTCCCAAACATCGCCAGCGCGCCATCCCGGGATTATAGCAGTCGCGCCTACAGGCCCTTTAGTCCTCGGGCCTGGGACCTAAGCCGGGCCCGCGCTCCGACGGGCGCCGCGTTATCATGGTATGATGACGTCCCCCCGATCATGACACGCGAACGATTCCCTTGGCAGGAGGCGCGCTCCGTCCTCGCCCTCGCCGGCCCCATCACCCTGACCCAAATCGGCATGGTCCTCTACAGCACGGTCGACATGATGTTCGTCGGCCGCCTCGGCTCGATGGCAATCGCGGCCGTGGGCCTGAGTTCGATGGTCTATTTCACCGGCTTTATCGTGGGCATGGGAATCGTCATGGGAATCGACAGTCACTCCTCGAAAGCTTTCGGCGCGGGACGTCCGGACCTGTGCGGTCAATTGCTCGTCCATACTCTTGCGCTCGCCCTGGCCGTCGCCCTGCCTATTTTTTTCGCTTACGGCCTCGCCGAACCCGTCTTGTCTTTCGCCGGCGTCGATCCCGATGTGCTCCGCGCGGCCCTCGACTACATCGCGATCCTGCGTTGGGCGGTGTTCCCGGGTTTGTGCTTCGTCGCCGTGCGTCAATTCCTGCAGTCGATGAGCGTCACCGCGCCGCTCGTGGCGGCGATCGTCTTGGGAAACATCGTCAACGCCGCGCTCGACTGGATCCTCGTCTTCGGACACTGGGGAGCGCCCGCTCTCGGCGTGCGGGGCTCGGCCTTCGCCTCGCTGTGCGCCAACGCCGTGATGCTGACGGTCGTCGCGGCGGCGGCTTGGGGGCGCCTGCGCGCGATTTCCTTCAAGTTCCACGGTTGGCATCGTCGACTGGCTCTCGACGTACTCGCGCTCGGCCTGCCCGCGGGCCTGGCCATGCTGGCTGAAATCGCGATTTTTTCCCTCGTCACGACTTTGGTCGGCCGCCTCGGACCCCAATCCTTGGCCGCGCATCAGCTCACGCTCAACTTGGTCAGCCTGACCTATATGGTCCCGATGGGGCTCTCTCATGCGACCGCGGCCCGCGTCGGACAGGCCCTGGGTCGAGAAGATCCGCGCGCGGCGGCCTCATTGGGCCGCGCTGCGACGATCATGAGCATGGCCTTCATGGCGACGACCGGGCTGGCGTTCGCCGTGGCGCCCCGGATCATCCTGGGCCTGTTCGGAGCCGAGGACGCCGTCATCGCGCTGGCGATCCCTCTGCTCTATTGCGGCGCCGCCTTCCAGATCTTCGACGGCGCCCAGGCCGTCCTCACCGGCGCTTTGCGCGGACTGGGATCGACGCGTCGTCCTTTCGCGATCAACCTGATCGGGTACTGGCTGATCGGGCTGCCCCTGGGACTTGGCTTATGTTTCGGCCTGCGACAAGGCGCGACGGGACTGTGGATGGGCCTTGCGGCGGGGCTCGCCGTGGTCGCGCTCCTGCTGTGGCGAGAATGGGAAGCTCACGCCCAGAGGCTCTGCAAATCGTCAGCGACCGTTGGAGTCTTTGAGCTAAAAACCTGATCACAGGTGTTGATTGAGCGGTCATGTTTCTTGCCTCATTGTTCATCGCCATGATGATGCGGCTCCGGCTGAGCGATGGTCGCGAAGTCACAGGAGTTATTTATCGCCGACCCAAGTTTCTGGGCGCGGACGGTACGGTCGCGGGCGCCCCGCTGATGGCGTAGCTTCGCGAGAGCGTTCCGCCGCTCCCCGTCAGAGTGATCACGATCGTCTGGGTGCTGGTGGCGTCCGCCGGCACCGTGAACGTGATCGACGGCCCCGTCCCCGTCTTGAAGGCCCCCAGCCCGTCGCCGGTGCGATCGATGGACCAGGAGAGGTTCGTCCCCGTTCCCGTCGCCGTCACGGTCTGGTTCGGACTCAAGACCGTCCCCGCCGCGGGAGAGGTCATCTGAGGGGGGGTCGATGTGCCCGCCGGGTTGACCGTGACCACCACGCGCTGATAAGCAACAAGATTGGGCGCCCCGGCGTCTTTCACCTCCAGGATGATATGAATCGTTTGCGGGCTCACGACGTTTGGAGCCGTAAACGACGCGACCGCGCCGGCGCCGTTGCTGATCGCGAGAGCTCCCTTGTAACCGCTTGCCTCCAGGTACCGCCACCAGTTGTAGCTCAGAGCGTTCCCATCGGGATCGCTCGACCCGGAGGCGTCGAGCGTCACGGTCTGCCCGGAGGTGACGGTGCGGCTCAGGGCTCCGTTGACGACAGCCACGGGAGCGTGATTTGCCTGATTAAACGGTTTGACGCACCAATCCATACGGGCCGCGAAGTCGTTCATGAACGCCGGGCGCCATCGCCAGACGGTGGCGCGGCCCGAGGTCTCCCCGGCGACGCTGTCTTGCGCCGTGCTGAAATATTGCGGGCCGGTGCCGCCGAATCTCCCCCCCCCAGCCGCCCCACGTGGGCTTCTCGGGGTCATGCAGGCCTCCCACGATGAACTCCAGATATGGGTGGGCGTCCTTGACCCCGTTAACGCCCCCCGCGTAGATCGGATACATGTCGCCTAAAGGCCCATGGCCCTTCAGGTTCGCGTTGATCCAGCTCACGGAGACGAAAGACGCATCTCCGCCCAGATAGAAGCCGCGCAGGGGCGTTCGCAGGCGATTCTCCGTCCACGTCCAGCTATCGCTCGCGGTGGGACCGTCATGGATCCAGAAGAGACTCGGGAAATTCGAGCGGATCCAAGGGCCCGTCGGAGCGTACTGGTCCCCGTCGCAGTGGACCCGGATCTTGGACGCGAATTGGTTGGCGGCCGCGCTCCCTCGATCGTTGCGAACCCGCCAAAGGGCCTGAGCCAGATCATAGGAGCCGCCCCAGATGACGACGAAGACCGGACGCGCATCGGGCTTGTCGACGGCGGCTATGATCGCGTTCGAGCCCTCGGAGTCGCCGGCAGGTCCGATATCCTCGGTCAGGGCGGAGGAGTGGCCGGCCTTGATCCGGCCGAGCAGGAAGCTTGACGTGGGATAGCCGCTTCTGTGAAGCAGCAGATTCGGGCGCACCTTCCCGTAAGCGTTGACGACGTTCTGAATATAATCCTTCCTGACCCCGCCGCCGCCGATCTTCGTCGCGATCAGCGCCTCGACTTCGAACTCATTGGTGTAGAGCATGAAGCGTATCATCGACTGCAGGTCATCCTCATCGGCGGGCCCCTCGGGGCCGATGTCGGTCAACACAACCACGCGTCGCAACGATTGCGCGCTCACGGAACCGGCGCAGGCAAACAGGGCAAACGCGCCCACAACCGCCAACCACGCTGTCTTAGAAGGCCTAAGATTCATGGCCCGAGCCTCAGCCCTCTGGATTGCGAATTGCTTGACACAATGGAAGTGTATATCAGCGGTCCCCTCAATGCCAGTAAAAATTAGGCAAAGCAGGGGAAGATAATCGGCGGGCGTGATTTTGTTCATTGGTAAAGTTCAGATGCCGGTTGCCGCTAGGCCCCGGTTTCCTGATCCTCCCTTTCAAACCGTGCTTGCGGATTTCCCGCACACGGCTTAACGATGGTCTTCATGACGCAGCGTGCACAGCGGCCGGATATCGAATAGTCCCATGCAACCGATAGAGTCCCTTCTGCCCAAACCAGTCCGTCGTATATATTCCCCGCTGGCTTGGGCTTCGTTCCCCAGATCGTCGATTTAAGAAGTGGCGCAGTCGTCCCTCCACGTGCTCATCGACATCCTGGAACTTGACGGCAGAATTCCCCGTGCGAAAATAGTTTCCCCAACCTCGCAGCTTCGGGTTCAGGTCCTCGATGAGAACCTTCACATCTTTGACCCCGTCACGATGAGCGCCTACGACTTCCCTGACCTTCTGCCGTATCCGCATCATGCTGCGCGTCGATGGCCAGCGTTGTAGGAAGAATCTTATCTTGCCTTCCTCCTTCATCCGCCCCGACAGCCGCTTGCGCAGATACCAGCCTAGGAAGTTGAAGCCCTCCTTGCCAAAGCTCAGGTCTATCCTTCGCGTTTTCTCAGGGTGTAGCGCCAGCCGCAGCCTCTCGAAGATAAGACGTACTCTCCGCTCGGCCTCCTCCGCCGCCTTCGCATTCTTGCACATGATCACGAAGTCGTCCGCGTAGCGTACCAGCGCTCCCACTTCTGCGCATTGTCGCTCCCAGACCGCGTCAAAGAAATGCAGATAGATGTTCGATAGCAACGGCGAGATCACCCCGCCTTGCGGCGTTCCGGTGATCGTCTCCTCCCGTCGCCCTTCTTCCATCACACCCGCCTTAAGCCAACCCCGCAACAGCTTGAGTACCTTCCGATCCAAAATCCGACGCTTCACCCGCTTCATCAGCAGCTCATGATCGATGCTGCCGAAGTAATCCCGGATATCCGCATCCAGCACATGGTTGTATCCGCGATTTCCCAACTCGCGGATTTTCTCCATCGCCTGCACCGCGCCACGGCCTGGCCGAAACCCACACGACACGGCCTTGAAGTCGGCCTCGAAAATGGGCTCCAACACGATTTTAGCCGCCGCTTGTGCCACTCGATCCCGTACCGTCGGTATCCCAAGCGGCCGCTTCTTTCCGTCTGCCTTCGGTATGTACCGCCTCAGGACCGCCTGGGGTCGATACTTTCCTTCCCGAAGGTCTCGACGCAGCTCGTTAAGCACACGCTCTACGCCGTACGCCTCTACATCAGCCAGAGTCATCTCGTCTACGCCGGCTGCTCCTCGGTTGCTTCGAACTCGCTTCCATGCTTCCTGTAGGACGTCACTTCTACAGATACGGTCGTACAACGCATGAAAGCGTCGTTTCGGTTGCTGCTTGGCTGTCGTCCATAGCTTACGTTGAAGTTTTCGCACTTTGTCGTTGGGACTAATCCCATCGGGGAAGTTGGACTCAGATGCCTGAGCCATGCCCTCGCGCTTACCTTTTCCGCTTGCTTGACCAAAGCAGGGGCCCGTCCCTCCTTCGGCGTTTTGCTGCGCCGATATCATCAGTACCTTGGCCCCCTCGGACTCCCGCTGAGCTCCGCTCCCTTTTGCTCTCGGCTTATACGAGCGGCCTTGCCCTGACTTGGGCTGCTCAGACGGGTCTCCCGCATCCTGTGCACCGCCTTGAACACGTGCTGCTCCCCATACCCCGATGGGACCCTCGGCGCTTGCTGTCTCGGATATATGCGCAGAAGACCTGGCCTTCGCCGTGGCGTGACCGGCTCGGCTCCCATATTTTAAATCTGACGAGGTTGCAGGATTCACTTTATGTTGCGGCCCGCGTTCTTGCTCCCTCCCTTCGGAGGCCTTTGACGCCCCGCTCGCACCCAGCGATTTCGCGCTTGATGTGGGGCCTGCTACCGGGCGCTCCGTCGCCTGCCCGGACGGGACTTCCACCCGCTGGTGTTGCACAGCCTTACGGCGCGACACACCGCGATTTTACTTTTGTTGTTTGGGACTTTCGGGAAGCCAGGAGCAGGACCATTGAAGGAGCTTCCCTGGCCTTGCGATCCGGCTCCCGACTTGGTCCCGACACAGCCCCTTCAGAGGGACCATGCCCGGGCGGCACATGCCCCGGCGTCTGCGGAAGCGGGAAGGAGATTGAGAAGAACGCATCGGCCGCGAAAACAGGAGCGTCCAATCCAGCCGCAGCGATCGCGTCGCGAATACGCCCGATGCCGCTGCCAACCTTTTCGACCTCGTCCATGCGGAAGAACAGCTCCGCGATCAAAGGATTGCGCGGCAGGTTCCGCTTGAGGAAGGCCATCGCGCCTTCGACGTTGTCGGCTACGCTCCCGTCGAAATCTTTGCGATCGATGATCGTCACTCTCTCCGTGCCCTGAAACAAGACGCACGTGATCTTCGCCTGAATATGGAAGAGCACCGGTTTCTTAGCGAAGAAAAGGACCCCGGCGTTCTTGAAGGTGAGGCGCTTGTCGCGCGTCACGACCCCGAGATTCGTCAGCAAGTCCTCGCGCGGAATCGAGGCTGGCTTGATCCCGCAAACGTACAGGAACATATTGAACGCCTTGACGCTGAAATCGGTCTTATAGCGGAAATCCGGGCAAGGTGTCTGATCGAAGAACGACGGGGACTGCGCGCGCAGGAAGCGCAGCAGTTCTTCCCGGTTCATCTTCTGGCTGTTCGGCCCCGTGCGCAGGAAGTAGCCCTCCGAGC
>JBBTHA010000040.1:0-18637 GCA_038060535.1 Elusimicrobiota bacterium | reverse complement strand
CGCATGGTGGCTCGCTATATCGGAGTCGGCGGGCACTCGGTCGGGGGAAACCGCACCTGGGATCTCAATGAGTTTCACTCGGTGAGCATGGTCACCCGCGAGTACCGCCGTTTTCTGTTCGGTGTTCGGGGACGCTCGTTTGTGGTGTGCCTGGGCAGGCGCGAGGGAGGCTATTTGGAATTGTACTGGGCGAGTGACGCCGCGGAAGCCGCCAGAGTGGCGGCCCGGGCGGCGGAGTTCACCGGGCTTGCCTACCGCGGAGATCGGGAGGAGTAACCTTCAGCGGGGGCGCAGCGGGGAGCGGCGCCCGTCTTTCAAGGCGAAGCGAGCCCGCAGCGCGCGCGAAGGAGGCGCGGCCGGGTGCTTGTTGGCGGAAGGAACCTTGAGTTCCGCTCCGATGCGGCAGACCCCGTCGAAGCGTTCGTCGTGAAGGATGCGGAACACCTCGCAGCCGCTGTCTAGGGCTTTGTCGATGAGCTCTCCGACGAGGTCGAACACCGGTTCGGTCGAGCGGAAACACCAAGGGCAGGAGCGGTGATCGATGGAAAGATGGCCGCACTTGGGGCACATGCGCCCCATTTTTGTGTAGCCGTCTTGCACGAGCAACCGAGAGACGCAGCCTTGCTGGACGGCCGCGGTCGCGGCGTCAAGACCGGTCACGGCCCCGCCTTCGCGCGATTCGTCGAGCAGGCGGTGGACCAGCACGCTTTCTCGCACGCGCCGGGCCTGGAACTCGTTGTGGACGATCCGGTCGAGGACGGCGTCGATCGGGCGCGTGGCTCCAAGGATGGGTTCGAGAATGAGGTCCTTTTGCAGGGCGGAATCGAGCAGCGGAACGAGGGCGGATTCAAGGGCGTGGGGCGCCCCGAGAATGAGCCGGTCGAAACGCCGCTCCCGGGCCAGCGTCGCGACTTGGGAGGCGACCGTTCCCAGACCCTCCACGGCGGCGAAGTCTCCCTCGAGGGAGTCGAGCTCGACAGCCTCTCCCATGTGCACTTCAATGAATCGCGCCTTGTCGGGGCCGAGCAGCAAGACGATGAAGCGGTGGTACTGACCATTGAGGGCCGTCAGCGGACGCAAGTCGAGAGTTTGGGCGACGCTCAGCGAGCTTTTAAACGGTTGGGGCAGGACGAACGTCTCGAACAAGCCCCGCTTAGCGCAGGAATACACCGCGGCCATGCGATGCTGCTCCGGGACGAATTCCGAGGAGATGTAGCGTTGAATTCTGTCAAGGTCGCGGCCGAGCAGCCTGGTGCGCTCGTCGCGGCGCGCCTCGCTTAGAATTTGCTGGAGGATGGAGGGGTAAAGCCCGCCGCGGTCGATGCTCAGGTGCAGGCTGACCGCGTCCGCGTCCGGGGAATTAAACGCCGCGAGGGCTTCGATCCTCGCGGCGCTTAGAAAAAGTGGCGTGGGCGGCATATCGGCTGTTCCTATTGGAGGATAACTCCAGGAGGCGTCGGCCGTCAAGTTAAATTAAGGTTAAGATTCGCGTGGCTCGCGTGGGTCTTGACTTGGGTCATCGTCGGGGTTATCCTTGGGCGGCAAATCCGAAGCCGAGGTGACCCTATGACTTTTGCCATTCTCGCGGGCGTGCCCGCGATCCTTTTGGCGGCGATGTACTTAGTGGAGCGCGTGGAAAATCTCCGCCCCTTGCGCGCTCGGGCCGCGCGCTCGACGTTGGAGAACGCTCTCAGACGCCGGCGTTAACGCTGACAGAAGGGGCAGTATCGGCTGGCGCGGCCGCCGATGCTCTTTCGGGTCATGAGCAGGGCGCGTGCGCAGGCGCCGCAGGTCTTGCGTCCGTAGACCTTGACCGCCATCTGCATGAGCCCCGGACGGCCGAGCGGGTCGAGGAAGGCCTCGTCATCGAGGGTCGCTCCCCCGGCCTCGATGCCTCGCAGGAGGATGGCGCGGCAGGAGTCGGACAGCTTGGCGGCTTCCTCTCTCGAGAGGGACTTGCCCGCCCTGGCCGGCCTCACCCCCGCCGCGTGGAGGGCCTCGGTGGCGTAAATATTCCCTAAACCCGCGACCACGCGTTGATCCATGATGAGCGCCTTGATCGGCGCGGCGCGTCCGCGAAGGGCTTCCCAGAGATACGGCACGCCGAATTCCCGGTCCAAGGGTTCGGGACCGAGGAGAGGAAGGCGGCAGCCCACGCGTCCGAAGCGGCGCGCGTCATGAAAGCGAACGGCTTCGGTTCCAAACCACATCTGGAATCGGACGTGGGGACTTTCGCCCCCGATGGTGATGCGGCCGGACATCCCGAGATGAAAAACGACCTCGCCGCGCCCCTCCAGGACGAGGATGAGGTATTTTCCCCGTCGCCTGAAATCGGACACGACTGCGCCGGTCAAGGCTTTGACGGCCGATAGCGGCGGCGGGCGATAGAAGGTCGGTTTGCCCACGGCGACCGCCGTGATGGTGTGTCCGCGGTAGCGTTCCCGAAGGACGCGCCGGACGGTTTCGACTTCGGGAAGCTCGGGCACCCTCAGTATTGGGGCACGGAGGGATCGATCTCAGCCGACCAGGCGTGGATGCCGCCCGCGACGTTGGTCGCATCGTAGCCTTTTTGCCGCAGAAACACGACGGCGTTGGCCGATCGCCCTCCCATCTTGCAGTGGACGATCAGCTTTGCGTTCTTGTCGAGCTCGGACAAGCGCTCGGGAAGGCTTGCCAAGGGAATGAGCGTCGAGCCGGGGATGCGGGCGAACTCGTGCTCGTGGGGCTCGCGCACGTCGAGAAGGAGGAACTTTTCCTTCCCGTCGATCTTGGATTTCAATTCCTGCACGGAAATTTCGGGAATGCTCATGGCGGGCGTCTCCTTAAGGCCGCAGAAGGCCTCGTAATCGATCGGTCGTTTGATGGTCGGGTTCCTTCCGCAGACGGCGCAGGAGGGATTTTTCTTGAGTCCGAGGGTTCGCCAGGTTTGGGCGAGACCGTCGTAGAGCAGGAGACGTCCGGACAGGGGGGTTCCGATGCCGAGGAGCAGCTTGAGGGCTTCGAGAGCCTGCATCGAACCGATGATTCCGGGCAGGGCTCCAAAAACGCCGGACTGCGAGCAGTCGGGCACGTGGCCGCCGGGCCGCGGGAAAACGCACCGGTAGCAGGGACCTCCGGTGAGGGCGAAAACGGAGATCTGGCCGTCAAAGCGGTGTATCGATCCATGCACGTCGGGCTTTCCGGTCAAAACGCAGGCGTCGTTGATGAGGTAGCGGGTGGGGAAGTTATCCGTTGCGTCGACGATGACGTCATAGCGCTTGAAAAGAGGGACGGCGTTTTTGGAGTTGAGCCTCAGGTGGTGGGTTTCCACGCGCACGTGCGGATTCAACCCGGTCAAACGCTTCTGGGCGGAAGCGAGCTTTTGGGTCCCGATCGAGGCGGTGTCATGGAGGATTTGCCGCTGTAAATTGGACTCATCGACCGCGTCGAAATCGACGAGACCGAGTCGTCCGACCCCGGCCGCGGCAAGGTAGAGGGAGGCGGGCGAGCCGAGCCCTCCCGCGCCCACGCAGAGAACCGAGGAATTCTTCAGCCTGCGCTGGCCCGCGGCGCCGACGTCGGGCAGAACAAGGTGGCGTTGATAGCGCCCGCGCTCCTCGCAGGTCAGGTCCCCGTCCTCCGCCGCTGAATTCTTCCTTGCCGATGGCACGGGTGTATTTTACCTGAATGCGCCCGGCGACGCGAATCCGAGGTTCCGGAATGAAACGGCGGGCCTGCTTTTCTCCGTGACATTTGGTAGCGTTCTCATGCTCGGAGCGTCGGCAGAGGTTTTTAGTGTTATACAGTCTCGTTTGTTCTATCGCCTTGCTGTTGATTTCGGCGTGTGCACCGGGAGCCAAGACGCCTCCTCCCTTGCCCGAGTTCGAGTTGACGGCGGTCACCGTCGACGGCACCTCGCCGTTCGATCTGCGCGCCATGCGGGGACGCGTGTGGATCGCGGATTTCGTTTACACGAGGTGCTCGGGTCCCTGTCCTTTGCTGGGCGCGAACATGGCCGATCTGCAGAAGCGCCTGCCCGCCTCCGTCGGCTTGCTGACGCTGACGGTCGATCCCGACCACGATTCTCCCGAGGTGCTTGTCTTATACGCGCGCCGATTCAACGCGGACCCTCAACGCTGGTTCTTTTTGACCGGAGACAAAGGAGAACTGATCCGCCTCATCCGCGATGGATTTTTGCTTCCGGTCCAAGAGAACGCGGCGGCCGCGCCGGGAGAACGCATCGCGCACTCGAGCCGATTCGTTCTCATCGACGCGCAGGCGCGGGTGCGGGGCTGGTTCGACGGCGAGGACCCGAAGTCCCTTCAGGAGCTGGCCGCCGCGGCGAAAAAGCTTTAGCGCGGGCGAGAGTGTCTAGACGCCTTGTAGAGGAACGTCGCGAGGATGACGATGAGCAGGGCCAACACGCCTTGAAAGACCATGAAGCAGGCGACCTTGAGAACGGCAAATGAGGGAGAGACGAAGCGCACCAGCCAGCCCGAAAGCTCTCCAAGCAGCGAGGAGCCGAATCCCCAGCAGACCAATTGGACTTTGCTGCGGTCGGACAACGGAGCGAAAAGAGCAAGATGCGCGAGGATGAGGATCATGACCCCCATCGTCGCGAAGTGGGCGTGGCTGACCTCGAGCATCGAGGCGGCGCTGCGCGGCTGGGAGTACTCCTCCTCGTTTCCTAAGTAATAGGCCGTCACCGATTGTGGTGAAAGGGTCATGCGCTTGAAATACATGGCGGCGTTTGTCGCCCACAATCCCGCGGCGAAAAGCAAAGTCCACGACAAGGTCAGGCGCATCAGGGCGTTCGTTTGAAATCCGCCGACGTGTAGGTATTTCATCTCGGAGATGTTATCACTTCGCTTCCTGGAAGTTCAGGACGCGCCGCGCGCGTGAGCGCCTGCGCGGCGAGCCCCTGGTCTGTTCGGAAACGGCCGTTACTTGGCGGCCAGCGTCTTGGCGATGATGTCTTCGAACGCCTCGACGGGATAGGCGCCCCGCAGAGGAACGCCGTTGATGATATAAGCCGGGGTTCCCGTGATATCGAAGCTCTCGGCTTCCTGAATATCGGCGTCTATTTTCTTTTTGACGCCTTCGCTTTTGGCATCCTTGGCCGCTTTCGCGACGTCGACGCCGAGCTCCGCCGCCAGTTTCTTGTAATAGTCCTCGCCGAGCTTGTCCTGATTTTCAAAAAGGCGGTCATGGAAGGTCCAGGCCTTCTCGGGGGACTGCAAGGCGACGGCCTCGAACCACTGCGCGGCCGGTATGGCTTGGGCGTGTCCCGGCAAGGGTTTATTCTTGAAGACCACGCGCATTTTCCCCGCGTACTTCTTGAGCAGAGTTTCCATGTTGTTGTGGCCGTGCTTGCAGTAAGGGCACTGGAAATCCGAGTACTCAACGATGGTGATCGTCGCGTCCTTGGCGCCGCGCACCCGGGTGTCGGCTCCGATGCTGGGCTTCCAGGGGTTCTTCAGGGCGCTCTCGCGTTCGGCCAGCATGCGCTTTTCTTCTTCCTCGCCCTTTTTCTTTTGGAACGCCTGCTGGGATTCCATCACGTAGGTGAAGAACTTCGACTTGTCGGACTTCTTCAGGGCGTCGAGCACGAGATCGGGGTTCGCGTCGAGAGCTCTCTTGAGATCCTCGCGCGAGATGGCGGCCAAGGCTGGCGCGGCGAGCAGAAGCGACAACAGCGGCGTCATGAGGCGGCGAATGGTCATAAAGGTCTCCTATTGAGCAAAGCCAGAATATCATTTTCGACGGCGCGCGCGTCCAGCGGTCCCACCCAGCGCCGCGCCACGCGCCCTTCTGCGTCGATCAAAAACGCGGTGGGTAGGCCGCGAACCGCGTAGGACTGCGATGTTTTTTTGTCCGAGAACAGGACGGGAAAGGTGAGGCCGAATTTCTGCACGAAAGGCGGCACCTTGGACGCGTCCTCGTCGATGCTGAGCCCGAGCAGGATGAAGCCTTCGGGAGAGCGGCGGCGATGGAGGGCTTCGAGGTCGGGCATTTCCTCGCGGCAGCTGTCGCACCAGGTCGCCCAAAAGTTGACGAGCACGGGTTTTCCCCGAAACGAGGACAGCGCGGTCAGTTTCCCGGACAGATCGGGAAGATTGAACTCGGCGGCCTGGCGCGTACCGGGGCCGCCGCCGCAGCCCGCGCCCAGAAGCAGAGCGCCCAAGAGAAGTGTTTTATTCATGAGGGGACCTTTCCGGCATTCTAGTAATAAGATAACGCCCCCCGCCCTTTTCGAGGGCGGGGGGCCGTCGTTTTTTTGCGTCTTAGCAGCCGCAGGGAGTCTTCGGACCCATGGTGGTATCCTCCTATTTTCGAATTTTGTGCTGCTCGAGAATTTGGCGCGCGACCTTTCCGACTCGTCCGAACACCGCGGCGTCTCGGCGCGAGCGCGCGAGCATGGTCGCACCCTCATAGAGGGCCACGATGGACTCCGCCGCGGCGCGGGCATTGAGCGTCTTGTCGAAATATCCCCGGGCTTGGCAGCGTTTAAGACACTCGGCCATCCCGCCGGCCCAGGCCTCGAAAAAGTCCGCCACGCGAAGGCGGAAGACCTCGTCGAGGTCGCTCATTTCCAGGGCGATGTTTCCCACGAAGCAGCCCGCCTTGCAGCCGTTGCCGCTGAAAAAGTTCTGAGCTTGAGAGAACATGGCCGAGACGGCCTCTTCGGGGGCGGCTTGGGCGCAAATCGGCGCGACCTTCCGGGATTTGAACTCCGCGATCTTGTAATCGAGAACGGCCAGGGCCAAGTCGGATTTGGATTTGTAGTGGTGAAAAAGATTAGCCTTGGTCATGCCGCAGGCGGAGGCGATCTCTTCGAGGCAGGCGTGGTTGTAGCCTTTGAGGTGGATGACATGCTCCGCCTCTTGGAGGATGCGCTTGCGGATGGCAGGGTCGGACTTTCGGGCCATAATTAATTAACTGACCGGTCAGTTAATTAATTCTAACATGGGCTTAGGGCGCTGTCAAGGGGAGTTTATGGAACGGCGTGCGTGCCCAGCGACGCCGCCCACCGCTGGAAGGCGCGATGCCCTTCCTCGAGGAAAATCGCGTTGTGGCCCCCGGGCAGGCGAACGGTTTGGGTCCGGCCCTTGACTTCGAATTGAGCCAGCGAGCGCAGATAGCTGTGCGCGGGAATGAACGCGTCGTTATCGGCGGGAGTAAAAAGAACCTCGTTGATCGCGATGGCCGCGCGCAGGTCGGCCGCGCTTGGAAAGGGGGTGGGGGGCGGCGGACGGCGATCCATCGCGGTCACGAAGTCTTCGCGCCAGGCCTCGCCGCCTCCCGCCCGCATCGCCACCCAATTTTCATCGATCATCCAGGGCTCGTAGGGAATGCGCGCGGTGGTCAGCGCGGCGATCGTTCGGTCGGTTTGCCCCGGAGTGACGTTGGAGCTGGAGAGAATATAGTTCAGAAGAATGACCGTGCCGAAGTTATCGCGATCGAACGCTTCGATCTCGGAGCGCGTCTTGCCTTGCAGCGTCTCAAGCTGGGAGACGAAGGCCTTTTCCCAGGCGCCCTTGACGCCCTTGCCGAGAAAGCTGAAAAGGCCGTTGACTTGGTCTCCGTCGAGCCCCAGACGCTGGTAATGCGCGCGGACACGGGCGAGCCTGGATTCGATGTCCGGGACCGCCGCAAGCAGCTCTAAATTCAGTCTGCGCTGCTCCTCGCGACGCGCCAGGCTGGCGGAGATCACGTCATCGTAAGGAAGAGCCGAGGCGGAGAAGACGATGCCTTTGGGTTTGCGCGCGCCCTCGCGCGTGAGGCCGAGGTATTGCATGCCGACGAGCCCGCCGTAGCTTTGGGCGATGATGAAGAAAGGCTCATCCTTGGCGATCACCGCCTCGATGACGGCCAGGGTGTCGCGGGCGTGGCTGTCGCTCGAGAAGCCCCGGGCGATGGCGTCGGCGTCGATGGCGGGGCTGTCCATGTCGAGCGGGGCGGAGCCGCCGTCGGTGCCCCTCTGGTCGACAAGAAGGATGCGATAGGAGCGCAGGAGGTATTTAAAGCGGTCGAGCGCCCCGTTTTTCGGCGAGAAGGGATCGGCATAATCGAAATCGAGAGGCCGGTAGACGCTGCTGGGAATTCCCGGTCCGCCGTTGATGACGACGATGATCGGCCTGGAAGGGTCGTCGTGGCGGCAGTCGTAGGCGGGGATGAGTCGGTAGAAAATCGGGATCGTGGGTCCGAGAGGCCGGGCGTAATCAAGAGGCGCCTGCACGAAGCCTCGCCGCTCGAGGGGGTGTCCGAGGATTTTTTTATCGACCTTTTTGAAAGGGAGGGAGGAAAGGGGTTTTGGCTGCATGCCGGGAGTGTGCCTTTGAGCACGCGGCCGAGTCAAGCGATCCGAGAGGGGACATCCTGCCTAGGCCCAAAGGCGGTATTTTTTTTCCCTTTTTGCCTATGCCGCCCCCGGGGGGGAGAAGTTACAATTCAAGCACCATGAACACCATGAAAATCGCGTTGTCCGTCGTGCTGCCTCTTTTCGCCGCGTCCGCGTTCGCCCAGAAATCCCCCGTCCAGTCGATGGCCGAGAGCATTCAAGCGGATTTAAACGAATTTTCGGCGATGATCGAGGAGTCGCGCCAGGAATTGGCGCAGAGCCCCGCGCCCTCCCTCGGGATAAAATTCGGCACCTTGATTCAAGGGGTGTTCGTCTCGGCGGTTCACCGGGACAGCCAGGCCTTCGACCGGCAGGTGAGGCCCGGGATGATGCTCCTGATGATCAACGGCGTCGATTTGACGCAGATGACCAGGGAGAAAGCTCTGGAGACAACCCTGGAGACCATCGATCGGGCCGAAGGCGAAATCCAGATGACGTTCATGGCTCCATACATCGTGGAGGTCGCATTGTCGAAGCGGCTGCTCCTAAACTATCCGGAAGGCTTCGCGGCGCGTTGGGAGGGCTCTGTGGAGGGGCTACAAGAGGATCTTAAGGCCTACTCCGAGGAAATCAAAGGCCAGCCCTCGTACGTGCCCTTCCTTCGCAAGGGCAGGGCGCTGATGGAATCGGCCCACCATCTGCGCGCAGGTGTTTTCGGCGATATGGCGGAGACATTTTTGTTTTCCGAGGCGCCGTCCAACCTGAACCCTCATCGCCATCCACAGCCCGCTCCCAAGCGGAAACATCGACATCAGGAGGCTTAAGCCGGACGTCGGCTCACCTTCTTACGACGCGCCAAAGCCGGGCCGAGCGCGAGCGAGGGTTCGTTCGGATCTCGTCAGGAGAGGCTTTTCGGGGCGCTTCGGGAGCGGCGCTCCAGACCCCGGCGGCCGCCTGCCGGCTTAACGCGTCCCTGACGAGGGCCTCCTCTCCGGAATGGAACGTCAGCAGCGCGACGCGCCCTCCGGGAAGCAGCAAGGTCGGCAGGCTTTCCAGCAGCGCGGCGAGCGCCTCGTGTTCCGAGTTGACGGCGATGCGCAGGGCTTGGAACGTGCGCGCGGCCGGGTGCTTGCTTGAGGCGTCTTTCTTGACGAAGCGCCCCGGTCCCAATCCCTTGGCGAGGCTGACCGCGGCGGCGAGCTCGGCGGTCGTTTTCGGGGCGCGTCCCTCGCGCGCCAGCGCGGCGAGGGTTCGCGCGATCGCCGCGGCGTCGGGCTCCGAGCCGTAGCGCGCCAGAACGTCCGCGATCGTGTGTTCCCCGGCGCTCAGGAGCCATTGCGCCGCGCTCGGTCCTCGGGAGCGGTCCATGCGCATGTCGAGAGGGCCGTCGGCTTTAAATGACATGCCGCGCTCCGGTCGGTCGAGCTGCATGGAGGACGCTCCCAAATCGGCCAACAGCGCGTCCACGCCTTTGTGTCCGAGTCCGCGAAGCACGTCGCCCGCGGACGCGTAGTTGGCGCGGCACGCCGTGATGTTGACGGCGACGCCCGCGAGGCGCTTGACGGTGCGGTCGAGTTCCTCGCCGTCGCGGTCCAGGCCGACGACCAAGCCGCCGGGACCGGCCGCGCGCGCCAATTCCTGCGCGTGGCCTCCCCAGCCGAGCGTGCAATCGAGAATGGACGCGCCGTTCAAGGGTCCCAGAGCCTCGAGCACCTCAGCGACCATGATCGGAACGTGCGTTCCCGCGGGCGTCGAGCCGCGGGACTTGGCTTTGGCCATCGCGCCAGGGTCGGCTCCGAGTTCCTTATATTTCTGATGGAATCGTTTCGGGTGGGTGCCGGTGTAACGCTCGCGCCGGCGGTGGGACGCGATGACTTTCGCGATCGGGACGTCGGCCGGGGTCAAATCGAACTCGAGCAAACGTCGGGCCGGAACCCATTTGACCATGTCGTGGACGACAGGGGTGATGCGACCGGTGAATCGGGTCACGAGAAAGGCGATGAGCTCGATGTCCCCCGAACCGTCATCATGGCGCGACCGGGCGCTCTCGGCGCCGACGCTGGCCTCGATGCCCAGCTCCTCGCGCAGCTCCCGGACGAGCGCTTCGCGGGGCGTTTCTCCCGGCTCGATGCGTCCTCCGGGAAACTCCCAACGGCCCGCGTGCGGCCGTCCGGGAGCGCGCCGGGCGAGCAGGACGGCGCCGGAGCGTATCATGATCCCGGCGCAGACGGAGATCATTCCTTCGGGACGACTCCGATGCCGGCCTTGACGGAAGTGAGATCGTAAACGCCGCCGCGGCCCAAGCCCGGTCCGCGGGTGGGGTTTGAGGCCAACCACAAAGGCGTGTCGAGATCGACGAAGCTCACGCCGCCCAGGCCCGCGGCCAAGTGCGCCGCCGCGCCCATGGCCAGAGGCGTTTCGACCATCCCTCCGACCATGACGCCCAGACCGGTGGCGCGCGCGATGAGCGCGCAGTCCCAGGCCTCCAATACGCCCATTTTCATGAGCTTGATGTTCAGGACTTGGGCGGCCTTGCCGCGAGCGAGCTGGAGAGCGTCGCCGCGCCCGCGCAACGATTCATCGGCCGCGACGGGGATGCCGCTTTTCCTATGGACGTAGGCCATTCCGGACAAATCGTCGGCTTCGGCAGGCTGTTCGAAAAGCACGGGGACGATGCCCCGCGCCCTGAGCCGTCGCACCAGCGACAGCGAGTGCGCCGGGCCGTAACCCTGGTTCGCGTCGAGGATGACGCGGGCCTTGGGGTGGGCCGCGACGGCGGCGCAGACTCGCGCGGCGTCTTCTCTCGGGGTGCGGCCGACCTTGATTTTGACGAACCGGACTCCCAGGGAACGGATGCGGCGGGCCGAGGCGAAGGCGGCGCTCTCGTCGCCGAGGGTGATGGTGACGTCGGAAACGACGCGGCCGCAGGCCCCGCCGAAGAGCCTGAGCAAGGGCATGCCCGCGCGCCGAGTCCAGGCGTCGAGCAGGGCCATGCCCAGGGCCGCGCGGGCCGCGCCGGACCCGCTGGGCAAGAATTCCTCCAATTCGGCCAGACGTGTTCGCCAGGAGGAGGCGTCGCGGCCGAGCCAGCGTTTGGCGACGCGGCGAATCTTGAGCAGCGACGTCTTCGCAGTTTCCGAGTTGAAGGCGGGAAAAGGCGAAGCCTCGCCGTGGCCGGTCGAGCCGTCGGCGAGACGAACGCGCGTAAAAACGGTCTCCAATTCGGCGCAGGACCCTCCCGCGATGGCGAAGGGTTCGCGCAGGGGGACGCGCAAAGGCCGGGCCGAGACATCGACGATCTCCCAACTCGATCGCCTCATGCCGGGAGTCCGGGGTCGCGTCCGGTCAGAATGATTTCCACCAAGGTCGAGAGCCTCTCGGCCCGGTCGACCGCTCCGGTTTTTTGGTAGATCGAGATGAGATTTCTCATCATGCGCGCCAATATGTCGCGCGCGTTCACCGGTTTTCCCATCTCCGCCCGCCAGTCGTATCCGTTGCGCACGAGCATGCGCTTGACCTCGGGAAGAGTCAGGAACTGGCCGAAGTGGAAGCAGTCGATGAAGAGGGGGTCTCCGGCGTCGCGAAAGCCGGCGAGAAAATGCCCGGGGGTGCCCACTCCGTACACCGGAAGGCGCAGGCGGCGGGCCAACAGGAGCACGAGCACCGTCAGGGTGACCGGAATGCCGCGCCGGGTGTCGATGACGCGCGAGAAATAGCTGTTGTCGGCGTCGTAGTAGCGGGTTTCGTTGCCCGCGAAACCCAGCACCTGAAACAGATGGCGGCAAAGGGTTCGGACCGAGTCGCCGATGCCGGCGTCGGGGGGAATTTGGCGCGAGAGGACGGCGGCCGTGTCGTTGAGCCAGGCTTGGTAGACGCCGACGTCGATGCCGGGGAATCCGAAGCGCGAGATCAGCAGCACGCCGTGTTCCAAGTCGGGATCGCGGTCGGCCGCCAGGCGCACGAACTCGCGGCGCAAGTCTTGGAAGCGGAGCTCATCGGCGACGGAGTCGAGGCGTATGGCCATCTTGGGGTTGGCCGCCGCCCGCAGCTCGTCGATGTAGGGGATGATCTCCGTTCCGATTCCGAGGATCTGGCGGCGCACGAGGGCGACACTGTCGGGGTCGTCGTCATCAAGCAGCGTGACGAGACTGCGCAAGGCCTTGTTGTCGAGGAGCATCCCCGCATTGTAGCCGGGTGGGGCGTCATGCGCAAGGCTCGTCGGACTCCGCCTGCGTGATCGTCGATTAATTGACGGCGGAGGCCCGAAAGGCCGACAAGGCTTCCTTGACCCGGTCCACCGGCAAAGCGAAGCTGATGCCGGTCCAGCCTTTGACCGGCGAGGGGATATTGGTGTTGACGCCGATGACCTGGCCTTCGATATTCAGAAGAGGTCCGCCGGAGTTTCCCGGTTCGGTGATCACTTGCGACTGCAGAAAACAATTGTCGTTCGTGACGAAGGGGCTTTTCACGCATTTCACGCCGTTGATGATGCCGTGCGTGAAGGCCAGTTGAAGAGCGTGCGGGTAGCCGAGCGCGAAGGCGATATCGCCCGGCAGGACGGCCGCCGAGTCCCCCAGACTCAGGAAAGGGTAGTCGGCGCGCCCGCCGCTGAGGCGGACGAAGGCGAGGTCGTTGGCGTATTGGCTGCCGATGTAGACCACCGTGCCGAGTTCCTCGGTGCCGTCCGAAAATCGAACGAGACCCTTGCCGTAGCCCCCCAACTCGTCGGCCACATGGGCGTTGGTGACGAGGAGCCCGCCGGGCTCGATGAGAAAGCCCGAACCGACGGGCTTTTGCCTTAAGCCTCCGTCCTCGGACCCCACCCTCGACAGAAGGACCACGGAAGGGGCGCACCGAGCGTAAAGGGCTTGATGTTCTTTTTGGAGGTCCAGCAGGGCGCTGGCGCCGGCGACGGCCGGCGCGGCGCCCAAGGCGAGCCACAACGAGACGCTCAATCTCATCAAGTCTAGGATAACACCTTTTCTTCCGACATGTGTTGGGTCCAAAGGCCTAGATGACGGTTCATCCTGGCGCAGTTGAGGCCGGGCCGTTATTGCCCCGCGGACGGCGCGAGCTTTTCGGCCAAACGGACGACGGCGCGGACCTCGGAGGCTTTGGCGGCGGCGATGACGGCGATCGCCTCCGGGGAGCCTGGATGTTCGTCCAAGAATCGTTGGGCTTGCTTGAGAGCCACCAAGGACGGGTAAGCGAGAGTGACCTCGTCGTCTGGGGACGCCGCGGCCTTGGAACAATCGGCAAGACTCAGGCACGGCGGCTCGAGCGCGGCTTTTTTCAGGAATGACCAGTCCTCCGGCGCGGTCAAGTTCCGTCCCAGAAGATAGACGATGGTGCCGCGGTCGTTTCTTCTTTCGGTGGGGATGTCCCCGTAGGCGCGGCGGAAAAGACGTTTGGTCTCGGCGCTGAGCGCGGTGAACTCGCGGTCCAAGCGCGGGTCGTTGTCGTTTCTCGACCTGAGAATCTCTTCTAGAACGCGAAGCTTGGAGCTCGCCGCGGAATCGGACGCCGACGTTCGATGTCTTGCCGTTCGCCACCCCAGCGCCGCGAGGGCGAGCACGCCGGCCGCGATCACGGCGCCGCGCTTCATGGCTTTAAATCGGCGTCCATGTCCTTTTTGGCTTTCGGATCGACGATGCGGCCCATCTGATCCTCGGCGTAGAGGCTCGCGTCCATTTTCACCTTGTCGGTGCAGTTTGTGCAGAACTTGGAAATATTCTTGAGCATGATGGTTGAGGACCCGTACGAACCGAATGGCGTGACGTCGCAGGCCGGTTCCCCGGCCAAAGACGAGCCCGTCCAGATGCTTCTGATGTCGCGACCGTTGGCGTCTAGGAACGGAGTCGGGCAGTAGGCATGGAACCAGTTCCTGTTGTTTCTCTCCGTATGCCGGGCTTCATGGAACACCACCATCATCCGGGCGATCTGGGGGTGGCTGAACTTGATGAAGTTCTCGGTCAGCCACATTTTAGAGGGGTTCATGAAAGGCATGACGCACGCCACGGCGTTGGAACTGCCGCAGTCGTCCATTCCGATGCCCGTGACCCGGTCGACGAAGAACTTGGTGTAGGCTGGGCCGTTCACCGTCCCGAAGATTTTCTGGTGAAGGGGCGTGGCTCCCCCGCCCGTAATTCCGTCGATAAAAGCCAAATCCTCGCGCATCTGCTTCTGGATGGCGGGGGGAACGTCGGCATCGAAGGTGTAGCCCCTGTCCTTCCTTGGGACCGGCGGGAACTTTTTAAAGTGCGCATCGGCCTCCAGGGCCTCCTGTTCGGTGAAATAAAACAGATCCTTTCCGGATTGAACGATATGGACGTTGCGCGCCGGGGGAATCGACGCCGATTCGATCGCCGGAGACGGGCCTTTTGATCCGTCGAAAACAGGGTCCCCGGCGCGTGAACCGATCGCGATGATGCTCAGTGTCATGGCCAGCCAAGCGCGCAACTGCGTTTTTCGAGTCCTCATTGCTTCCTCCATCAGGGGATTCTGGATTGCACCGTGCGGTTCCTTGAGGAAGGTATACAATAATAAGGTCGACTTGACCTTAATGATTTCGACGAAAATATGGTTGAATTCAGGCGGTGAGCGCTTCCCGTCCCCATGAAGCTCTGACGGCCCTGCGGGCCCTTGAGGATTTGGCCTCCGCCGACCCCTTGAGCGTGCGCGGAGTGCTGGCCACTCTGGTCAGCCTCGACGGCGCTCTCTGCGAGCGGACGGGAGCTTTGTGCCTGGTGGCCGAGGAGCTGGGTTCGGCCTTCACGGAGGATTTGTTCGCCGCGGCGCAAGCCGCCATCGAGACCCAGGCGCCGTGTTTGGCGACGATCAGCCTGACCGAGGATGACGCGATGTTCGGTCCCGGCGGACTGGCCGGGCGGGCCGAGGTCTGGCTGGAGCCCGTGACAAGCGAGCTGCGCGAGCAGTTGCGCGGGGCGCGCGAGACGCTGCTGCGCGGCGAGGGTTTGGTCGTCGAGCTATCTTTGGCCGGCGAGCGGTCCGGGCAGCGCCGCCATTTCCCCCCCGACCATCCGGCCGTCAAAGCCTGCTTCCGGGAGGGCGAGCCGGAACTCGAGGAAGAGGCGACGCGCGGCGGCGTGGAGCGTCGTTTGCTGCTGCCCCTGATTCCGATGGGAAAGGTGCTGATCCTGGGTTCAGGAGAGGACTGCCGCCGTTTGGCCGCGTTGCTCGACGAGCTCGGTTTCGTCGTCACCGTGGCCGATCACCGCCCAGGCCGCCTGCACGGTCCGGGCTGGGACCGCGCGCGCTGGCAGCTCGTTGAAGGCGGCTGGGATGCGGCGCGCGCGGCGTGTCGTCCCGACACGGACACCTACGTGGTCGTGGCCACCCGCAGCTACTCGGCCGATGGACGCGCGTTAAGGGGGGCTGTGGCCAGCCCGGCTCGCTACATCGGGTTGGTGGGGGATCCCTTTCGGGCGGCGAAGCTCCTGGGAGAGCTGCGCGTGCAGGGCCTGGAGCCCCGTGGGGGAGCGTTTTCGGCTCCCGCGGGCCTGGATGTGGGCGCGGAGACGTCCGAGGAAATCGCTTTGGCCGTGGCCGCCGAAATTTTGGCCGTGCGCGCCGAGCGCAGGGGCGGACGGCCTTCCCGGGCGCGCGCGGCGGGCTCGTCTCCGTCGGCCCGCAAGGGGGGGGTGAAAGTTCCGGGTTTGGTGCTGGCGGCGGGGCGGGGAAAGCGTTTTGGCGGAAGCTCCAAAATGCTCGCCGACGTCGATGGACGGCCGGTGTTGCGCCACGTCGTCGAATCCGCCCTCTCGACGCGATTGGATCCGGTGGTGGTCGTGCTGGGCTTTGGCGCCGAGGCGGGGCTCAAGGCGATCGACGGCCTTGACGATCCGCGGCTGCGCGTGGTTTTCAACCCGGCTTGGGCCTCGGGAAAAGCCTCGTCGTTCGAGGTCGGCTTGAGGGAGGTTCCCTCCGACGCGCCCGGAGTCGTGGCCTTATTGGGCGATATGCCGCGCGTCCCGTCCTGGCTCATCGAGAGGGTTTTGGCGGAATTCGAGCTGTCCGGCGGCTTGACTTTCCCCATCTATCCCGGCCCTCAGGGGCCGGCGAAAGGACAGCCCACCGCCTATCCCCGCGAGTTGTTCGGAGAGGTCGGCCGCCTGATCGGCGACGACACCGCCATGGCCGCCGTTCGCCGCCATTGGAGCGAGGCCGTGAAAATTCCCCTGGACGACGCCTATACCCAAGCGGACATCGACACGGCGCAGGATCTGGAACTGCTCGGCGTCAGGCCCGACGAACAGCGACGATTGCTCTGAGCGACGTCTTGGCCGCGGAGGGGGGTCAATCCCCGGAGTAGGAGTTGAAGCGGCCGCCGCGCAGCGGGGCCTGGGCGCACAGCGTCTCGAACCGCTTCAGCTGCTCCGCGCTCGCGCCGCGAGCTCGCAAGCGCTCGATGGCCAGGTCATATTCAAGGTTGTATTCGGTTTCCGACCACGGGGTGCCCTTGTACGAGTTGACGTGCCGGACCTCGGCGATGACGGGGTCTTGCGAGAGTTCGTTTTGATCCCCCGCGATGGAGCCCATGAGGCGTTCGCCCAGGACTTGAGATTGCTCGTCGCTGTTTTCGGGGTTTTTGAGTTCGTCTAGAACCGGCCGGGTCGTTTCCGACATTTGGGCGATGGGGTGGTCCGAGGCGGGTGCCCGTCGGGCTCTGGATGCGTGCGCAATCAGAGCCGGCATCGGCGTGAGATGGGGCGGCGACAAAGGTGCAGCCGCGCTCGGGGCGACCGTTGGCCTGCCCGCGGCGATGGTCACGCCGATCACGGCTCCCGTCGCAAGGGGGAGAGGGCTGATCGAAGCGCGGCTAAGAGAGATCTGGGCGGCCGCCGGCCAGGCCAGGGCGAGAGCGGCGGCGGGAAGGACGATGTGCGACACTCGAAAGTCTATCATCGGTCGTTATCATACTCGATTCCCGCTTTTTGCGAGCGGGTCCAAAGGCGGTCCCAGCCTCGGTATTTTGATCCAGGTCATTTGGGTCCTTAGGGCCCCGGGGTCTCTGGGTCCATTGTCGATTCACTGATGGGACCATCGTCCGTCATTGAACGGCGCAAGGATGCTAGAGTCACCCCGCTCGCGATGCGAGAGGAGATGAACATGAATAAACTCGTTGCTGGCCTTACGGTTTTGATCCCGGCCCTTGGGTTCGCCCAGAGCGTGCGCGTCGCGCCCTTGACGATCCCCGGGATGACGCCCCAAGTTCAAGCGGCCGTTTACGCGCCGGCCGCCTCGCTTAGATCCCTGTCCGTTCTGCCCGTGCTGCCGGCCCTTTCGGCTGCGCTCCCTGCGCCAGCCCCGGTCGCCGCCAAGACGGCGTTGTCCGGTCTCCAGGTCGGCGCCGCGGCTCTTGCCGCCACGCCCGAGACGAAAGTCTCTCCGGAAGCGGCGTCCCAGGCGATGTTTGACGGGTCGGCGCAGCCAAGCGCTGTCGTCGCTCAGGTCGATGCGCCCGTCGACGGATTGAACGCGACGATCGCCGAGGTGCTCAAGCCCTTCAATAACCAGGTGTCGAAGGCTTCGTTCGTCTTTAATAAGCTTTCCATGAACCCCGAGCGCGTCACCCATGTCGACGCCGCCCTCGGGTTCGAGAAGCAGGGACCGGATGGGAAGGCCTCGTTGAAAATCGCTCCCCTGACCTATTCCCATCCCGAAGACGGGTCCTTGCCGAAAACTCAATCCAACGCGAATTTGAATTTTGATCTTCACCTGGTCATGACCCAGGAGCAGATCAACATGATGGGGCCTGAAGCCGACACTATGGTGGCGGATTTCATCAACAGCACCTTGAAGCAATACGGCGACGCGGCGGTCGCCGACGCCCGCATCACGAACAGGAAAACCGATGAAAAAGGCAACCTGACGGGACTCGGCATGGTTCTGGGCATCAAGATCGATCTCTCGAAGCTTCCCGCGGGAATGGACCCCAAGGACGTCGAACTCGTCGAGGCGAAGGTGGGGTTGGATGTTTCGTTAACGGGCGTCGCATTGGACCTCTCGGTCGTTCATAATCCGAAATCGAAATATTTCGAGCGAAACCAGGAGGGTCTTAAGGAAAATATCGACAAGTTGATCGCCAAGGATAAGAAAGCGCTCGGCGAGATCAAGAGCGCCGTCAAATTCCTCGGAATGATGGCCGACTACCTGACGACGCGCAGCACGGGGAGCAACGTGGGGTTCGCGCCGAAGACCTGGAGTCTCAAGAAGCTCTTCTTGTTGATGACCGGTCTTACCAACACCCTGCATCCGACTCTTCGATAGACGATCAAGAGGCCGGCCGCGGGGGGG
>JBBTHA010000039.1:0-24606 GCA_038060535.1 Elusimicrobiota bacterium | reverse complement strand
GGATAAGGAGATCGAGAAGCTGTCGGGCCATTACGTGATTTGAGGGGCGGGGCACACGGGGGGAGTGATCTGCGCCGAGTTGAAGAAAACGGGGCGGGACATCGTGCTCATCGATCACGACCGCGCCGCCATCGCGATGCTCGCCGAGCGCCTGGGCTACGAACCGCTTCACATCGTCGGCGACGGGGCCGACGACGCCGTTTTAAGCCGCGCCGGCGTGGAACGGGCGGCCGGCGTTTTCGCCGTGCTCGCCACCGATCAGGACAACGCCTTTGTCGTGCTCAGCGCCAAAGGGCTTAATCCCAAGGCCCGGGTCCTTGCCTGCCAAAAATCGCTTGGGGTGCGCGCCAAGCTTTTTCGCAGCGGAGCCGACGGCGTCGTCGACCCGGAATTCATCGGGGGGCTGCGTTTGGCCTCGGAGATGATTCGCCCCGTGACGGTCGGTTTTCTCGATTCGATGCTGCGCAACAAAGACTCCCACTTTCGCTTCGACGAGATCGCGGTGCCGTCGAATTCCTCCCTCGTGGGCGCGCCCGTCGGCTCGGTCAAAGGCGCGCAGGGGGGCGCGCCGCTGGTCGTGGCCGTCGTCGCGGCGGATTCGGATCAATACGAGATCAATCCTCCCTCTTCGCGTCCGGTTCGAGCCGGCGATCGCCTCGTGATTCTCGGCGAAACCGGGGCTTTGGGGGGGCTGCGCGAGCGCATCCTGTCTGGATCAAATAATTAAAGCCTGGCACCGGCGTTCGATTGTGTGCTAGAATCCACGGATGGGACGTCCGATGCGCATCCAGTTCGCCGGGGCCTGCTACCTGGTTCGCCTTCAGGGCAATAACGGTCATAGCCTGTTTCTCTCCAATCAGGACCGCCGGCAGTTCTTGGCGATGCTCAAGCAGCAGAAGGAGCGGCACGGCCTCAAGGTGTACGCCTACAGCCTTCTCGTCGACTCCGTTCAGCTTCTCCTCGAGACGCCCACGCCGAATCTGTCCGCCTTCATGCAGGCGTTCAACACCCAGTACACGAAGTATTTCAACTCCGTCCACGATGCCTCGGGACACGTTTTTCAAGGGCGCTATCGCGCCTACGTGGTTGACAAAGACACCTACCTCCTTGAGACGTCGAGCTACGTCCATCTCGCCTGCGCGGGAGTTTCCCCCACGGACAAGCCGTGGCGGTACCAATGGTCCTCCTGCGCCGCCTACGTCGAGGCCGCCGACGGCCCCGCGCCCTTGGTCGACGCCGACAGCGTATTGCGCAAGTTTGGCGGCGGGCGTCTGAAGCAATCGGTCGCCTACCTGCAATACATCAAGGACAAGATGAAAACCCCCGGCGGTCATGTCTTGCCCATCGTTGGCGCCGTCGCCATCGGCGGCGAGGCGTTCCTGCGCGGACTCGAGGCGCGCGGCGGCGTTCGTCCGGCGCTTCGTCCGGCGCCGGTGGCTCTTGCGCGCAAAATCATCGCGGATGTCGCCGCTCGCCACGGGGTGGCCGAGGAGACGTTGTTGAGCCGGGCGCAGTGGCGTTCGGTGTCCGCGGTGCGCCGCGAGGCCGTCTTTCGGGTTTGGAAGGAAACCCGCATGGGAGTCAGCGAGCTGGCGCGTCTGTTTCAGCGCACGCCCAGCGCCATCAGCCAGCTCCTTCGCGCCCTGGAGACGGCCGCGACGTCCATGAATTAGGCCGTTCGTCCTAGAAACGCGCAGGTCCTATGCCTGAGGGCGAGGAGCCCTTCGGGGGCTGACGCAAGGCGCTTTTCGATGTATGTTTCCAGAGATATGCCAGGACCACTGCGCTTAGCCGCACGAAAAGCCGCGGCGGCCGCGCTCGCGGCCTGTCTTGTCGTGTGCGACGCGGGCTGCCCGACGGCGGCCCTGGCGCGGCAGCTGCGTTCCGTCTCGGCCGCGCCGGGTCCGATCGCGGCTCAGGGATTAGGCGTTTTGCCCCTTGGGACGCTGCCGGCGCCGCTGCTTGCGACGGGTCCATTGACTTTGAGGAGCGCCGCGTCTTTGGCGGTGGCGCCCGCGCCGATTCCCGTCGCGCCGCGTCGCGTCGCGGGCGCTTCTTTCCGGGCCGGGGCGGCTGCGCGTGTCGCCGTCGCGGCGAAAGCGGCGCTTGCGCCCGCGGTCGCCGTGACGCCGTCCTTGGAAATCCCCGACGTGGATGCCAAGACTTTCGCCGATAAGTCGTTTCGCCTTCTCGTCGACGAAGCGCCGGCGCAAACGCAGGGGCGGGAGGACTTGCCGGGCGCGCCAAGGCCTTCGACGGCGCGCGGGCGCGCGCGCGCCGCGGCGTCGTCTTTGGGCGCTTTTGTCGGGGGCGCGGCCGCGGTCGCAACCGTCGCTTCGCCGCCGGCCTCGTTGCCCGTGCCCTCCCTGTCCGAATTGGGGGCCGGGTTGGGCCAGTTGGGCTATTTATTGGGCAACTTCCTTTCGTTCGCCTTCCCGTATCCCGAAATCAAAAAGGCGGTCGTCGACGGGCATGTCAGCTCTCCGCTGTCGCGAGTCGCCATTTTAGTCGTTTTCAACACGCTTTTGGCCGCCATCGTCGCGCCTCTGGGAGGGTTGGCCGTTTGGGGCGTCCAAAACGCCTTTACAGCGCTTGCCATTGTGTCCGCCTGGCCCGCCGCCTATTTGAGTCGGCGGTTTGCAGGCGACAAGGGACTGGGCCGATGGCAAGCCGAGGCTGTGACGGCCGCGGCCATGCTCGTTTCCGCGGCTGCGGGCGTGGCTCTTTATTTCGCGGCAGCGGCCGTGATGCCCGGCGTCTTGACGTCTTGGCTGGGAGCCGCTGGAGCGGCGGAGCTGGCGTCTCGAACGCTGCAGGTCGCAAGCATCGCCTATCTTTTTCTTTTTCTCCCCGACATCCTCTCCGTTTTTCGAGGACAACCGGTCCGGGGATTTACTTCCTCCTTCGCGCTCCTGTTCATGATTTCATCCCTGGCTATGTTGATTTGGAGCGGACGATTGAGTTATGTGGCGGCCCCTGATTCCCTCGACCGGGGCAAATATGGGGTCATGGCTGTTTCCAATGTTATATATATGTTGGTTTCGGGTCTGAGTTGGTGGTTTTCCCGCCATGAGGATCGAAAAAAGACGTAAAAAACTTAATTAATTAAGCCTGACACCCAGGGGTCCTTGGTCCCAAGGACCCCTGGGTCTTTTACTCGGCTTTTCAGGGGTCTTTCGGGATGGATTCGGGGGGCCGGGGCGGTATATGCTTCTGGAGATGCCTACGCATTTCTGGCTTAGGGTAGGCCGCAAGGCCGTGGCTCTGATCCTGTCCGGCTGCTTCATTCTGAGCAGCCCGGGTCCTGGGGCGTTTGCGGCGGTCCACAGCGTTCGCGCCGTTTCCTCGAGGGGGGAAATGAGCGGCGTTCGCGGGCCGACGGGCATCTCCCCCCTGCCGGCGCTGCACATGGCGGTTTCGGCGACTCCGGCCTCTTTGGTCGTTCCGGCGCTGCCGGCTCCAACCCCGTTGTCGACTCCGGTTCGCGCCGCTCAGGCGCGGGTCGCGGCCCAAGCGGCGCCCGAGCCGAAAACGCCCGCCGCCGCGGTTGCCGAGTCCGCCGCCGCCGACGCGAAAACCTTCGCGGACGCTCAATTCCGCCGCCTCACCGACGAGGAGCCGGCGCGGGCGTCCGCAGAGGAATTGGCGGGAGCGTCGGCGCCGGTCACGGAGCCGGCGGCGCAGGGGCCGGAGGCGGCGTGGACGAGCCGCTGGGCTCGTTCGCTGAGAGGCGTTTTCCGAGGCGGTTCTCATCTTCCGCCGCCCGCTCCGCCGGAGCCCGAAGCGCCGGCCAAAGAGGGCGATCCCAAAAAGGCGGTCCGATACATCTACGAGAACTTCTTGGGATGGCGCAGCGTCAGAGGCGTCGTTCACCGGCCGGAGCTTGGCCGCCTGCCAGATGGCGCGTCCGTGGACCGCATCATCGATCAGATTTCCGGCGAGTTCGGCGTCCCGCGGACGCAGCTGCTGGAGCTCGGAGCGCATTTTCGGCTCAGCGAGGCGAGCCCGCGCAAGGACTGGCTTTTCGTTTACGACTGGATGAGGCGCCACAATCACGAGCTCGGCAAGCGCCATGACTCCCACAAATACGAAGGGCCCCTGGAGGAAGCGCAGACTCCGCGTGTTTATCCCGAGGGTTGGCGCGGGCTCGGCGTGCGCTTCTCCGAAGGCCTGTCCTTTTTTAAACCCGCCGAACTGAGCAAGCGCTTTTCCGCCTTCCTGCGCGGCGAAAAGGCGAGCTATCGCGCGTTGGCCAATCGTTCCTACGCGGATGGTTGGCGCGGGAAGTTGCAGCGAGCGGGCGAGCTGCACAAGCATTTCCTCGGCGTCTTCGTGCGCTTTCCCTACCACCTCTTCGACACGTTCATCTTCGGCTATTTCCGCCAGGCCGTCGCGTTCGAATTTTTCCACGAGGGCGAGGATTTCTTCGCCTTGTCGAAAAAAGAGGGGCTGGCCAAGAAGTGGCTTGAGGCCGGGATGAAGGAGCTGTACTACAAAGGCGCGGGCGTGCTCGGGGGGCTGCGCACGCGAACATGGTTCCGTCAAACCGAGCGCTGGCTGGTGCGACCGCTGCTCCAGCCTTTGGCGACGTTCTTGTCCCGCCGCGTGACTCTGGCGGTGATGAGCGCGGTTGCGATGGGTCTGCTGGGAGCGTTCGCGCCCGTGCTGCCGTTGTCGTTCGCTTTGACCGCGATCCCGGTTCTCGGCCCGGGCCTGGTCGTGCTTCTCAACGGCTTGCCCGTGTTCACGGCCGCCGTGCCTATTCTGGGCCCGCTGCTGGCTCCGGTGGTCTCGGCCGCGACCACCGCGCTCGTTCATGATCTGGTGCTGGGGCCGCTGGTCAACACGTTTATCCTCTCGACGCTGATGACCTTCCCCGCCGCCGTGCGCGAACGCCTGGCCCAAGCCAAGGACCAGCACCCCATGTCGCCGTTGTCCCCGAGTGAGTTCGCGTGGGCCGTGGTCAACGCGACGCTGTCCTGGTCGTTCTGGCGAGCCGACTTGAAATCCTTCTTCGGCCTGGTCATGGTCGGCGTCGAGATCGAAGGCATCATGAGCTACGCGGGCCAAATCGACTCGTTCCTAGATCCCGCCTTCGAGGCCGTGGTGGGCCGAAAAGTCGGCTTGCTGCACGCCATCGGCGCGGCGGTCGAGCGGCCCGAGGGGGAAAGCCCGATCCCTTTTGGCGGCGCCATCACCTGGGGCAACGTGCTTCTTTACAAGTTCCAGGCCTTGCTCGGTTTTAATATTTCGGATGCGGTCATGAGGGCGACGCTGGTCGCCAGGTCCACGGTCGCGGGCGAAAGCGCCCTCGATGGGGCCATCGCCTCGGGCTCGGCGCAGGCTTTGGTCTCGGCGGCGGGCGCGCGCGATCCCGACACGGGTGGGCTGCCTTTCGACGCCGACCTTTGGAAGAGGCCCATGGACGAGGCGTTGTCGCGCATTCGCGAATTGGCCGCCATGGCGGGAGGCCTCGACGCCGAGACCGCCTTGGTCAAGGACCACCTCATCGCACTGCGCTCGGAGCTGGGAGACACGCAAGCCAAGCGCGAGCGCCTGGAGAAAATCAGCCGTCCCGTCACCGACGCGGAGTACGCCGAGTACGCCCGGCTGCTGCGCGAGCTGTCGGCCAAGTCCGATGAAGCCGCCGTGCGCGAAAAGCTGGCCGAGAAGCGGGACTTGCTCCATCCGCCCTCCGACCGGGACGCGCTCAAGCGCTTGGAGGAGCTGCAAAAACGCTACGCGGCGCTCATTGCCCCGCCGCCTCCCGAGCGCAACGGCTACTGGGAGGATTTGGCCGCGCGCGACGCCTCCCTGAAATCCCTGTCTCATCGGCTGCAGGACTACGTCGAGGGCCGTTCGGCCGCGGCCCCAGGCGGCCCCGCTTCCGTGCTCGACGGCGAAACGCGCGACACCATCATGACCTTGATCACCGAGATCAAGGCGCTGCGCCTGGAGGCGCAGGCCGAGCTGGCCCAAAGGGACGCGACCTCCTCGCTTCTTTCTTCGGTCAACAAGACCCGCAATCGCGCGCTCATGGAGCGCCGAGACGGCACCGACATGCGCCGCATCCGCACCGACATGGCCAAGCTCGCGGTCGTCATGGACCTGGCCTTGGCGCTCAACGAGATCGGCGCCGCGCAGACCGCCCTGCAGCAGATGATGAGCCTGGTGGAGGCCAAACGCGCGAAAATCACCGCCTCGCGCGCCCAGAATGTCCAGAATCAAGCGGCGGCCGACGCCAGCGCGGCCAACGTCGGGGGCTGGCGCGAACAGGTCAACAAGGACATCGTCGCCGACGACGGCACGGCCAAGGACCTGGCGGAGTCCCAGGCCAAGGCCGGGATGGCCAGCGAACGCGTCAAAGCGTTCCAGAGGGACATGCGCGCCTTCATCGACGAGGTCAACGCCGCCGATCGCGGCGCGAGCGCGGACGCCGCCGCGGAGTATCAGCGCCTGATCGACGTGGTGCTGCCCCAAGTCAAGGAGTGGCGCACGAACGGCGGCAATCCCAACGACGTCGACGCATTCTCTCTCAAGAAGTTCAAGGAAAGGCTCGTTGAGGTCGACGACAATATCAAGAAAGCCCAGGACGGCCTGTCGCGTTTGCCGACGGTGCCCGTCGAATATGCGGGCACTCTCGTCACATTAATTCCGGGACCCGAGGTCACGGTCCACAACCCCACCCCCGAACAGGTGTTGCAGATACTCGCCGACCGCCGCGTTCATTGGCAGGCCAAACGCGCGGAAATCGCCGATGACCTCAAGTCGGTCAAGCGCATGCTCGACTCCGGCAATACGAAGTCCGTCAACGACGATTTCGGCGAGCCTCACCCCGAATCCCTGCCGAATTGGCGTGCCGAATCCGAACGTGAATTAGCCGGGTCGCAGGCCGCCGCGCGTCAATTCATCGGTCAACTCGACGCTCTGACCCAGAACGTCAATCGGACGACCGGCTCTTCCATCCCGACGCTGGGGGGGTTGGCGCTCAAGGATCTTCAAGACGCGCTCAAAACCTTCGGAGACAAGCTCAGGGCGGTTCGATTTTCAGATGATGAAAGCCTGGCGACGACCGCGGCTCAAATGGACTTGATCGGCGCGGCCAAGCTCGTGCCGTACGCGGCGCGAGAGGTTGTGCGCTGGTCAAAGGCGGACGCGACGATCACCGCCATCGATGACGCCTTGCACAATGTCTTGCCCAAGGCGCAGGAGGGACTGACCGGGGTTGTCAGCCTGCTCGATTCCGTTTTGGCCGATGTGAGCGTCGATGAGGCCTGGGTTAGAACCGGAGCCGGGGGCGGACAGGCTTTGATCGACCGGAAAACCAGCCTGTTGCGCGACAAGGTCCTGCCCGGCCTTCAAGGGGCCCGCTCCATGCTCGCCGAGACGCTCATTCCCTACCAGGAGAAGTCGATCGCGCAAGTCACCGGGACCGACACCGACTACTTCAAGCTTTACGACGCCAAGAGAACCTTGATCATCGAGGCCACCAAGCTTTATCACCGCACGCTGCCCCAGGCCCTGGCCACCTTCGGAGCGCCCGAGGGCGACCAGGGGGCGGCCGCCGCAAACATCGCCAAGTGGCGCCAGCGCCTGGAAAAGAATCTCGTCGGCTACGATGACGCCTCGGGCCATCACAAGGGACTCAACGAATATCGAGTCGAGGTGGCCAACCGCAAGGATCCCAACTTCACCGGATCCGAGACCCTCTACGACGAGGTCCAGCCCTTCAGCCTGCCGCGCAAAATATCCCAATACTCCGACGAGTTCTCCCGCCGCGCCGCGGAGATCAACGCCGCGCATGCCTCGATCAACGAGATTTTGGCCAAAATCGAATCGCACTCCCAAGGCAAAATCGATTTGTCCGCGTACCGCCTGCCCACCGGGGTGAACGCCGACGCCTCCGGAAAGGCTCGAATCCAGGCTTTGGTCGACGCGAAAACCCTTCCCAATCTCGGCGACCGGCTCAAGGCCATCGCCGACGAGGCCCTGGCGGCCGGAAGTCCCAATCTCTCGGTCGCCAGCACCTCCGACGGCACGGTGCCAGTCGGCACCCAGCCGCCGATCGCGATTTCCGCCAACCAGGCGATCGCCCTGCTCTCGCGCGACACGGCCGTGCGCTTGGCTCCCGCCGCCGGCACCCCGTCTCAAAGCGCGACGTTGGCCGTGGCCCGGTTTCTTTACTCCCACGCGGTCGTCGACGCCGCGACGGACGCCCTGAACAACCAGATTCCCGCCGCCGAGCGCTTCATCGGCCGCATGTCGCAGGCGCTGGGAGACGCCATCGCCGATATTCCTCACGACGAGTCCTACTCCGCCTCCGGCGGCTCCAGCGAGACCGCCGACCAGGTGTATGCGCGCAAGGTCCGGGTGTTCTCCAGCCTGGACGCGGTCCTGACCGAAGGCGTCGAGTTTTTTAAAGTCAAGCAGCAGTGGAATCGCGACAAGTTCAAGACCCTCGACCGGGTGGAAACGCTTTTCAAGTCCCTGCATGACATCTCCGTCGGCGGCCAAAAAGCCAACGACGGCGAGGAGAAGGCGGTCGACACCATGCTGAGCTCGCTGCGCAAGGTCAGCGACGAGCTCGAGACCAAGCGCCAGAGAATCTCCTCGTGGATGAGCCAGCTCAACCCGCGGGAAAAAAGCGCTCTGAGCAACGTCAGCGAGGACATCTCCAAAATCATGACCAAGACGCGCGCGGTCCTGGATGCGAACATCGACTGGCACGCCTTGGAAGAGCAGCTGGGCCGTTCAGGAGAGATCCTCCGCTCGAAATACGCCGAGATCGACGAGAAGCAGACCGCCTTGTCGGCCGTGCTGGCCAAACCCGGGCTGCAGGGCCGTCTGCCCGCCGAGCTCGCGCGCGAGATCGAGTCCCTTCGTCTGGGACGTTCGGGCTGGGCGACCGGAGGCCAAGGCGAGGCGTCGAGCCTCGTCATCCGCAAGTCCAACCTCGACGCGTTCATCGACGCGACGCTCGGCCTGGTGTTCAAGGACGTGCAAAGCGCGGCTCAAAGCATCTCGGCGATCAAGGCCGAGCTCTTGAAGAATCCTCAAGGGCTGCAGTCGTTGATCCCGCACTCGAAAGTCTTGGATTTCGGGGATAACGCCGACGGTTTCTACCTGGTCTATCAATCTTGGCTGGCCGTGCCGCACGGTTTGGAGACGGGGTCATGGGTCACGTTGGGAAATCTCGGCCGCATCCTGGGCAGCAACGTCAGCGTCACGGGCTATCAGTTGGCCAGCCCGCCCAGCAAGGACGGCAGGAACGCACCCTTCGGCGACAAAGGGGTCGGGATCGATATCGAAAGCGTCCAAGGCGAGAACTGGGTCAATTATCTCAATGTCAACATGCATCGCTTCACCACGGACATCCCCGGAGACACGTCGATCGAGGCGGGCTTGGGCAAGAGCCGTCTGATGATATTCGACGATTTCGCCATGATGCTGCTCGACGATACCCTGTACGTGGGCCTGGCGGGTTTCGTCGACGGCGCGCTTTTCGATCCCATGAACAAGCAGCTCTACTACGGAGGGAACGTCAAAACCTCGGTGAAAATGACCCCGGTGGTGCGGCTGGACGCCGAACAGCGCGTGCTGTTCGCCAAGGATCCTCGGCGCTTCCTCCAGGAGCTCAATCTCGATTTCACGGGTTATGACCCGACGCTCAACCGCAACTTCCGCATCGAGGCCGGCGGCGACAACAAGAATTATTTCTACAGCAAGATCGGTCCCCAGTTCGACCTGAACCGGCTCATGAACCCCGAAGGAGGCGGCGACACCTTCACCCTCGACATGTACTACACGAAAACGGGGGGGACCGACGACATCGCCCAGCAGACGGGCGGGGTGAGCATCCTCAAGGCCTTCTCGATCAAAAACGACCAGGGCCGCACTTGGATGAAAATCGACAATCGCTTGACGGCCGAAAAGGGCGTGAAGATGGATGAAATCGGCGACCGTCTGTCGGTGTCCTTGCCCGACTGGGGCTTGGCCATCAGCGGGGAAGGCCGGCTCATCGGGAGCGCCGGGACGTATGCCGCTCAAATATCCAAGCAGTTCGGGGATCGCACGAGGGTGGACCTCAGCTACGGTTCGCCCTACATCGGCTTGAATAAGCGGCTGTCCTTGACGATGAACACGGCGTTCACCGTCGAGGAGCTCTGGCGCAAGGTGGTCGACAACTCCGCCGAGAACCTGCGCGGCGGGGAGGTCTTGAAAGAGTTCCAGGGCGATCTCGACAGGTTCTTCCGGGAGGAGGCGTCGGGCGATTCGCGCACGGCTGCGGAACTGCAGCGCGTCTTCGAACGCGATGTCGCGCGCCAGCTGATCACCCAGGACATCGGCCTGCTGCAGCGGGAGATCTCCGAATTGCGCAAGGCCGGGGCCATTTTGGGCAACACCCGGGTTCGAGGCATGGTCGGGTTCATCTCGAACCCTATCTCGGATCATACGACCGAGCGAGCCGTCGGCGGGGGCTTTACCACCGGGACTTACAGCGAGTTGCGCCTGACCAAGACGGAGAAGGATCTGATCGACTTGAAAATTCAGTCGCTGGTCGCCGAAGGCCTGCGTCTTCAGGAGCGGTTGCTGGCGATCACCAAACAATGGCAGTCCGCCGTCGTCGATGTCACCGAGGCCCAGTGGGCGCTCAAGATGGCCGATTTCACGGTCGGCAGCGCGCCGTCTCCGGCGGCGGCACGCGAGGCGCAGGTGCGCCGGTCCGACGCGCTCGCCGCCCTCAACCAGGCGGTGCTGCGCTACAACGCGGCGACCGGGCGTGATCCTCGCGCCGAGCCGCCTTTTTCCGACTTAAGCTCCGCCGACTTGCGCCAGACGCTGGGCAACGTCAATCGATTGATCGCCGCTCCCGACCGCTTGAAGACGATTTTGAGCGGTCTTGACGAGGCGGCGCTGCGCGAGGCTCTGGGCGAGAATCCCTTCAACGTGGTCGACTGGCTGCCCAGGATCGACCAGCTGAGCCTGGGCATCGGACTCCAGTTTCAGGATATGCTCGCCAACCAGGCGTTGATGCTGGGAGGATCCGTGCGCGTGCCGTTGTACGATCCCGCCTCGTCTCACACGGACGAAGCGTACCGCATCGAGAGCAAGGCCGTCATCGAGGAAATGGCCCAGATGTACGCCGAGCGCGCGCGCGCCGGCTCGGTCGCGGCCGAGCAGGCGCGGATTTGGGACGACAGCGCGCGGGTCGTGGAAGCGAAACTCCCCGCGGCCGCGGCGGCGTTGTCCGACGCGACCCGCGCTTACCGCAACGGCCTGATCGGTCCCGCGCGGCTGAAGGCCGCCTTCGACGCCTGGTCGTGGTATATGTCTTCGACGGTGTCGTCTCTGTCGCGCGCCGCGGTGCTGCACGCTCAAGCCGGCGTGGACGGGTCGCCCCGCTCCTCGGGGACGGATCAAGGCCCCTTGACGTTGACCTCCATTGAAGACGCCTTTAAGACGGCTTCGGCCAATTCCCACAGCCTCGCGGAGATCGCCCGACGCCAGGAAGCCGCCGAGGAGATGGCGCGCGCGGCCGATCAACGCATCAGGGCCTGGCTGAGCTTGAACGTGGGCCTGGGCATGACGGCCGGCGGCGTGGGCTGGCTGCCCTCTCTGGGGGTGACGGGAATTCCCGTGACGCCGATTTTCAGCTTCGAGCTGAAATCCGAGGAAATGCGGGAGCTGCAGGTCGCCCGGCACGACCAGCAGGCTCGCTACTACGAGGCTCTCAAGCAGCGAGTCGAGGCGGGGCTGGCCGTGCAATTCTATCAGAGCATGGTCGCGCTGCGCGCGGCGCAAGACCGCATGCGGGTCTTCGACGCTCAGCTGCTGCCGCGCCTGCAGGCGGAGGCGTCCTCGGCGGGGGCGGAGGGAGTCAAGCGTTTGGACGAAGCCCGGCTTCGGCGCCAGCAGGCGCATCTCGAGTACGCCCAAGCGAAAGGAACCCTCAATTTTCTTCTCGGCCGCCCCCCGGACGCTCCTCTCGATGTCGCGGTCGACGAGAACGCCGCCATGGCGTTTCTTTCACGCGTTCTCGCCGGCAAAGACCCCGTCGGCGCCCAGCGCGCCATTCTCGACGCGCGCGTCAAGACGGCCAAGGCCGTCGCCGAGATGATCGACAAGAACCATAAAATCGAGATGCTTCAGCTGGAGCCCGTGAGCCTGGTCGCGCGCGCTTTGGGCCGGGTGATCGGCATGATGTCGAATAATCCCGTCTACAACGAGGAACATGCGGCCATCGCGCAAATGCGGGTGGCGGGCACGGAGCGCGAGCGCGACGCCTACGACGGTCGGCGACGCGCGGAAGCCGCGCGACTGCGCATGGAGCTGGCCGCGGCGCGCGGGGAATTGGAAACGATCGGGTCCCTTCCCGCCGACGAGGCGCGCATCGAGACGAGCCGGCTGAGCGCGAGGATCTCCTCCCTGCAAGCCGGCTTGATGGCCCTGGGACTTGAGCCCGAAGGCGCCTTGGCCGCGAAGGCGGCCCTGCCCAAGAAATGGTCGCACCTCAAGCGTTTGCTGGTCGATTCCGAACAGGCCTTGACCACCCTGAACGTCGACGACGTCCGCGAGCCCATCGAGCTGGAGCGAGCCCATGTGCGCGCGGAAGCCTTCGCGCGCTATTACTACGCGCATCAGACCCTCGGCCACAAGCCGCTCAACGAATCATTCGGCGAGGGCTGGGCCGAACTGAGGCTGGCCGACCCGAGCAGCTCGCGCGAGGTCCGCCAGAAACTGGCCCAGCTGCGCACCGACAGCGTCTCGCGCCTCTACCGCGACGCGCTGCTGGGAGCCGAGGCGCGCGCGCACATTCTCGCCGCTCAGTTCGAGGGAGACGTGCGCCTGCTTCGCTTGATCGAGAGAAACGCCGCCGCGCTCGACGGCGCCCAGGCCTTGGAGGAATTCAACGGGGTGCGCCTCGCGCTCCACGCCCGCCTGGAGGAGGCCCGGCGCCAAATGGTGCTGCGTTTGGGCTCGCCGGCCGACACGCCGGTGGCGGACTTCATGGAATTGGTCGACGAGGATTCCGTTCCAGCCGACACTCCCCGCGATCTCGCCTCGCGCCTGATCTCCGACATTCGCGAGCGCCAGATTGACTCGATCCAGCGCACTCTGTTTTCGGCCGGCATTCCCGCCAGCTGGGGGAGCGAGGAGGGGCTCATCGATCAGATCAAGGCCGACAGGGTGGCCGAGCGCATGAGCTACAAGGGCTTTACGCCGGTGGTCGCCTTCGGCCTTTTCCGCGGGCGGCCCCTCATGGGCGCATTCTTGGAGGCTCCCGATCCGCGCGAGATTGAAACCGGCCTGGAGAAGCTGATGTCCGACGTTTTGCGCAAGGAATTGAAATCAAACGGACGCCTTCAGGAACTGTCCGTGCGGCTGCACTCGCTGATGCTGCGCGTAGAAGACGGAGCCAAGAGCCTGGAGGCCCGGGGACGCTTGATCGAGGCGGCGGAATCCGAGCTACGCTCGCGGACTGAATTGTCGGCGAAAGCCTCGCAGGACACTCTCGCCGCGCAAAAGGCTCTGATCGACGCCTGGAAGGACTTCATCGCGGCCATGACCAGCACCAAGGCCGATTTCATCGCCTTGGTCACCGAGCTCGAGGCGCTGGGCGAGAGCTCTTCGGGCGGCTTGCGGCCTTTCGTCATGCCCGATCGACCGGAGATGAGGGGCGCTCGCTCCGATCCCAAGGACGAATTGCTGGACTATTGGGCGCGGCGTTTCTCCGATCCGTCCTTCGAGAGCGCTCAAGACGAGCTGCTCGCGCGCATGGGTCCGGCCGTGACGGCGGAGCAGCGCGCACACGTGCGCGCCGCGGCCGCGGCCTATCGCAACGGGCTGCGCGACGCCGATTCCGTCCAAGGCAACGATTACACGGCACTCGAGCGTCTCGACTTGCTGACGCGCGTCGACATCGAAGGCAAGCGCCTGGCTCTTCGCGGCCGGCTCCTGGAGGTGCTGCGGGGCGTGGGCTTGCTCGATCCCGCGGCCAATCCGGCGGGAGGGCAGTTCTTGTCCTTTATGCGCGCCGATTTGAAGAGGGCGTCCGAAGCCTTCGCCTTGGAGCGGGGCGAGAAGGTCCGAATCGGCGCCGCGCTTGCGGAAACCTACTGGCGCGCGCGTGAACCCTCGCCCAAGGAAGCCGCATCGTTTAGGAAGCTCGCCGGACTTGACGTCGAGCTCGAAGGCGCCCGCGACGAGCTGCTGGCCAGTTACTTGAGCGAAGGCGGAGCCGGCGCCAAGAATTTCTTGATGAAAAACATCAAGCTCGACGCCTATTTGAAGGCCGAAGAGGCTTTCGACGCGGCGCTGGCGTCGATGCTCGACGAGGGGCCGTCGACCCAAGGGCTGCGCGCCTTGGAGGGACTCTACGACGTGCGCGGCGTTCTCGACCGCGCCGCGGCGCGCGCGCGTCACGGGCGGGGGTTGGCCGCTCTCGACGCCTTGATCATGCTGGAGAGCTCGCGACTGCGCGCGGCGCGCTGGACCGCCCAGACCCCGGCGCGCATCGATCCGATCGCCGAGTCGCTGCGCTTCCTCAAGGAGACGCGCTCGCGGTGGGTCGAGGGAAAAACCGACCTGGAGCCCGTCTACGCCGTGGTTCGCCTCGACGAGCGAGGCCGGCGCACGTGGTCGGTCGCGCAATGGCTGAGCGCCGAGGAATTCACCCGTCTGGCCAGGTCGGGAGAGAAGGATCCCTCCGCCGCCGGCGCGATCGTGCGGCGCGCAGCGGGATGGTTTATCGACCGCCCGGCTTCCGCTGGAGACACGGGACGCTATGAAGTGGTCGGGGGCATCGATGCGGCCGACGCCGCGCGCGATTCGGCTCACACGGGTTTCGCCGACAATCGCGTCGTGGCGGCCATGCATAGGGCGATGGAGTCCTTCGACTTCGTCGCGCCGGGCGAGCTGGGCAAGGAGGCCGTGGGCTATCCATTCGCGCAGATCTTCGGACCCGGCGGGCGCCACTCCGAGGGCAAGGTGTTTTTCTTCGAATCTCCCGTCGCGGGAAAACCGGCCAACGCCCTTCATCCGCTGGCCGCCTTGTCCTTGCCTCCTGAGAGCGTCGTCATGATGCTCTATCTTAAGGACGACGCTCCGAGCCGCGAATCGTTCCCGACGCTTAGGAGCCTGGAGTCGTCCGCGCAGGCCGGGGACTTCCAAACGCTGACCCTCTCGCCGCGCGGGGCCGCGACTTTGCAACGCGCCGTCCGGGATTTGAAGGCGGCCGAGCTGCGGCGCGGCTGGATCGAAGTCAAGCTCAATAGCTTCGGCTTTGCCCTCGATGAGACGGGAGAGCCCGTCCAGCTGTATCGCTCGCAGGACGATTTCAACGCGCAGTGGAAGGCGTTCGACAACGCCGGAGGCGATCTGGAGGCCGCGCGCCGCGACCTTGTGAAAGCCAAGCTCGAGGACGAGGCCCGAAAGGCGGAGACGGCCAAGGCCAAGTCCGCGGTCGATGGACTGGCGTTGTCTTATCAAGCCGCCCAGGGCGGGCTGCGCGAGAGCCTGCGTCAGTCGATGCGCGGCGGGGAGCTCGAGGAGGGCTCGGACGCGTTCAACGCGGAGCTGGAGCGCCGCGTCGCCGAGCCGAGGTTCAGCCGATTGCCCGACGTCCAGGACGCCGAGCTGGCCAAGACGATCAAACAGCGCCATCGGGACTACCGCAAGGAGTTCGAGCGCATGGGCGAAGCCTCGAAAGTCCACAATGAGGCGATGAGCGATGCCAAGTTGGCGGCCGCCCGGGTCGTCAACTCCGCGCGGGCGGTCACCGAGGCCGAGAAGATGCTCGCCGACAGCGCGGTGCTGTCCCTGCACCGCACCGAGGATTTGACGTTGGGTCTAGACGCCGCCGACAAAGCGGTCAGCGTCGACGCGCCGGTGGCGCGCCCCTCCGAGAAGACCAAATCCGGACCGCGGCTGAGGATCGGGGAGGGGACCGAGGTCAAAACATTCAAGGGGCGCCTGCTGGCCGCGATCGTCGACGCGGACGGCGCGCTTGTGCGCGCGTATCGCGACAAAGATGAGATCGAGGCGGACTTCAAGAACTGGAGCCTGGTGTCGCTGCAGGCGGGAGGCGACGTCGAGTCCTCCCAAGACGGGAAGGCCTTGACCAAGGTTCGCTTCAGTCATTACGAAACGAAGGTGGGTCAACGGTCTTTGCCCGTGTTGATCGGCCTGCCCACCCTGATCGATCGTGTCGAAGGCGCTCAGTCCGCTCAATGGAAAGCCGAACGCTGGGCGTATCTCCCCTTCAATTGGGTCAACCTTCCTCTGGAAATCCCGCGCGCCATCACGGGCATCCCGGCCGAGTTCGCCGGCCGGGACCCGATGAACAGCCATTACTTGGGGCGGGCGCACATGTACAAGTCCGAAGGGGGATCCACCGAGAGGCACGGCCTGGCCCGCACGGTCTTGGGAATGATGGATATTCTCAATCTGATGCCCGACCCCGTCCAGCGGTTTTTCGATCCCAGCCAGTTCCCCGACAAGGTTCGCGTGGACTCGGCCCTGCGTCCCGACGAGGGCCTGTGGAGCAAGACCCTGACCAACGAGGACGAGTTGGCCGCCCCGCGCACGTATCACCTCGGGGCGCGGTATTTGCAGCGCGAGGCCGTCCACGCCGCGGAAAACGTGGAGGCGGTACGGCTGCGCACGTTGGCCCGTTTCCAGGGCGGCGTCGAGGAGTTGACGTTGGAGACCCGCCGCGGGCGCGGCGGCTGGTATCAATCATCGTTCCGGGGCGTGGAGCTCGGGCCCCGCGCCGTTTCCGAGCGGGTGGCCGATCCGGTGATCGGTTCGTCGCGGCTCTCAGAGGGAGGCGGCCCGGAGGGCCGGGAAGGAGACGTCGTGACCTCTCAAACTCCCGGGAGCCTGTTCGTCGATCGCATCGAGCGGCGTGTGCGCGTTCGCCCGGGAGCCCAGGCGTATGAGGGACAAAGCCGAGTTCTCGAGGGGTATGGGGATCGCGTCGCCAGTCGCGGCGCCGAGGTCGAGGCCGGTCGCGCTTCCCTTGAGAGCGCGTTGGCGGCGGCCGAAAACGAGCGGGACGCCGCCGTCGACGAACGCGCGGACGCGCGCTCGCGCAGGGCGTCCGTGCTTCGCGATTGGCACGCGATGGTCGAGCGCATCGCGACGCAATCCGAGATCGAGCGCCAAATCGCGGCTTTGACCGCGCAACTCGGGGAGCTCAGGGACCGAATCTCGTTTTGGGAGCGCTATGAGCGTCTTCTTGAGGACGCTCGCCGCCCCCCCCCGACCGACCCGACCGATCCCGTCAGGCCTTTGCCTCCCATCGGGCCTAACCCCATGTTCTGGGTTTGGGCGTTCGCTCTTTTCTTATTCGCGTCCGTGATCGCGGGAGTGCGCCGCCTCTACAGAAAATTTAGTACACTCCGGCCATGATGGCAGTCGTCTGTTCGGCGTTGTACGCGGTCGTCGCGCCGGCCTTCGCGGGCGTCATAGCGCCCGTGAAGATGACGGTGCCCGAGGTCCGGCCCGCGCCGGCCGCGTCATGGAATTCCGGTTCAACATCGCGTCTCCATATCCCGTTCGAAAGGCTGGATCTTCGAGGGACTTTGCCGTTGCTTCCGACACCGGCTCCGGGCCTGACCGGAGGGCGTTTGAATTTCGCCCCTCCTCAGACCGGGAGGGGAGCGGCGTCCTCCGTGGCGGCCGATCTTCACGCCAAACCCGCGACGATCGGGCGTCCCGCGCGCCGGGATTTGAAGGTGCCCGCCCGGCCGGCGCCCGGAACGCGCGCGCTGTCCATTGCTGACGTCGAGCGCCTCGGCGAGACTGATCCAGTGGACTGGCCGGCGTCCTCCCCGCGCGCCGGGACCGAACTCGGCTCCCTCTCCCCCGAGGCGGCGGCCGACGACGGTCGGCGACGATTCGATTTATCCGCCCGGGTCGCGGGCGGGGCTCTCACGCGCGAAATCCAGGGCTCGACCAGTCGCATTGCCGACGCGCCGGCGCCGGCGTCCTCTCGACCTTCGTTGGCGGAGGGGGGGGGCGGGGTTTCTCGTCGCGGCGCGGTGTCGATGGCCGAACGCGTTCTCGAGGCCGCACCGGCGCTGGCGGTCCCGGCGCCCGATGACGGGATTTCCGTGCCCGGAGTCGATGGCGGCCCGCGGCTGGAGTCCGAGCCATCCGAAATGCGCGATGCCGTCGCGGCCGTGCCCATGTCCATGCCTCAGGCCGCCGCTCTTGCCGGCGCGGCTCCGGGCGCTTCGCGGCCGTTCATGTTGGGGCTGACCAGGGAAGGCTTGAGCGTGCGCGTGCGTTCAGCGCTGGACGCGGTTCTCGGCCCCGCCTCGTCCAAGGCGAATTTCGAGCCCGTGCTCCAGGAGGATCGTCCGTTACGGGTGATCGCGGATGGGGGCCCGACGGCTTGGCTGGAGCGAGGGGCGCTTTTCGAAGCCGTGTCCGTCGCCGACGCCCATGCCGCGTGGGGGGGCGCCGTTGTGAGCGCGGCTCATGCGGGCGTCGTGGCCAGCCCTTTCGAGCCGTTCTCGGCGCCCGCTGACTTCCGGTTGTGGTGGATGTGGGCCGCCGCCCTGCCCCTGCTTCTCGCGGTTCTGCGCAGCGGTTTCTAGCCGGGCATTGACACCGTTGGGCCTGCGACCTATCCTCCATGGAGCTTCATGGATTGGCTGCGCTCGGGGTTATTTCGTCACGTTGCGACGGTCATGGGGGCGTTGGCCCTTATTCCCGTTTTATTCCTGTCGTGGCGAATTCTGCAGTCCAATAAAGCCGCCGTTCAAGGCGCGGTTCTGGAGCTGCACGTCAAGCTCGCGGAAAAGACCGCCGTTCAGGTGACCGATTGGATCGACTCGGTCGACCAGCGGGTCAAAATAGCGATCGTCGGGTTGAAGGCCCGCATGGATTGGGGCGATAAGAAGGAGCTGACGAGGTCTCTGGTCGAGGCCGGCTCGGGAGTGGCGTCGGTGGCGCTGCTGCGCGAAAACGGAGGAACGGTTCTCGAGGCGTTTAGCCCGGTCTTGCAGGAGGCTTCAGCCGCTCTCGACGCAGACGCCGCGCGCGCGTCCTTGCGCCGCGCCGTCCGCGGCGGCGCCGGAGTCGAGTTGCTGCGCGGACCGGCCGGGCCGATGTTGGTTTTGTACCGCCCGATCCAGGCCGGGGTTTACGCGCGAGTGGTCGTTCCTTTGAGCGCTTTGGCCGAGCGCGTCGCGGCCGAGCGCGTCGGCGGCACGGGGTTCACGGTTCTTGTCGACGCTCAGGGTCGCGCGCTGGCCTTGCCCGAGGGGCGTCCCTTGACCGGATTGGAACAATGGACAATCACCCGCGCGGCTCTCTCTTCGGGGGGCAGCGTCGGCTCGAGCGAATTCGTCGACCCGGAAGGGGTGTCTCGGGTGGGCGCTTACGCTCCGGTTCCGGTGCTTGGCGGCGCGGTGCTGGTGCTCCAGGCGCGCGAGGAGGCCTACCTGGCCTCCGATGAGGCCCGCCGGGCGGCGGGGTGGGCGGTGCTGTTCACCCTGTTGGCCTCGTTGCTCGCCGCGTTTTTGCTTGCGCGCACGATGACCGCGCCTTTGTTGGCGCTGACGCATGCGGCCGAATCCGTGGCGCGGGGGGACTTTCTCGTCAACGTGGATTTGAACACCGGCGATGAACTGCAGAACCTGGCGGAGACCTTCAACACGATGACCGCGCGGCTGCGCTCGTATTCCGTTCTTCAGGTCGATCGCTTGATCGCCGAGCAGCGCAAGACCGAGGCTATCATGTTCTCCATCAACGAGGGCATCGTCTTGACCGATCGCGAGGGCCGCGTTCAGCTCGTCAACCGTCAAGCGCGGGAACTGTTCGGCCTGAGTCCCGAGGCGGATATCGAGGGCAAAGTCATCACCGATGCGTTGCCCTCCGGGCCTCTGCGCGAGGCCGTACTCGTCCTAGGGCGGGAGGCGGGAGCCGCCTTCAAGGAAGTGGAGATCACCGGGGCCAAGGCCCACCGCACGCTTCGGGTGTCCTCGAGCGTGGTCGTGACCCCGGGACGCGCCACCGAATTGGGCGTCGTGCTCGCTCTTCGCGACGTGACTTTGGAGCGCGAGCTTGAGAAGATGAAAGACGATTTCCTTCATTACATCACCCACGATCTGCGCAATCCTCTGGGTTCGGCGATGGGTTTTCTCGAGGTTCTCCTCAAGGGGACGGCGGGCGTGCTCAATTCCGAGCAATACTCCATCGTGGCGTCCGTGCGGCGCTCGACAAGCCGCCTCATGAGCATGATCAACAACATTCTCGACATCGCCAAAATGGAGGCCGGCCGCGCTCATTTGAATTTAAAAGACGTCTCGGTCGCCGGCATCGCGGGGCGGGCCATCGATATTCTCGAGCAGTTGGCCAAGGCGAAAAAGATTTCCGTGAATTTGGCCGCGGTCGAGGAATTCACCGTGGCGTGCGACCCGGATATGATCGAGCGGGCCTTCACCAATCTCGTGGGCAACGCGATCAAGTTCACGCCCGAGGAAGGCGTCATCACGGTGTCTGTCACCGATGACGGGGACTCATTGCGCTGCTGCGTCGCCGACAACGGCGATGGGATCGCGCCCGAGCATCTGGCCCGGGTGTTCGAGAAGTTCGAGCAAGTTCCGGGTCAACGCGGCGGCGGCACGGGGCTGGGTTTGACCATCACGCGCTACTTCGTCGAGGCCCACCTGGGGCGCATTTGGGTTGAATCCGAGCTGGGGCATGGAGCGAGATTTTTCTTCACGATTCGCAAGGGGCTCTCGGTCAGCCCCGATGGGGCCGTCGTCGCGGGGGCGGTGAGGGCATGAAAACGGGTCTCTTACTGCTGTTGTTGGGCGCGGCCCGGATTTCGCAAGCCGCCGCGTCCGGCGGCGAGACGCAGTTTCAAGCCGTCGTCGTTCGTCCGGGCGATACATTATGGGCGATCTCCAAACGCTATTTGAAGGATCCCGCGCGTTGGGATGAGATCCTCAAGTACAACCGGCTTGCGACCCAGGATCCGACGGTGGCTTTGCCGGGGATGACCCTGCGCGTGCCTGTCCGCCTCATCAAGACGCAGCTGCGCGCGGCCCATCTGGTCTATTCGGTCAACCGCGTTCTCTTCAGAAGGATTGAAACCCCCGACTGGAAGGCGGGGCGCTTGCACATGGAGCTTTTCCAGGGCGACTCTCTGAGAACGCTGGAGGAGTCTCGGGCGCGCGTCAAACTTCTCGACCAAGAGCTGCTGAGCCTCGAGCCCAATTCCATGGCCATCATCAAGCCGCTCGAAAAAGACGGGGATTTGGAGCTGCGCTCAGGCTCCGTTTTCGCCGGCCGAGCGCGCGTGGTGACGGCCTCCGCCCTGGTCACGCCTCGGACTCGCGACACGCGCTATGCCGCCACCATCGAGCCGGATTTGACGACGCGCGTCGACGTCTATAAAGGATCGGCCCAGGTGGACGCCCAGGGCAGCCGCGTCGAGGTGCCGGCGGGCATGAGCACCCGGGTGCAGCCGGGCTTGGCCCCCGAGCTTCCCAAGGCGATCGCCGATCTGCCGGCCGTGGAAAATAGAGCCTTTGAATACGCCTCGGCCGTCAAGGTGGGCGGGGGAGCGGCTCCGGACCCTCTCGGTCCCGCGCCCGGATCCGCCGACGCACAGGCCGACGTGAGGGGATTGCGCGCGGACTTGGAGACCTTGCGCGTCGGTTTGCCGATCATGGGCTACCGCGTTCAGGGCGCTGTCGACCGCAACTTCAAGGAGGTCGTCTACGACAAGAGATACGAACCCGATGAACGCATGCGGCTGGCAGAGTCGGGCTTGAAGCCTGGGGCCTACTGGTGGCGCATCGCGATGATCGACCTTTTGGGAACGGAGGGGCGTTTTTCGGAACCTCGACGCTACACCATCGGCATTCGATACGATCAATCCAGCGAAGACGTCGATTTAAAGAAAGCCGTGGTCATCACCTCTCCGGCCGAGGATGCCGTCGTTCGGACCGATACGGTGCGCGTCACCGGCCTATTGCGGGACGATCGCCTGATACTCAGCGTGTCGGGCAAGCCGGTGCGTTCGGATGAGGACGGGAACTTTTCCGTTGTGGTTCCCCTGGCCGCCGGAGTCAACGAAATCCGCGTCATTGTCGCCGACAACAAGGGCAATCAGACCCAGATTTCCCGTCGCGTGACCCGTTCTCGCTAAGGCTCCAGACGAGAGGCGGACACGCGCGAGGCGGTCCGCGTCAAGACCGCCGTCTGGACGTCTTTAGGGGCCAGCAAGCCCAGGAGAATCGTTCCATTGGGCGCGACGAGAGGAGCGCTGGGGCGGCGGTTGGGGCGGGCGGGGTCCTCGGCGAAGGCGACGATGGCCCAACCCCAGCGCGCGGGGTTGCCGCGCATGGCCGAGCGCGGGACCGTCACCGTGACTTCGGGGCGCCCGGAAGACCAGACGGCTTGAGGGGCGGCGATCTCCTCGGGGTCTCCTCCGACGCGAGCGCGGTAAAGCCAAGCCTGCGCGCCGGCGATCGAGAGCACCAGTTCCCAGGCGTCGCGAGCGGGGACGATGGCGCCGCGTCCTTCCAGCAGAGGCACGCTTCCCGCGCCGAGAACATGGTTGATGTCCATGTAGATTTCATACACGGGACGGGGAACAGAAGTCGAAGCGCGCGTCGTGCCCAAGATCAGCTTGACGGACGCGTCGTCCCACTCCGCGCGAAGGCTCTGGATGCGCCAGGGATCGGCCGCCGCCCCCCCGTCGATAAAAGGGGCCGTCGACGCCGCAACGGGGGCGCTGGAGAGGACGGGTGCTAGAGCCAAGGTTCCGGCGGGTCCGCGCAACTCGATCCAGGAGGGGCCCGCGGCGATCTTGACTCCGGTCGGCCCGTCTCCAGATGAGCCGGAAGCGCTCGCGTCATTGGGGCCGTAGAGCGACTCCGGCGCTGACTGTTTTAAGCGTTTGTAGAGGGCTAGAATGGGCGCGCGCAGCTCTTGCCTGTACGCCTGCGCGTTGGCGCGGTAATGGCGGGACGCCTGGGCCTTGCGCAGAAATTCGACGGCGGCATCGAGCGTTTTTAATTCGGCGGCTCCGGAGTTCTGATAGCGGTCGATCGCGGCGGCGGCCGCGCCGTAAACGTCCCAGGCCGCTTTGCCCTCGGGCGTGCTCGGAGAGTTCGCGACGTTCGGGTCCCAAGGGGGCCAAAGAGCGATTTCTGAGGCCTCGCGGCGAGGTTCGCCCTTCGTGCGCGCGATGTCGCTGACGGAGGCCCAGCCGCTGTCGGGGTGAGCCGCGGCGAATTGGGCGTTGAGTTCGGTCACGAACACCGAAGTCGTCGAGGAGCTCTCATCATAAACGCAGGCTCCCGGAGCCGCCCAGGCCTCCGAGGCATTTTGCGGCAGCGATCGCGTCGGAACCAGCAGGGATTTTCCCGCCGCGACCCAAATCGCGTCGTTGGAAGCGTAGGGGCCGGCGAGCACCCAGGTCGCCCCCGTCGCTCCGATTCGGGCCGTCAGCGACGGGTCCAAGGCGCCGGAGCCGACGACGAGTCCGGGCGCAGGAGCGCCCAGCCTTTGCTTGAGGCCCTCCCGGGCTTCCACGGCCCGATCCAAGACGTCCTGAGGACGCGGCGCAACGGGGTGGGAGGCGACCCAGGTCAGAATCGGATCACCGGGTATGCGGGCGGCGACGTCGATTCGGCCTTGGCGGATCCAGGGATCGAGAATCGATCGGGCCGAATCGGACGCCATGTCGGGCGTCAAGGCGAGGGTGAGCTTGAGAGAGGGGCGGGCGCGCAGCAACGTGTCGACCTCGGCCCAGCTCGAGAACGTTTCCGGAGGAATCCAGACCAGAGCCGTCGGCAGGGACTGCGCGATGGAAAGGGTTCCCGCGCCCACAAGAGCGGCGCAGAGGCAGGCCGCGCGGAAGAACTTTTTCATTTGACCATCCTCACCATGACGCGGCGGCCCTGGAAACCGTTTTCCGTCTCCACGGTTTCATCGATGCGCGGCTCGCCGTCGACGATAAACAGGTATTTATGCCGGCCTTCCGGAATGGGAATGACCACGCTCCACGTCCCGCCGGCGGCCGGCGACATTTTGAGGAGACCTCTTTTCCACGCGTTGAAATCTCCGACCAATTCGACGGATTTGGCTTTCGGGCCATGCCAGCGGAATTCAACGGGGCGCAGCACGGGCTCGTCGAAATTCCGGCCGGTCTCGTGCGGCGTGGAGCTGGTGATCGTGCTTTTCAAGGGCGGCGGGTGCCAGCCGTTGAGAAAAATCCGGTAGGCGTTGAGGCTGGAAAAGAGATCGATGGAGGGGATGCTGACCAAGGTCATGACCGTCGCGACCGTCGCCCAAAACGTCCAGCGATTACGCCAATTCATGGGCGGATTCTATCATTTGACGGAGGTGTGAATTTATGTAGAATCGGCTCATGAACACCAAGATAACACCGAAACCCCTGCCGCCTGTCAAAGTCCCCGAACACGTGGAAGCTCACGAGGCCAATCCGTGGCATCAGGCCATGGAGCAGCTCGATCGCGCCGGCAAGGCGATGAAGTTGGAACCCTTCGCGCTGGAGCGGCTGCGTCACTGCAAGAGAATTTTGACGGTTTCGGTTCCGGTGAAGATGGACGACGG
>JBBTHA010000038.1:0-21765 GCA_038060535.1 Elusimicrobiota bacterium | reverse complement strand
AGGGTCAAACCCGAGCGATCCCGACAAGGGACGATCCGAACGCAGTTCCCTCATCCGCAGAGAGTCAACTGAAGATTCCGGGCTATCCGATCTTGAGGGCGGACAGGATGAGCTGCACGCCGATGGCCGCGAGCAAAAGACCCATGAGGCGGGTGATGATGTTTAGAAGCGTGGGGGATAATTTTTTGGCGCTGTCGGCGGCCAAGGTGAGCACCCAGTAGCTGCTCAGGGCGACCAGTCCGATTAAGACGTAAAACACGATTTTCTGCGGGACGCTCGCCGCCCGCCCGGCCAGCACGATCGACGTGGTAATGGCTCCGGGACCCGCCAACAGCGGGACCGCCAGAGGGGTGATGGCGATATCATCCTTGCTCATTCCTTCGGCGACTTCCTCCGGGGTTTCCCGCATAGGAGATTTTTGAGCGCGGATCATATCCAGCGAAGACAGCAGAAGCACCAATCCGCCGGCGATCTGGAACGCGGCCAAAGTGATTCCGAACAACTGGAACACAAACGGCCCCATGAAGGCGAACAGGGCCATCACGCCCGCGCAGGTGATGCAGGCGGTTTTGGCCATGCGGCGGCGCTGTTCGGCGGTGTCGTTGGCCGTGATCGCCAGGAACGTGGGGATCGCCGCGAACGGGTCGACGATCGCGAAAAGCGAGCCGAAGGTCAGGAACGCGTACTCGGTCATCCGCAGGGATTACAGTACTTTCTGCGCAGGATGTCGAGGCTGCGGCGCACGCCCCCGGACAGGCCGCGGCGGCGGATCTCGGGGTCGCAGGCAATGAGTTCGCGGACAATGGACGCCGTGCCGCGCAGTTGGCCGTGAAGCAGCCGTGACAGTCCGTGCACGACGAGATCGTTGACCCGCCTTTCCAGGAAATCAGGGTCTTCGCCCTTCAACGGCGAGACTTCCTCGGGCCGGTTGAAGGCGGCGTTGAGCTCGAGGGCCAGCCGGGGGAAGAACACGTCATCTTCATATTGGCGCATGGCCCGGAGATAGGAGCGGCCGGCGACAGCCTCCCGCTGCTTTTCATTCGCGAGATAATGGCGGACTTTCTCCAGCAGGGAATTCCTGTCGGTAAAGACGTCGATTTCAGCTCCGATCTCGAAGACATGCGTCAGGGCGGGATAGCTCTCGCTCAGGCAAAACGAGCGCGTCATGGCGACTTCGATCGGGCGCCCTTTGTGTCCCATGGCGCGTTTCGACGCGGGAGAGGGGCCGTGGATCCAGTCGACGTACTCGAGCCGGCTGAAGTTGAGATTGATCTTGCTGCGGTTGAAGACCTGGATCATTTCCTCGTCCGAGAGAAAGCCGTTGGTCGAGCCGAAGCCGAACCGCTTGACCTTGACCCCGTTGTCTTCCAAGAAATCGAGATAGGCTTTCCGGTCCGCCTTGGCGCAGTTTCCGACGAAGGAGACGTCGATGTCGCGGACCAAGCCGAGCGGAGGGTGCATGTCTTTGGAAAGATTGACGAAGCACAGAATCGCCGGCACGCCGAGTTCGCGATAGGCGGCAAGGGAAAAATAATCGGTCGTGACCACGGCGTCGACACTCGTCGCGTAATGTTTGGAGTGGGTGTCGAAATGGACGTCGTCATCCCAGCAGCAGAGGACGATTTTCGTTTTTTGCCTTAAAGTTCTCAGGAATTCAGGACCCAAAAGAAAACTGTCTCCGTACATGGAGATGAAAAAAACGTCTATTTTCTTTTCGGAGATTATGCGCGAGAGAAGGTTTTTCGTGTCGGCAAGGCCCAGCCGCTTGAGCGCCTCGATGAAATTGAATTCCGTCACGGCGCGGCAATGCTTGTGGAGGATGCGCGTGTGGTTGTAGCGGGCGCAGCTGGCCGGCGTCATGACGAGAACGTTCCAAGTCCCGGGGTCTGATGAGGGCATATCAGCGCAGTCGATCGGCTAAATAGTCCGCAAACGGCAGCGAGCACGTCAGCCCGGGAGAGACGACGTTGAGGACGTGGAGGCAGGCGCCTTTGTCCTCTAAAATCAGGTCGTCGCACAGGCGTCCGCGACGATCGACAAGCTGGGCGCGGATGCCCGAGCTTCCGGCGCCGAAGTCCTCCGGCGCGACGCCGCGGATCAGACCGGAGGCTTGACGCAGAAAGGCGTCCTTGCTGAGAGAGGTTTTCAGATTCGACGAAAGGAGACGAAGGAATTCCCAATTCACGAGCATTTTCCAAAATCGGGGGTTGCCGACCATTTCCAAACCGTCCGACGGACTCGATTGGCTCCAGTCGTACGCCTCGCGCCCCAGGGCGATGATCGCGTTAGGGCCCACTTTAACCCGTCCTCCGGCCAGCCGCGTCCAGTGGATGCCCAAAAAGGGATACCGCAGGCTCGGGGCGTCATACACCATCGAGCGTAGAATGCCGGCTTTCTCCGGTTTTAGGTAGTAATACTCGCCCCGAAAGGGCACGATCGTGTAGTCAAGACCGGCGCCGAGGAGATGGGCGATGCGGTCGGCGTGAAGCCCGGCGCAATTGATCGCCTTGCGCGCGCGGATGGTCAGCGAGCCGGCCCGCACGGAGACACCGTCCGAGGATTCCTCCATCGTGTCGATCTTGTGATTGAAATGAAAGACAACCCCCGCCTCCCGAGCTTCTTGGGCCAAGGCGCGGACGTAGGCGGCGCTGTCGACGTTGGCTCCGCTGGGAGCGTGCAATCCGGCGCATCCCAAGGCATGGGGTTCGAGAGCGGCGATGGCGGAGGGCTCCAGAAGACGGAGACCCTCGACGCCGTTTTCTGTGCCGCGCCTGAGCAGTTCCTGCAGGACCGGGATATCGGAATCCAAGCGGGCCATGGTCAGGATCCCGTCCTCCAGCAATGGGACCCTGCGCGTACGACAGAAGTCCTTGAGCAGGCGGTTGCCCTCGACGCAGAGGCGGGCCTTGAGAGTCCCCGGCTTCTGGTTGAAGCCGGCGTGAACGACGCCGCTGTTTTTCCCGCTCGTGTGTTTGGCGACGTCGTCTTCCTTTTCGAGCACCCGAATCACGGCTTTGGGAGCGCGGCGGGCCAAAGCCCGGGCCAGCGCCGTGCCGGTCGCCCCGGCGCCGATGATGACGTAGTCGCAGGAATGGCTGTCCATGAATATCCGCTTTGGCGAGGCAGGGTAGTATAGCTTGTCGGCCGCGTACGCGCCCACCGCGGCTCATGTCTGAGCTATAATACAGCCGCTTGAAAGCCATCTCGGCGGACCTCGCTTTAGGCTTGTATCGGACCATGCTCACGATACGCGTGTCTGAAGAAAGGGTCATCGCTATCTATCCTTCCGATAAAATTCAAAGCCCGGTCCACCTGTCCATCGGGCAAGAGGCGGTGGCCGCGGGAGTTTGCCGGGCCATGCGGCCGACGGATCACCTTCACGGCACTTACCGCAGCCATGCCATTTATATCGCCAAGGGGGGAGACCTCAAGGGGATGTTCGCCGAGTTGTACGGCAAAGACGCCGGCTGCGCTCGCGGCAAGGGCGGGTCCATGCATTTGGTCGCTCCCGAGGCGGGACTCATCGGATGCTCGGCGATCGTCGCTAGCACGATTCCCGTGGCGACGGGAGACGCCTTGGCCTCACGCATGCGCAAGGACGGCCGCGTCGCCGTCGCCTTTTTTGGGGACGGAGCCATCGATGAAGGCGTGTTTTTCGAAAGCGTCAACTTCGCGGTGTTGAAGGCGCTTCCCATCGTTTACGTCCTGGAAAACAACCGGTACGCGATTCACTCGAGGGTGTCCGATCGCCATAAACAGACCCGCCTGTGCCGTCTTGCCGAGGGGCTCGGGCTCAAGGGGCGGCGCTACAACGGGGACGACGCGATTGCGGTCTATCGCACGATGTCGGCGGGATTGGAGAAAGCCCGCCGGGGCGCCGGGCCTGTTCTGCTCGAGTACATGACCTATCGCGGGCGCGCGCACGTGGGCTTGGAGCGCGACTTCCAGGAGGCCTATCGCTATCCCAAAGAAGAGGCCCTCACCCGAAAGAACGACCCGATCAAGGCCTTGGCGGCCGACTTGGTCAAACGCTGGGGGGCCAAACGCAAGGCTTTGGCGAAGATCGCCGATGACGTCGCGGCGGAGGTGGACGCGGCCGTTTCGTTCGCCGAGGGGGCCGCGTTCCCCGCCCCCGAACGGCTGTATGCGGACGTTTTCAAAGAGGTTCCGCCCGCATGAAGACCCTCAAATACGGAGAGGCGATTCGCGAGGCGCTGATTTATGCCATGGAGCGCGACCCCAGCGTGTTCATCATGGGCATCGGGGTCGACGACCATAAGGCCGTTTTCGGCAGCACGAAGAACCTTGTTGAGATGTTCGGAAAGGACCGGGTGTTCGACACGCCCATTTCCGAAGGGGCCATGACCGGCATCGCCGTGGGCGCGGCTCTCAACGGGATGAAGCCCATCCACGTTCACATTCGCGCCGATTTCCTTTACTTGGCGATGGATCAGTTGTGCAATATCGCCGCGAAGTGGCATTACATGTTCGGCGGGAAAATGAGCGTGCCTCTGGTCATCCGCGCGGCCATCGGCCGCAGCTGGGGGCAAGGCGCACAGCACTCGCAAAGCATTCAATCGTTTTTCATGCATGTTCCGGGGTTGAAGGTGGCGATGCCCACGACTCCGGCCGAGGCGCAGGGGCTGATGCTGGCGGCCATCGCCGACCCCAACCCCGTGATCCTATTCGAGCATCGCCTGCTGTATGATTTATCGGGACATGTCCCCGATCCGCCCGCGGCCATCGCCTTCCGCCTGGCCGCAGTCCGTCGAGAGGGAAAGGACGTGACGATCGTGGCCAACGCGTATATGGCCGTGGAGAGCCTGAAGGCGGCGGAGTTTCTCGAAAGTCGCGGCATTTCGGCGGAGGTCATCGATCCCGTGACTTTAGTTCCGTTGGACGAGGAAACGATTCTGGCCTCGGTCCGAAAAACGGGAAGGCTTTTGGTCGTGGATTCGGGCTGGACGAGCTGCGGAGTCTCGGCCGAAATCGCGGCGCTGGCCGCGGAAAAGGCTTGGGCGGCCTTGAGGCGCCCGATCCGGCGCATCGGCACCGCGCCCGTCACTTGTCCCGTGAGCAAGCCGCTGGAGACCGCGTTTTATCCCAACGCGAGGACGATCGCCGCGGAGGCGCTCGCTCTGCTGGGATTGAGCAGCGCGAACCTCGAGGTGCCCGCGCTGACCACGACGTTTAAAGGACCTTTTTGATGATCAAGTACCACCTGGCCGAAGACACCATCAACGAACAGGACATCCGCCGCTTGATCGGCTGGCTGAAAACCTATCCGCATCTGACCAAAGGCCCCAGGACCGTGGAGTTTGAAAACAAATGGAGCCGCTGGCTGGGGCGCAAATATTCCGTGTTCTGTAATTCCGGCTCCTCGGCCAACTTGCTGATGTACTACTCGCTGCTGCTTTCGGGCAAACTCAAGAATAATAAAGTGGTGGTCCCTAGCGTGGGCTGGGTGACGTCCATCGCTCCGGCCATTCAGTTCGGCTTTACTCCCCTGATGTGCGAGGCCGACCCGGAAACGTTCGGGCTCGACTTGACCCATCTCGAAATGTTGCTGCGCAAGCACCGCCCCGCGGCGGTCATGATGGTTCAGGTCCTGGGAGTGCCGCACAAGATGGATGAAATGCGCCGGCTGCAAGCGCGTTACGGGTTCACGCTGATGGAAGACGCCTGCGCCGCTCTTGGCTCGGCTTATAAGGGCCGCAAGGTGGGCACCTTCGGGGACATGGCCAGCTTTTCGTTCTACTTCGGACACCAAATGTCGACTATCGAAGGCGGCATGGTGTCCACCGACGACAAGCGACTTTACGATCTCCTCCTCATGCTGCGCAGCCACGGCTGGAGCAAGGACCTTGATCCCGCGGCGCATACGGCCTTGACCCGCAAACATCGAATCGACGACTTCCATAAGCCCTTCGTGTTCTATGAGTCGGGATTCAATCTCCGCTCCACCGACCTCAACGCCTTCATCGGGTTGGGGCAGCTTGAAAAGCTGGATTCTTTCATCGAGGGGCGCGAAAAGAATCATCTGCTCTATCGCCGGCGCCTGGGGGGGCGTTTCTACACCCAGCTTTTCGATTCCCAATCGCGCATCAGCAGTATTTCCTTCGGGATGCTGGCTCGCGACCGGGCCCAACGCCGCGACATCGTCGCGGCTTTGGTGGACAACGGGATCGAAACGCGCATTTTTTCGGCCGGAAACCTGGGGCTGCACCCGTTCTGGTCCAGGCGCTACGGAAAGGCGAACTTTCCTTTCGCCGATCGCGTCCACCATTGCGGCTTCTTTCTGCCCAACCATCCGTCGTTGACGTCCAAGGACGTGAATTTCATCTCCGACGTCGTCTTGAGGGCTTGTGAAACGGCAAAATCTTAAAGCGGTCCGCTCCGTTTTGATCACCGGCGTCGCCGGGTCCGGCGGAAGCTACCTCGCCGAACACATCGCCGAGCACCATCCCGAGGTCAAGATCCACGGTCTGGCGCGCTGGCGCAGCACAGCTCAAAATCTAAGCGGCGTCCGGGCGCAGGTCCTCGTTCACGAGGCGGATTTGCTCGATCTTTCCTCCGTGCTGGCGGTTCTCGAGACGTCCAAGCCCGACGCGATCTTTCACCTGGCCGCTCATGCCAACGTCCGAACGTCTTTCATCACGCCCACCGCCGTTCTCAACAACAACATCATCGGAACCAGCCATCTCCTGGAGGCGGTGCGCTTGGTCAGGCCCGACGCCGTCGTGCAGTTGTGCAGCACCTCCGAGGTGTATGGCCAGGTGGACCCGAAGGATGTTCCCATCAAGGAGTCGGCCCCCTTGCGTCCCGTCAGCCCATACGCCGTATCCAAGACGGCCCAGGATCTTTTGGGCTGGAGCTATTTCAAAAGCTATGGGATGAAGATCATCCGCACCCGCATGTTCACCTACTTCAATCCCCGGCGAGCCGACCTTTTCGCGACGTCCTTCGCCCGTCAAATCGCGTTCATCGAGCGCGGCCTGCTCAAAGAGCTGACGCATGGCAATTTGGATTCGGTGCGGACGTTCATCGACGTGCGCGACGCAGTGAGGGCCTATTGGGACGCCATTCTCTATTGCATTCCCGGCGAAGCGTACAATATCGGCGGAACCACCACCATGACGGTCGGAGAATGCCTCAAGCGCCTGGAGGCGCTGAGTTCCGTTCCCATCGCGAAGAAGCTTTTGCCGGGCTTGCTGCGTCCGGCTGACGTGACCTTGCAAATCCCTTGCGTCGAAAAATTTCGGCGAGCCACGGGTTGGAAACCGCGCTACGATTTCGACGACAGTTTGCGCCACCTTCTGGAGCATTGGCGGCGCGAGGCGGCCAAGCAAGCCGCCGTGGAGACGATTTAATCTATGGCCAAAAAAACGGCGAAAGTTCTTGTGACGGGCGGCGCGGGTTATATCGGCTCCGTGATGACGCAGGCGCTGCTTCAGCGCGGGTTTTCCGTGACCGTCGTCGACAGCTTTATGTATGGGCAAAACAGCCTTCTGCACATGTGCGCCGACGACCGGCTCAGCATCGTGCGAGGGGATTGTCGCGATCAGGCCCTCATGAAGCCGTTGATCCGTGAACACGATATCCTGATCCCCCTGGCCGCCCTGGTCGGCGCCCCCATTTGCGACAGAGACCGCGTCGGGGCCAAGACCATCAACCTTGATTCCGTGCGCATGCTCAGCCGGCTGTCTTCTCGCGGGCAAATGATCCTCTATCCGGTCACCAATAGCGGCTACGGGGTCGGCGAGAAGGGGAAATTCTGCACCGAGGACAGCCCCCTCAGGCCCATCTCGTATTACGGCAAGACCAAGGTCGAGGCCGAGAAAATCGTCCTCGAGCGCGGCAACTCAATCACCTTCCGCTTGGCGACCGCCTTCGGCGCTTCCCCGCGCATGCGCACGGATCTTCTTGTCAATGATTTCGTCCAGCGAGCGGTGACCGACCGGGCGGTCGTCATCTTCGAGGGACACTTCAAGCGCAATTACATCCATGTTCGCGATATCGCCAAGGCCTTCCTTCATGGGATCTCGAAGTTTTCCTCGATGCGCGGGCGCCCATACAATGTGGGTCTCGAGGACGCCAATCTCTCCAAGCTCGAGTTGTGCGCGGTGATCGCCAAGATCGTGCCGGGATTCTGCTACATGGAAGCGCCTATCGGCGAGGACCCCGATAAGAGAGACTATATCGTCTCCAACGCTCGGATATTGTCGACCGGCTATCGCCCGGATTGGAGCCTGGAAGACGGGGTCCGCGAGCTCATCAAGTGCTACACGGTCCTGCGCAAGAATCCTTACGGGAACAACTAAGACATGATCATCAGCCGCACGCCCTTTCGAATCTCTTTTTTCGGGGGAGGAACGGATTATCCAGCGTGGTTTCGACGCAACGGCGGGGCCGTTGTGTCGACATCGATCAATAAGTACTGCTACATCACCTGCCGCTACCTTCCGCCCTTCTTCGAGCATAAAAGCCGGATTCTTTATTCCAAGATCGAGAATGTGCACAGTCATGACGAGATCGAACACCCCGCGGTTCGAGCCATCCTCAAAGAGCGCGGAGTCGAGGAGGGGGTCGAGATCCATCATGACGGAGACCTTCCCGCGCGGACCGGGTTGGGTTCCAGCTCGGCTTTCGCGGTGGGTCTTCTGCACGCCCTGAGCGCCCTCAAATCGACCGCGGCGGCCAAGATGCAGCTGGCCCTGGAGGCCATTCATATCGAGCAGGAGGTTCTGCGTGAGAACGTGGGCTGCCAGGACCAGGTCATCGCGGCCCTCGGGGGATTTCGGCGCATTGATTTCCGTGCCGATGGCGAAGTCCAAACGTCTCCCATTACGCTGAGCCCCGAACGCCTCGAGCTGCTGCAGAACCATCTATTGCTGTATTTTACAGGCTTCTCTCGGATCGCCTCGCAGATCGCCAAGGAGCAGATCGATCGGATACCCGATAAAACGAAAGAGCTTAAGACCATGTGCGAGATGGTCGACGAGTCGATCCGTCTTCTCGAGGGGAGCGAGAATTTGGATGGCTTTGGCCGTCTATTAGACGAGGGCTGGAAGCTCAAGAGAGGGCTGAGCTCTAAAATATCGACTCCGCAGACCGATGAGGCGTATGCCGCGGCGAAGTCCGCGGGGGCTCTCGGCGGCAAGCTGCTCGGCGCGGGCGGAGGGGGGTTCATGGTGTTTTTCGCCCGTCCCGAGGATCATCCGAGAATACAAGAGCGCCTTAAGGGCCTTCTTCGGGTTCCCGTGCGTTTTGAGACGGGAGGAACCCAAATCATCTTCCAGCAACACGGTTCGTCCTAGGCGGCGATGTCGGCGAAAATATCCGTCGTCATCGACAACCGCAACTACGGACGCTTTTTACGCCAGGCGCTCGACTCGGTCCTGGCCCAAGAATCTTCCGATTCGGAACTTGAGGTCATCGTCGTCGATGATGGCTCCACCGACGATTCTCGCGTCATTCTGGAGTCCTATTCCTCCAGGGTCAGGGCCATCCTCCAGGAACAACAGGGTCAGGCGACGGCCTTCAATGTCGGGATAGCCGCGGCGCGCGGCGATCTGGTGTGCCTGCTCGATTCCGATGATGTTTTTTTGCCGGGGAAACTGAGGGAGGTTCTTGCCGGCTTCGAGGACCCCAAGGTCGTGTGCGTGCAGCATTTCCTGCATGACGCGGACGCCTCGTTGGTTCCCTTGCCCCGCCGCTTCCCGGCGTGGCCGTCTCGGTACCGTATTGACGACGTGTGCTCCGGGCGAGCGGAATTCACGGCGACCTCGGGCTTGGCCTTCCGCCGCGACGTTTTGCTGAAGTGTCTGCCCATACCCAAGGATCTTTTCTATTACCTCGATGATTTTCTGACCGTTCGCGCTTTATTTTTTGGAGAGATCGCCAATATCCCGATGGTTCTGGGCCTGCACCGCGTGCATGGAGGGAATTGGTGCGCCGGAAACTATGAAGACCCCCGCAAGCTTGAACGGGACTTCATCGATCGAGCCAATTTCGGCTCCCACCGGCAGCGGTGGCTGGAGGAGGCGGGCCTGACCCGGGCTCAGTCGGCCGTCGACGCGGAACGGCTTGAAGTCTGGAAACGACGGGTTCTTCTCGAGGCGCTTCGCGCTCGTCCGGTGGAGGCCGCGCGCTGCTGGAGCGAAGGGTTGCGCGGCCTGCCCGCGGGCCGCGACGCCATGTTTCGGGCCGCGACGCTGGCCATCGCGGTGGCCTCGCCCTCGTTGTACCTGGCCCTTTACGCGGTTTATTCAACGCCATGAGCGATCACTTCGACTTATCGATTGTTTTGCCGGCGCTTGACGAGGAAGGCTCCCTGCGCCAGGTCTTGCCTCGCCTGCGCGCGGCATTCAACGTCCTCGGGGTGGTCGGCGAGATTATCGTCGTCGATGGACAATCCAGAGATGGGACCGTTCGCGTTTCCCGCGAGCAAGGAGCGCGGGTGATTTCCCAGGAGGGGCGGGGCTTTGGCGCCGCGCTGCGCGAGGGACTGTGCGCCGCGCGCGCTCCTTGGGTTGCGGTGGTCGACGCGGACGGATCCCATCCTCCCGAGGTTTTGACCGAGATGTGGGCCAAGCGTGACAGCGCGGATTTGATTATCGCTTCCCGCTATATTCCGGGCGGATCGGCCGTCATGCCGTTGTCGCGTCATCTATTAAGCCGTTGTCTCAACATCGTCGCGAAATGGGTGCTCGAGCTTCCGGTGCAAGACTCCTCGGGGGGGTTTCGCCTCTATCGCACCGAGCTGGCTCGGGGCGCGTGCGCCCTGTCCGACGCTCCTAATTTCACCGTTCAACAAGAGCTGCTCGTCGGGCTGCTCTCGCTGGGAGGCCGAGTTGCGGAAATTCCCTTTCGCTATGAGATGCGAATCGATGGCAGATCCAAGGCCTCGGCTCTGCGCCTGGCTCCCGCTTACGCGCGGATGTTGTCGAAACTGAAGGGCCGCCGGAGCCGGTTGTGACCACTTTGCTCCGACTGGAGACTTTGTCCCAGGCCTCTCGCTTCAACGACGAGGTGTGGTCCCGAGTCGCCCCATTTCTCGGAGAAGAGATCCTTGAAATCGGCATGGGAATCGGTATTTTCACCGAGAAATTGCTGTCCCGGGGGCGGGTGTTTGGGGTCGACATCGTCCCTGAATTCGTGACGCACGCGCGCCAGCGTCTCGGGAAACGTCCGGGATTGGAATCCGTGGTGGCCGACATGGGCGCCGGTATTCCCGATTCGCTCAAGGACCGCTCCTTTGATACCATCGTGTGCATGAACGTTCTTGAGCATATTGAGAATGATAAGGCCGCTCTGTCCCGTTTTTATGGAATGCTGAAGACACGCGGGCGCCTGATTTTGGTGGTGCCGGCTCATAAATGGCTGTTTAATCCCCTAGATTCCAGTGACGGGCATTTCCGCCGGTATGAGAAGTTGGAGTTGCGTTCGCTCATGAAAGACGCCGGGTTTCTCCTGGAGCATGAGGCGCGGTTTAATTTTTTCGGGATCGCAGGCTGGTGGATCAACGGCACCTTATTGCGGCGCAAGGACCTTCCCGAGGGACAAATGGGGATTTTCGATCGCGCGGCGCCATGGCTGTTTCGGTTGGAGCGCCTGTTCGGACCGCCCGCGGGTTTGTCGCTTCTCTGTGTGGGGGTCAAGCCATGAGCGGCGAGAGTCTTTCGATCGTGATTCCCGCCTACAATGAGGAAGACGCCGTCGATGATATCCTGCGACGGTGCCTCGAGGCGCGCGTCGTGCTGATGAAGGAGGCTCAACTCTCCGCCGTGGAGGTCGTCATCGTCGACGATGGGTCCCGCGACAAGACGCGGCTGAAGGCCTCTCAATGGACGCAGGCCAAACTGGTCGTTCACGAAAAAAATCGAGGTTATGGCGCCGCGTTGATGACCGGATTTCATGCGGCTTCAGGGGATCTTCTGTCCTTCCTGGACGCGGACGGAACCTGCGATCCCCTGGCCTTTACGGGTCTGATCCAGGCTTTGCGCCGTGAGAACGCGGATCTGTCCGTGGGAGCGCGCCTTCATTCGGGTTCGCACATGCCCGCGGTGCGCGCCTTCGGGAACCGCCTTTACGCGCTGCTGTTGATGAGCCTGACCGGGGTGCGCATGACGGACACCGCCAGCGGCATGCGGGTCTTTCGCCGCGCTCTGCTGCCCCGCCTGGCCCCTCTTCCCACGGGACTTAATTTTACGCCCGCCATGACGGCGCGCGCCGCCTGCATGGGGGCTCGACTCGTGGAGTCCCCGATTCCTTATTCCGAGCGCGTCGGCGAGTCCAAACTCAGCGTCATCGGCGACGGCGTGCGATTTTTGCGCGTCATCTTGGGAACGGTCTTCGCTTATTTTCCCATGCGCGTCTTCGGGCCTTTGGCCGGGATATTCGCGGTCGGGGCGCTGGCCTTGAGTTTGCTGCCCGTGCGTCACTACGCGCTTCAGGGGCGCCTTGAGGACTGGATGATTTACCGCCTGCTGACGGTGCTGACCCTGTCGACGTGTTCGGTCGCCTTCGCGGCGTTCGGCATTTTGGCGCAAAAGGCCTCGAACGCCGCGCTGAGACGGCCAGCCTCGCTGATCGACTCCGCGTTCGTGCGCGAAGGCGCCGCCGCGTGCGGCGTGGCGCTCGGGATATTCGGAGTCGGAATCAATTGGCCCACGATCGTCCAATATGCCTCGACGGGACACATCACCCGGCATTGGGCCTGGGTCCTTGCCGGGGCTTTAGCCGTGATCAGCGCAACGGTGCTGATGTCTCTGGCGATCGCGCTCGGCAGCTTGGCTCACTTGCCGAGGCAAAAGGATGGCTTATGACTTTTTGGAATCATAAACGAGTTCTCGTGACCGGCGGCGCGGGGTTCATCGGCAGCCACCTCGTCGAAACCCTCCTCAAGCACGCGCCGGGCGTGCGTGTCACCGTCGCCGACTTGATGACCGGGGAGCATCGGCGCAATTTATCCGCCGTGATAAAGGACGTCCGCGTTCTCAAAGCCGATCTGCGCGACCTGGCGGCCTGCCGTCGCGTGTGCCGCGGACAAGATGTTGTCCTCAATCTCGCGGCGGTGGTCGCGGGCGTGGGCTACAATATGAAGCACAACGGCAGCATGTTTCTCGACAATATGCGGCTGGGCCTCAACGTCATCGACGCGGCGCGCCGCGAAAACGTGGGCCGATTCTTGGTCGTGAGCTCCGCCTGCGTCTATCCCCGGTTGTGCGCGATCCCGACCCCGGAAACGGAAGGATTTCGCGAGTCGCCCGAGGAAACCAACGAAGGCTACGGCTGGGCTAAGCGCATGAACGAGTTTTTGGGCCGGACCTATTCCCAAGAGTTCGGCATGGAGGTCGCTATCGTCCGGCCCTACAATGCCTACGGTCCCCGAGACCACTTCGATTTGGAAAAATCCCACGTCATCGCCGCGCTCGTGCGGCGCATTCTCTCGGGGGAGGACCCCGTGCCGGTGTGGGGAGACGGGAAGGTCACGCGCGCTTTCCTCTACGTCGAGGATTTCGCCCGCGGCCTCCTCGAGGTCGCCGAACGCTACCCCAAGGCGGACCCGGTCAACATCGGTTCCGCCGACGAAATCTCAATTGCCGATTTGGCCCGGGCCGTGGTCAAGGCTTGCGGCTCCAAAGCGCGCCTTGTTTTCGATCCGACCAAGCCCTCCGGTCAGCCTCGCCGAGCCTGCGACACGAGAAAAGCCGAGCGGCTCGTCGGCTTCAAGGCGCGGGTCTGCCTCGAGGAAGGTCTGAGACGGACGGTTGCGTGGTATCGCGAACAGTTGGGGCCGCGCGCAACCTCTCCCTCAAGGTCAAGAGCAAAATCGTCCAGCCTGTCTTAAACGGGAGCATCTTCCTTTGCCCACCGATGCGTTTGGGCTCATCGATGCCGATCTCCGCGATTTTTAACCCGGATTTCAAGAATCGGATGCTGCTTTGCGAAACCCATTCGAGCCCCGGGGCGTCCATGTTCAAGAGGTCCAGGCTTTTCCGTTTATAGGCGCGATAGCCCACGAGGACGTCCGTCATGGATCCGCCAAACAGGAGATTGGTCAGCGTCGTGAACATCCAGTTGCCGATCCCGGTCAGGAAATCATCGTCGTCGCTGACGGCGCCGTCGCGGTAGCGCGAGGCGAGAACGAGGTCATAACCCTCTACGAGCTTGGAGACCAGGCTGGGTATTTTTTCAGGCAGGGAGCTGCCGTCGGCGGTGATCTCGACGATGATATCACCCTTCGCGATCTCCAGGGCTTCCAGGATGGAACTGCCGTAACCCCTCTTTTTTTGCCGATGAATGCGCGCGCCCTGGCTTTCGCAATACTCGATCGTCCCGTCGGTCGAGCCTCCGTCGGTGACAATGATTTCGTCGATCCAGCGTTTGTCGAAGCGCGGCATGACCCAGCGCACTCCCTCGATCTCGTTGAGGGTCGGCATGATGACGCTGACGGTCGGCCGGCCTTTGGGGTCTGGCGATTTCATGTGTTCGGCATACTAGTATCTATGGGAAGCATGATCAAGGAGTCCTTCATCTGGCCTAAGTCGAACCAATTCAATATCATGGGGGAGTGAAAAGAAGGCCTCTCCTCGTCTGCCTGCTGGGCGCGGCCCTGGTTATTCGAACGGCCTTTGTGTGGTATTTTTACACCCACCCGCATCCCGTCAATATTCTCGATGCCGATAACTACACCGGCTTGGCGGCCGGCCTCGTGGAATGGGGAGAGTTTTCCGTGGACAAGGGAGAACCCAGCCTGGACCGCCCTCCAGGATTCCCATTTTTTATCGCTCTTTTTTACCTGATTTTCGGCGTGAAACCGGCTCTGGTCTTGATAGTCAACGTCGTTTTAAGCACCGCCACCTGCGCGTTCGCCTTTTTATTGGGTCGACGGCTGTTTTCCGAGACCGCGGGATTTATTGCCCTGGCATTTTGGGTCGTTTACCCCTATTCGATCTACTACTGCGGCTGGGCTATCCGGGAGACTTTCATGACGTTCTTGGTGGCCCTGGAGCTGTGGTGCCTCTTGGAGTGGCAGGACAAACGAACGGCGAAGTGGGCCGTTGTCTGCGGTCTTGGCGCCGCGGCCATCAGCCTGACAAATCCCATCACCCTCGTCTTTTTGGGGTTGGTTCCATTGATCCTCTTGGCCCGTCAGGGCCTGATGGATGCCGCGCGGCACGCGGTGTTCTATTACATCGTGCTGGGGGTCCTTTACGCCCCATGGCCGATACGCAACTACCGCATTTTCGGCGTTCCCGTTCTGACGAACATTCATGGAGGAAAGCAATTCTACCAGGGCATGATCGTCCCTCCCGAGGCGTTCGGCACCGAAGAGGAGACGCGTATTCTCAGCTCCGACCCCGACTATCGCGTCGGTTTGGAGCGGCTCGAGAAGAAGGATTATGTGGGGGCCAACGACTGGTTCAAGGCCGCGGGCAGGCGCTGGGTTCTTCAGAACCCATTGCGCTACGCCGGCATCGTCGCCCATCGCGTCGTCAAGCTGTGGCGCCTTGTTCCTTACGAGAGAGTCTACTCGCACGGCTACAATCAGATATTCTGGGCCAGCCTTTTGTCCGACGGCCTGGCGATCCCCCTCGGGCTGATGGGAATGTTCATATTCCGAAAACGGTGGCGGGACCTTCTCGCTCTTTATGCCGCGGCGGGGCTCTGGACCCTGGCTTACGTGCTTGTGTTCGTGGTCATTCGTTTTCGCTTGCCGGCCATGATGGTGATGATCGTATTCGCCGCGGCCCTGCTTGATAGGCTCGTTCTAAAAGGTAGAATTGACGCCCATGGCTGAACTCCGGAGAAAACACGTGGCCGACGCCGAAATGTACGCGCATCGGATGGTCGTCGCCTGGCTACCCATGCTGTACCTCCTCATCTCATCCTTGTTTTTCCTGCGCACCTATGACTCGGCGCAAGTCAAAATCACCATGATGCAGATGGGCGGCGTGGGCCTGCTGACCATGTGGTTGGCGCGCCTGGCCTTGGCCGGACGCCATGCCCTGAATAAAGACGATTTGGTCTGCCTGGCTCCGTTTTTGGCCTACCTAGGCTGGGGCATATTTTCCTACATGAAGGCGCCTTACCACATGTCGAGCACCGATTTTTTCCTGCGTCACATGTTCTATATGACCGTGTCGCTGATCGTGATCTACGAACTCGATGAGGACGCGGTCCGGCGCCTGTTCAAGATGCTGATTTGGACCGCGTGGATCGCGATCGGCTACGGCACTCTGCAGTTTATCGACAACTCGGCGTTTCCCCGCGGCATTGGCAAGGGCATCGACCCCTTCGTCTGGCGCGGAGCCTTCAGCGACCGTGTGTTTTCGACCTACGGGAATCCCAATTTCTACGGCGATTTCCTGGTCATCATGTTCCCCATTATTCTTATGGAGTGGTTCAAGACGCGGCGATGGTCTCACATCGTTCTTATGGCGATGCTGCTGCTCAATCTGATCAAGACCGGAACCAAGGGCGCTTGGCTCGGTTTCGCCATGGTCTGCGCCATCTTCGGAGCGATCGCCCTTATTTTCTTCTCGGAGCAGACTAAGCCCTACCGCAAACAGATCCTTGGGGTCGTCGGGGCTCTCGTTTTCGGCTTTGTCGGCTACACGGCCAAGGACCTTTCCTCGCGCGTCGTTTCGATCAACTTCCGTTTGTTTACATGGGAGGCCACCTGGGAGATGATCCGCACCCAGCCGTGGACCGGGACGGGCATCGGTTCTTTCCCTCCGATTTATCCGGCGTTTCGGCGGCCGTCGATTTTCCATATCGAGGGTAAACATAATACCGAGACCGACCATTCCGAAAATGAATATCTCGAGCAACTATTCGACAACGGCATTCTCGGCTTCGGTATTTTTATCTGGCTGATCCTGAGCACTTTGGTCGTGGGCTTCCGTTCCTTGGGTCAATTGACGACGACAGCCATGCTCAAGGATGGTCGTCCGCCCCCCCGCGCGTTCGATCTGATCGGCGTGATCGTTTCCTTCATGGGCATGCTCGGCCACAATAATTTCGACGTCAGCATGCGCTTCGTCTCCTCGGGGGTGTATTTGGGCCTTTTGTCCGGGCTCATCGTCAACGTCGCGCGCGGCCGGGCGCTTTACGAACTGCACGAGCGCTCCGCGTCGGACGAAACCGGGACCTCGGTTTGGACCACGCTGGGAGAAATGTTGATTTGGCCCGCCCGTCTGGCGGCCGTGGGCGGGATACTGTATTTGGCCTTTTTCAAGGACTGGGCGCAGTTCAGGAATATCCCCTTCGGGGGGATGTTCGGTGAATTCGCGAGGATCCAGGGGCCCCTCGCGCGCACGCCTAACGGCGGCGAGGTCCTGCAGTGGTGGGCGGCCTGGCTTACCTTCGCCGGCTGCATGCTGTGGCTGGGCTGGAAAAAGGCGCGGTTGTGCTTGATGTCCCAGAACCCGGTGGTTCCGGCCCTGATTCTGGTCATGCTGGCGCCGCTCTATCAATTCTGGGGATATTTCAAGGCCGACATCCACCACAACATCGCCATTTATTTCTCCAAAGAGAGGCAGTGGGAGCCGGCTGTCGCCAATTACCTCTTGGTCCACAAGCTCAACCCGGATTTCGTCATGGCGAAGTACTTTCTGGGCAATGTCTTCAATGATCGCTTCAACATGGCCAAAACCTACGCTCCGAATTGGGGCGACACCGACAATGTCGCCCGGGACGATTTCGAGAGGGCCCTGTACTGGTACGATCAAGTCCGCCGGTTGGCGCCGAATTACGTGCAGATGCACCATCAAATCGGGAATCTGCACCTGCGCCGCGCCCAATGGGCGACCGACAACGGCCGCCCGGAAGAGGCCGCGAAATATCTCGACATGGCGCTGACGCGCTTCAAGCTTTACCATCAGCTTGATCCCGTGTTCGCCGCCAATTACTACCGCATGGCGCAGATTTATATGATTCGCAAGCAATTCGACAAGGCGGTCGAGACCTACAAGGAACTGATCGACGCTCCAGGCTGTCTCGTTTCGCCGTCCTTGCTGAGCAAGCCGAGTCTGCGCACGACCATTCTCTCGTATCAGCACTATGAGACCGTTGGCGGGACTTGGACTCATCGCCACATCGGCGCCTTGATGCCGCGCGAATCGGCGGAGGCCTATACGAGCCTGGCGAACGCGCTGTTTATGGCCGAGCGTTATGACGAGGCCGAGGTGGCCTATCGCACCGCCTTGTCCTACGATCAAACCTTCGAGATGGCCAAGAAGAACCTGGAAGTGACCTATCAAAAACTCCAGTCCTCCGGGCGCATAAGGCCGTTGAAGGCGGAGGTCGGAGCCAAGCCGACCCCCGGCGTTCCCGTGCCCACGGGCTGGATGGTGATTCCGCGGGCCAAGGGCTAAACCCCTTCGAGGCCCAATCAGCGTAGTTCCACAGCCTGGTCATGCGGGGGTCATAGGTCCTACAGAGATTCCCCTTCGTATTCTTGAATTTTTTGCGGATGACGCACGCGCACTACCGCTTTCCCGGAAAGCCTTCCAACACGCTGTCTTCCGACCAGTATGGCTATCAGCTCAATGAGCTGATACGCGAAATACTTATCCCGGCCGCGAAGGCAAAGCCGTCCAAGAAGGCGAAATAAGAGGCGAGCGCCTAAGGCCGGCCGAGGGTTTTTTCCAAAGCGGCCAGAAAATCCTTGCCCATGGGGTTGGTTTCCGGGCCGAAGCGCGCGGCGACCCTGCCTTCCCTGTCGATGAGGAATTTCGTGAAATTCCAAGGGATGTCTCCGGGAAAACCGGAGTCCTCGGCCAGGTATTTATAAAGCGGGTGCCGCCCGGCCCCCTTAATGACGACTTTCGAGTACAGATCGAACGAGATCGAGTACTTGGTCAAACAGAACGATTTGATGTCCCCGTCGGACCCGGGCTCCTGGGCGCCGAAGTCATTGGAGGGGAACGCCGCGACGGCCAAGCCTTTTTCGCGATATGTTTCGTAGAGAGTCTGGAGGTCTTTGTATTGCGGAGTGAAACCGCACACAGACGCGCTGTTGACGACGAGCAGGACGCGTCCTTTGTACATCGCCAGACTCCGCGTCTTGCCGTCGATGTCCGTCGCTTCGAATTCATAAATTCGACCCTTGGTTTTTTCGGCTTGCATGGGATTTGTCTCCGGTTTCTTGGAAAAGGCCGTTCCCGCCGTGAAAACGAAAGAGGTGGCCTTAAGCAGGGTCTTGCGCAGAAGTTCCTTCACCGCATGATTCTACCTTGAAACGGCTTGGTTTGCATTGGGACCTGTAAAGTGGTAGTTTTTTTTGGCAGCACGCAATGAAAGAAATCCCCGCCTGTCCGGTCTGCGGCGCCTCCGACGCTCTTCCCCTTGAGACATACGATGATCCCGTCGGGGGGGCGCGCTATGACCTGTTTACGTGTGCAAGCTGCGCGTTGGTGTTCTCGCGTCCGATGGAGTTTCCCGGCGCGCCGTGGTATCAGCGCTTCAACTACGTCTGCGGCTACGAGGACACCGCCTGCGCGGCCAGCAAGACGCGATTCCCCTATTTTCTCGACCGTTTGCCCGCGCCGCACGCGGGGCGCCTATTGGATATAGGCTGCGCCTCGGGTCACTTTCTTGCAATGGCCGCGGCGCGCGGCTACGACGTGGAAGGCTTGGACGTGGATGAGCGCTTCGTGGCGCTCGCCCAGGCGGCGGGCCTCAAGGGAGTGCGGCAAGGGGTCCTTGACGAGGGCTTCGCGCGCGAGCATCAAGGAGCCTACGTCGCGGTCGCCATCATGGAGGTGTTGGAGCATGTCGCCGACCCCCTCTCGTTTCTGGGTCTGTGCCGCGAGATGCTCAAACCGGGTGGTTTTCTTTTGGTGTCGGTGCCTGATAACCGCCGGCCGACTCCTTTCGGGCGCGACGTGTGGGATTTCCCGCCCCATCACCTGACCCGTTGGAACCCCGGGTCGCTCAAGCTGGCGCTGGAACGCGCCGGATTCGACCCTGGGGACATCGGATCGATTCCGATATCGACTTCGGAGTATTCGCGCATATGGGCGGACCGTTCCGCACAATGGATTCTGCGGTTCATCAAGCGCCTGCTTTACGGCGCGGGGACGTCGCAAAAGCCGATGGATGATCTGATCGCCCAGGATGCCTCTCGGAGCGCTGTGCCCGATAAGTCGACGCGAGTCAAAATGGTGGCGCGCTATCATTCCGTATTTATGGCGCTGACCTTTCCGTTTTTTTATCTGGTCTTGGTGTACTACGCGCTGACGCAGCCGCGGGCGGGCCTGTCGATTCTCGCCGTGGCACGGAAAAATTCCGATGTCTAGCCAGGCGCCGTATTTCACGGTGATCCTGCCCACGCGCGACCGCAGCGCGATGCTTCGCAGCGCGCTGAAAAGCCTGCTCTGGCAGACCGAGGGCGACTTCGAGGCGGTGGTCATCGACGACGGCTCGACCGACGACACCTCTCTCGTTATGAATGAATTCTCGGGCGACAAAAGGCTTTCTTTCCTCCGTTTCAAGCCCCAGGGATTGCCCAGGTGCCGAAACGCCGCCCTGCGCCTGGCGCGCGGACGCTTCGTGACCTTTCTCGATGATGACGACATGTGGCTGCCCGAGCGTCTTCGGGAGTTCCGCCGCGCCGCCGACACCCGGCCGGGGGTCGGATTTTGGTTTTCCAATTCATACACGTGGCGCTTCGGCCGGATCATTGGATGCCACTTTGATCCCAAGCGCGACATTCCCGAAGGACGCGTACCGGGCTGGTATGCGATCGGCGAAAGCCGTCTTCCCTACGTGAGCACGAATATGTCCATATCCCGCCAAGCTTTAGCCGCGGCGGGATTTCTTCGCGAGGACATTCACACCTTGGCGGATACCGAGCTGGTGGTCCGAGTGCTCGCCGCTGGCCACGAGGTGGGGGTGCTGCGCGATCCCCTGGCGGTGCGGCGCGTGCATGACGGCCAGATCACACGCGATCATGTGAAGGCGTATGAAGAAACGAGCGTTGTGCTCAAAAGCGCTCAATTGACCGATGAAGAGGCTCTCCAGCTGCGCCGCGGGTATGCTCGCGACACCGCCCTTTATCTGATCAAGGGATTGGAAACTCGCAAGGCGAGAGAGTTTATGAGGGATTGCGGCCTTCCTCGCGACGCGGCTTATTGGCGTCTGTACGCGGCGGCTCTTGTCCCCAGCTGTATTCTCTCGGCCCTGCGCCGCATGCGGGCCTTATGTGTCAGACGGTCGGCGGGCGGAACTGTCCGGGATGCGCATTCCCTGGAAGCCGAAAACTCGGTTCGTTCCATCATTTCATGAAGCGGCGCGCGAAAGCCGTATTTATAGATCGCGATGGGGTGCTCATTCGCGAAGCCAATTATTTAGGTTCGACCAAGAACCTCCAGGTTCTGAAGGGCGCGTCGCGGGCGCTGTCCATTCTGCGCGCCGCCGGATTTAAAATTATCGTCATCACCAACCAATCCGGTGTGGCGCGGGGCTATTTCACGATGCGGCACGTGCGTCTCATCCACGCGGAGCTCAAGAGACGATTGGCGAAGGCCGGGTCCCGGTGGGACGCGATTTACGTTTCGCCTCACGGGCCCGACAGCCGTCATCCCTGGCGCAAACCCGGCGTCGGGATGGTGATGGCGGCGCGCCGCCGCTTCGGGCTCGACTTGTCGTCGTCATATCTTATCGGCGACAAGACTTCCGACATCGAGTGCGCGCGCCGCGCCGGCTGCGTGCCGATACTCGTGCGCACCGGCAAGGGGGGAAGCGCCCAAAAAT
>JBBTHA010000037.1:0-42965 GCA_038060535.1 Elusimicrobiota bacterium | reverse complement strand
CCGGACATTTCTATGCGTCTTAACTACAGGACATTTCTAAACGGCCTTGACAGAGCGGGGGCCGCGGCCCGAAGATCAGTCTCGCGGTAGAACCTGCCGTGCGCAGGAAGTTCTTGAGAGTTTCTGGAATCGGCAGCGTGGACAGTCGGGGGCTGAAGGCGATGTGAAGCAGGCCTCCTTCCGGTCCCAGGGGCAGGAAAAATCGCTTGCTTGCCAGGCCCTGTTCGGCGATCAATTCCGACGCTATTTTGTCCGAATCGGTGGACCAGTAGACCAGACGGAGCGTTTTCGACCTAATGGCGTGGCTCGAGGCCAATTCCTTGGCGAGGCTTGTCCCGCCTTGGTTCATGATGATGTAGGGGCTGAGCAGGGCGTGGGCATGAGCCGAGCCCACGATCGCGACGACTTTCGCGGTGGGCTGCCGTCGGAGCGTCTTGGCGATCAATTGCGCCATGAAGCGATTTCTTCGAAGAAGGAAAACGTCTCGCGCGGCGTCGATCTCGCCCCGTTTTCTCATGGAAATCTCTTTGAGCGCGTCAAGCGTGTTGGCGGGCATATCCATGGCGATCACGCCCAATCCCAGCTCCTTGGCCCGCGCGAAGGTCTCCACCGAGAGCGTCCCGATGGAATTGTAATTCCTCAATTCGTTTTTCGATAAGCCGTCAAGCCACGCCTGGCTTTTTACGCTGACGCCTTCGATGAAAATATGGGTGACGCCGGCCGCCTTGAGCTCATCGAGATGGTCGAGAACTTCGCGCCGGTGGGCGCGAGCCCCGTGGTTTTCTCCGATGAGGAGAACGGAGTTGTCGGCGAAGAAGCTCGCGTAGTCGACCGGAGTCCTTGCCCGGAGTCCGTCTGTGACCGCCTCCCGGTAAGCCGAATGATCGAGTCCCGAGCCATCCCCGAATTCCAATTTACGGTTGAAGAAAGCGTCTTTCCAAGCCAAGTGCTTCTCGAGATGGCGGATCTTGCGCAAAAGGTAGGAGACGAAGGAGGCTCTGGCGGGCCCTTCGCCGAGGGAGGAATCATCGGCCAATGTCTTGTACGACTGAACATGCTTGGACAAAGCCCTGTGCTCGTCGATGCTCGGTCCGAAATGGTTGACCATCCGATCCAGATTGGCCGCGGTGTCGTTCTCGAGTGGAAGAATCGTTTTCAGGCGGTGGAGCTCTCCAATGGCCGCTTGACGCAGGGGGGAGGATGGGATCGCCTCGTTTTCAAGATAGGACGCGTACCGAACGCCTTCCGCGGGGGAGACGATATCTTTGACGTCCCAGAATCGCGTGGTCATTTCAATGAAGCGAGCCAGGCGTTCGTGCTCCGGGATCGAGGCATCGGCGAAAGTGCCCCGCGCCGGTAGAGACCAACGAGGCGTCCGCTGCGAGGGGGAAAGTACGGGACGAGGCAGGGCAATCGGCGCGGGTAAGGCTCCCGGCCGCAGGGGCGCGGGCACAAGGGACGCGGGCGAAGGCGTTGCTGGCGTCAAGAGGACCCTGGGCGCGAGAGTCATGACGGTTTTTTGCGCCGCGGCGCTGGATACGAAACCAAGGACGAGGAGAAACCCCGCGCGCCGGACACACCTAAGAGCTCGTTTCACTCCTCAAATTATGCCCGATTTTCGTCCGCGCGCGACAGAACACATTAGGCGAGGTCGATCCAATTCCAACGGCTCTGATACAGCGCGATGAGGCGTTCCCTCAGCGGCTTGTGGCCGGGGGCGAGCAGTTTTGGGTCGCAGCGCAGCAGCGCCTCGGCATCCTCTCTTGCAAAGCGCAAGAGCTCGCCGTCCTTGAAAAGATCGGCCACGGCCAAAGCGAGTTCTCCATGCTGAGCGATTCCCATAAGTTCTCCGGGGCCGCGCAATTTAAGGTCCTCTTCTCCAATGCGAAACCCGTCGGACGTCGCGGCCATGATGTCGAGCCGGTGCTTGGCCTGGGCCGTGTGCGGGTCGGCGACAAGATGGCAAAAGGATTCGCTCGCGCCCCGGCCGATGCGCCCGCGCAGCTGGTGAAGGCTCGCCATTCCGAAGCGATCGGCGTTTTGGATGACCATGACCGTCGCGTTGGAAACGTCGATGCCAACTTCGATCACGGGAGTGGCGACCAGCACGTCGAACTCTCCCGAGGCGAAAGCCGTCATGACCTTGGTCTTGAGCTTTCCCGGCAGGGCGCCGTGAACCAGGGCGACCTTGAGATCCGGAAAAACGGAGGTCTTTAATCGCTTAAACTCCGTTTTCGCCGATTGGAGATCCAGGCGCGCGGACTCTTCGATGATCGGATAAACGACGTAGGCTTGGCGTCCGGCGGCGACCTCTCGGCGGACGGTCGCGAAGGCTTCCGACTCGTTGGAGAGGCATGTTTTTATCGGAGGTCGCCCGGGAGGGAGCTCGTCGATGGTCGAGGCCTCGAGGTCGCCATAGAGGGACAAGGCCAGGGTGCGGGGAATCGGGGTGGCCGTCATCACCAGCAAGTCGATGAGGCTTCCTTTTTGGCGCAGGGTCGTGCGTTGGCGCACACCGAACCGGTGCTGCTCATCGATCACCGCCAGGCGCAGGCGGGGGATCATGACGTCGCCTTCGAGCAAGGCGTGGGTGCCCACGACGATATCGGCGTCGCCGTCTCGAATCGAAGCGATGATCCTCTCGCGCTCTTTTTTCGGCGTGCGGGAGGTCAGAGACGCCACGGTGACCGGCAGCCCTTTTAAGAACCGTTCGAGGGTTGTCCGGTGCTGGTCGGCGAGGATTTCCGTGGGCGCCATCAAGACGCCTTGGCCGCCGTTTTCAACGGCGAGAAGAAGCGCCGACAGCGCGACGACGGTTTTCCCGGAACCGACGTCTCCCTGCAGCAGGCGCGTCATGGGGCTGGCGCGGCGCATATCGTCGAAGATTTCGTTGATGACTCGTTTTTGGGCGTGAGTGAGTTCGAAACCCAAGGCTTGGCGAAAGGGAGAAAGGAGGGTTCTCTTGATGTCGTAGGAAAACGGCTTGATCAAGTCGCGAGTTTGACGCCGCTTGAGTATCCAGGCCAGCTCGAGAAGCAACAACTCTTCATACGCCAGGCGCGCGCGCGCGGCTTCCAGTTCGGCCTCGGAGCGAGGAAAGTGGATGCCGCGCAAAGCCTGGGGCGCGGCCAGCAGCGTGCGTTTGAGCATCAGTTCGGACGGGACAATGTCGCGCGCGGTGTCGGCGGCAAGCTCGAGCGCCTTATGGGCGGCTTCGCGTACGAACCGTTGGGAGAGCCCTTTGGTGAGCGGGTAGATGGGAGTCAGGCGGCCGACGTGAATGCGCCAGCGTTCATCGCTGAGGGGATAATGCTCATCAACGCGGATTTCATGAATGCCGGTCAAGTCGGGTTCGACGTGCCCGATCACCCAAATGTCGGCTCCATCGGCGGTGTCCTTCTTGAGAGAGGCGAAAGCGTCATAACGCCGAGACAGGTGCTTAAACCACACGCACTCGACCTTTCCATGGGCGGTGGCGAGGGTCGCTTTGTGGATCGCCAGGCGCGGTCCGGCGTGATGCGTCGCCGCGCGCAGCACGCGTCCGCGGACCACCACGAGCGCTGAAGGGGTCGGCAGGCTCAGGCTCCGGGTTTCGTGCCTATCCTGCCACAGACGGGGATAATGCGCGAGAATATCCCCCAATGTTTTCACCCCGAGATGCTCAAAGAAAAGGGCTCGTCGAGGACCCACCCCTTTTAGGTATTGAATGGGTTGACGAAGCGATTCGCCGGTCACCTTGCGGGTTCCGTCGAGGGTTTGCTAGAATTGGTCAACATCATGTCATTTAAATGTCAGATTCCCAGTTGCGGCAAGGGTCCCAAGTCCGGCAACAGTTACAGCCATTCGCACAAAGCCACCAGACGGATTTTCCGCCCTAATCTTCAACGGCAGAAGGTCGTACTCGGCGGCCGGACGACGACCGTCTACGTGTGCACGGATTGCATCAAGTCCGGGCGCGCGGTTCGCCCGACTCGATAATAGCCAAAGTGTCTGCCCTTGCGGAAGGGGGCGCGCTCAGGGCCTGGGCCATCGCCTTGGCCCTGTTTGTTTTCTCCCTCCCATTGTTCAGCCCCGATTTATTCTGGCATTTGTCCGCGGGCCGGTGGATTTGGGCTCATGCGGCCGTGCCCCGGGTCGATTCATTTTCATTTACGCTCCAGGGGAGTCCATGGATCGATTTCGAATGGTTGGCCCAGCTCCTGTTTTACGGCGCGTACTCGGCGGCGGGTTTGCGCGGGCTATGGGTGTTGAAAGTGGTTTTGCTTGTTTGCGCTTTCGTCCCTGTCGATGGTCTATTGCGAGACAAAGGCGCCGATAAGACGGCGCGCGCCTGCGGGCTGGCACTGTGGTGCTGCGCGATCCTGGCTCAGGCGGACCTGCGCGTCGACCTGATATCCGCGGCACTCTTTGCGGTGATCGCCAGGCGCTTGGAGTCGGGGAGGGCCTCCTTTCTTTTCGGGTTTTCGCTGTTCGGGCTGTGGGCGAACGTTCACGCCGCTTTTCCCGTTGGGCTGGCCCTCTACGGGGCCTACTTCTTGGGCGCGCGTTTCCAGCGCGGACTCAAACGCAAGGACCTCGGCGCCGAGGCGTGCGGGGCCCTTCTTGGAGGGCTGCTCAATCCCGCGGGGATTCACATTTACTCGGTCATCGCGCTCCACTGTATCGACCCTGTAGGCCGTTTTATCGGCGAATGGGGACCGGTGAACTGGCGCATGGGCTTCCATCTTCCGCGCATCGCCGCCCTGTGCGTCGGGGCCGCGTTGGCGTGGACCGCGCGCCGGGAGAGCCCTGCGATGTCCCTATGCGCCGCGGTCTTAGGAGCGGCGACGGCGATTAGCTCCCGTTTCGGTCTCTATTTCGCTGTCGCCGCGGTCGGCTGCTTATCGGCCGTATCCGTGCGTCCAAAAGCGTCTTGGGCGGCGGCGGGCCTGGTCATTGCGAGCATCCTGGTCGGCACGGCGACTCGCGGGATGGAATGGGGAGCGGTGTTTTCCGACGTTTACGTGGCGCGCCGGGCGGTCGACTTCATTGTTTCCCAGAGAGAGGTCTTCGCGCCCCTACGGCTGTTCAACACGTATGAATGGGGGGGGTATTTAGGTTGGCGTCTATGGCCCGATGGAAAAGTCTACGGCGATGGCCGCTATCTATTCCACCACCAATTGCCCGAGCTGCAACAGGCCTTGTCGGGTCCGAAACCGTTTCAGGATTTTATCGCGCGCAATCGTCTGGACGCGATTTTAATCCGGGCCTATCCCGAACGGCTGCCGACCACGCGTCTTTATCCGGACGGGTCGCGCCGGGAGATGATGAGGCCCTGGTACCTCTCATACCTTCCCCGGGAACGCTGGGCTCTGGTCTGGTGGGACGACAAGGCGATGGTGTTCGTTGACCGGACCAAAGCGCCCTCCCCGTGGCTGTACGCCAGGGAATACCGCCTCTGGCGTCCCGGAGACTTCGAGGCCCTGTCCGACGCGCTCGCCCGGGGGGAAATTGATTCCGTTTCCCTTGAGGCGGAGAAACAACGACAGCGAGCGGAGTCCGGCCGCTGAATCGGGCGCGGTGGCGGCCAGGCCCGGCTCAGGGCTCGTTCGCGGCCGAATTGATCGCGATGTCCGCGCAGCGGATGCTGATGACTTTTCCAGAGACTTCGTCGACGCTCACGACGTTGGGGGCGGACATGGCGACCGGTGTCTTCCACTCATAGACCGTGCGTCCCTTGAGGTGGGGCGTGGACGTCCCTTCGATGTGCGACAGGGTGTTGTCTGGACTTCCCATAATGCGGAAGAGATGATCTCGCGATATGCCGATTCGTAAGTTGAGGCAATTGCGATAGTTTTGCGCGGGCTTTTTCGAACAGGAGACGGTGATCAGAAAAACAAATACCGCGACTCGTCGTGACATCAGGCGACGATTCCTTGTTCGCGCAGATAGTGGCGAATCTTTGACCGCGCCCGCGCGGTTTTCACGGAGTTTAGCCAGTCTTTTTTCGGCACCGAGTTTTTTTTGGTGATGATCTTGCAGATGTCTCCGGATTTCAGCGCGTAGTCGAGCTTGACCATCTTATTGTTGACCTGCGCGCCCACGCATGTAAATCCGATCTGCGTATGAACGGCGAAGGCGAAGTCTAGCGGGGTGGCCCCCGCGGGGAGGACTTTGACCTCCCCCGCGGGAGTAAAGACGAAAACCTGGTCGAACTCAAGGTCGGTTTTCAGGCTATCGAGGAATTCCCTCGGTGAATTCAAGTCCTGCAGCCACTCCATCCATTGGCGCAACCAATTAAGTTTTTCCTCCATGTGCGCGTCGCGGGTGGACTCCCCGGCCTTGTATCGCCAATGGGCGGCGATTCCGTATTCGGAAGAGCGGTGCATTTCTTCCGTGCGGATCTGGATTTCAACGAGTTCCCCGGTTGGACTGACTATCGTCGTGTGTAGGGAACGATAGAGGTTTAGCTTGGGCGTTGAGATGTAGTCGGTAAAGGATCCCGCCACGGGCTTAAAGTGCGTGTGGATGATGCCCAAGATCGCGTAGCAGTTGGCCACGGTGTCGGTGATCAACCTCACGCCGAGGGCGTCTTGAATGTCCTCGAAGGGCTTTTTCTGCCGCTCCATTTTCCCGTAGATGGACCACAAGGTTTTCGTGCGGGCGAGAACGCGGCACGGAATATTGGCGCCGGAGAGAACGCTTTCCACGACACTGCGCGTGGCGACGAGGTTCTTTTCCCTTTCCGTCAATGTGGCCTCGACCTTTTTGAGAAGGGCATCATACTCTTCGCGGTGGAGATGGAGGAAAGCGAGATCCTCAAGTTGGCCCTTGAGCTTGAACATGCCCAAGCGGTGGGCCAGAGGAGCATACAAGGCCATGGTTTCGGAGGCGATCCTCTTCTGCTTTTCTGGAGAGAGGAAATTAAGCGTCTTCATATTGTGCAGACGATCGGCCAGTTTGACGACGATGACGCGTATATCCTGGGCGGTCGCCAACAGCATTTTTCTCCAATTCTCCGCCTGAGCCTCATCGCGGGACTCGAATCTGAGTGCGTCAAGCTTGGTGACTCCAATAACGAGCATTGCGATTTCCTCGCCGAACTCCGCGCGCAATTGCATTTCAGTGGTGGGAGTGTCTTCGATCGTGTCGTGGAGCAGGCCCGCGCAGACCGTGGGAAGATCCATCCGCCACTCGAGGAGCGATTCGGCAACCGCGACGCAATGGGACAGGTAGTGATCTCCGGACGCGCGCTCTTGTTTGCTGTGCGCTTTTTCGGCGAAATCCCAAGCGAGTTCCAGCGCAATGGGGTCGACGTGGGGCGAGTATGCGTTGAAGCGAGCGACTGCCTCAGCCTTGGTGGTCATGGGAATTCCGATAGAGTTGGAGTGGAGCGTTTCGCGGCGCTTTGCATCTCAAAAAAACGGTGGTAGAGGCCGCGCGCCGCCAATAAATCCTTATGAGTGCCGGATTCAGCCACAGTCCCGGCGTTGAGAACAAATATTCGATCAAATCCCGAGATGGAGGCGAGATCGTGGGCGATGGTAATGACCGTGCGGCCGGACAAGACCGTCTCCAGGGCGGAAGCGACTTCACGCTCGGCCGCGCCGTCAAGGTGCGCGGAGGCTTCGTCAAGAATGACGATATCGGGGTCTTTGATCAATACGCGAGCGATCGCCAATTTGTATCGCTGGCCGAGCGACAGGGAGTAGCCCCAATCACCGAGCGTTGTCTGGTAGCCCTCGGGGAGTCCGGAAATAAACTCCTCGGCCCCGACGGCGCGGCACGCCCGCTCGACCTCGGAAAGGGTGGCGACTTTCCGCCCGATGACGAGATTCTGGAAAACGGTGTCGTTGAAGAGCATCGCTTCCGAAGAGACCAGGCCGATGCGCGCCCTGATGGAGCTCGCGTCGAGTTCGCGCGCGTCGACGCCGTCGAACGCGACTCGGCCCTCGAGGGGATCATGCAGGCGCAGGAGCAGCTTAGCCGCCGTTGTTTTTCCGCATCCGTTCGGCCCGACAATGGCCGTGCGCGCGCCTTTGCGGATTTCCAAGTCAAGTCCGCGCAGGGCCCAAGAGCGGGAACCCGGGTACCGAAACCCAAGTCCTTCACAACGGATGCCGTGGTGCAGCCCTGGGAAGTGAGGCTTGCGCTTGCGCGGGACGGCCGGTTTTTCATCAAGAAGATGAAACAGGCGTTCCAACGAGGTCCAGGCGCGTTGACCCTCGGCGTTGACGCGAGCCAAGTTTTTTATCGGCGCGTAGCAGGCGAGAAGAGCGACCAGAAACGCGAAGAAAGCCCCCGGCGTCATCCGACCGCTGATCACCTCTCTGCCTCCGAACCAAATGACGGCCGCAACCATCCCGGACACTCCAATCTCAAGGAGGGGATTGATCAGCGCGGTCGCGCGCAGATATCGCATCATGGGCTGAAAGAAGAATTCATTCTCCTCGCGGAACTTTTCCGTTGCCTCTTCCTCGTAATTAAACGCCTTGACCGTGATCATGCCCTGAACGCTTTCCTGGAAGCGGTGGTGCAGGCGATCGACGGCGATTTGCGATTGGCTGCTGGATCGACGCATTTTATGGGAGAGCACGTAGAGGGCGGCAAAGGAGGGGGGCGAGGCGAGGAGGGTCAGCGTGGCAAATCGCCAGTCGAGCGTGAAGAGGGACGCCACGAGAAGAGTCGTGGTCAGGGTGTCTCGAATCAAGTAAACCGGAAGAGTCGTCAGAGCGCTTTGGGCTAGGGTCAAGTCTCCCGTGACCTTGGATAGGATGTTCGCGGCCCGCAGGCCGGAATAAAATTCCAGGGGAAGCAGGTGGAGTTGGCGGAAGAGATCCTCCCGGATTTGTTGCGTCACGCGCTGGCCGATCCAGCTCATGAGGTAATTCTGAATATAGGAGGCGGTCGCCTTGAGCGCCGCGAACAAAGGCACGCCGATGACGGCGAGCGCCAACATGCGAAGGTCTTTGGCGATGAAGACTTCGTCGATAATCGTCTTGAGAAGGAGAACGGCCAGGCCGTTGAATGCGGAGACCGTTATCATCGCCGCGCAGGCCCAGACGATGCGGGCTCGGTAAGGCCGAACATAGCGGAAGAGTCGGCGTCCCGGGCTCATCGGGCGGTCTCCGCGGACTTGTGCGCCAGAATAATCGCCGCCGCGCGATCGACGGCCCCTGTTTTTCCCAGAGACAAGCGCACGGCAAGCAGTTCCGAAGCGATCGTGGCGGCCGATTCAGGATGATCGAGAATCGCCGTGGCCTCGGTGACGACACGCTCGCTCGTGGCGGCGCCTTGGATCAACTCAGGGACGATGGTTTTCCCGGCAAGGATGTTGGCCATCGCGATATTTTTGACCTTTACGAGGGAGCGCGCCACGGCATAGGTCGGCCAAGACATTTTGTAAACGACGATCATGGGCACTCCCAACAGGGCGTTTTCCAGAGTCGCCGTTCCGGAGGAACAGATCGCCAGATCAACCTGCGCGCGTTGGGCATAATCCCTCTCGCGCACGAGGGTTATTCCCTCCGGGAGGCTCCCGTAAGCCTCGTCGGATAGGGAGGTCGCGGCGAATAACAGCCCCCGCAACGAGGGCCGTTTTTCTCTCAGGAGGCGGAATGCGTCGTAAAATACAGGCAGGTGCCGAGAGACTTCGCTTGCGCGGCTTCCCGGAAGTAGGCCGATGACGTTAGACCCCGGGGCCCTTCGGGCCGGCGGGGCAATGAGATCCAGCAACGGATGTCCGACGAATTCAACGGGGACGCCTAGTTCGCGGTAAAGCTTTTCTTCAAAGGGGAATATCACGAGCATCTTTTGAACGAAACGCTTGAGCACCGACGCTCTTCCGGGTCTTGAGGCCCAGACCTGAGGACTCACGAAGTAAAAAGCGGGAATCGTGAAGGCCTTGGCATAGGGAAGAATGAGTCGATTGAATCCGTAATAGTCCACGCAAATGAGGGCGCCTGGGCGGCGTTCGGCGAGAAATCGCTTGAGACGCCAAGCCAGACGCAGTATGAATCCGATCTTAAGAGCGGGTTCCCAAAAACCCGTCACGCCGCGGGAGGCGAGATCTTCGATGAATTCGTCGGCGATTTCGCGACAGAGGGGTCCCCCCACGGCGGCCACTTTGGCCGTCGAGTCGCGCCGCTTGATCGCTTTGATGAGGTTGGAGGCATGGAGATCGCCTGAGGGGTCCCCTGCGACAACAAGGAGCAAAGGCGATGTCATCGATTCAGCTTCTGAGAATATCCTTTCCCACGGACTTGGCGATTTTCCCGAGATCCTGAGCCCAACTGGGCATCAGGGAGCGGGACCCGGCGTGACCGGAGAGTTCGTAGCGGCGCAACTCCTCGGAGATTTGTAGAGCGAGTTTCAGGGCTTCCACGCCGCGTTCGCCGCTGGGCCAAGGTTTGCGGTTGTGACGGATGCAGTCAAGAAAGTGCTGGTGCTCATTTTTGAGCGGGTCGGTGGAGGCGAGCTTGGGCTTCAGATACTCCACGTCTTTGAGACTTTTGATAACCGGATTCTTTTTTCGATAGACCTTGAGAGTGGTGTTGCCGTAGTCGAGGGAGATGTAGGAATCTTTTTGGAACGCGCGCAGTTTTCGACTTTTTTGCAAAGAGATGCGGCTGGCGGTTAAATCAGCCACGCAGCCGGTCTTGAAACGTACCCGCACGTTGGCGATATCTTCATGGGCGGACAAAAGGTTGGCTCCCAGGGCTTCGATGCTTTCGACCTCGCTTCCGATCAAAGTGAGGAGAATGTCGAGGTCGTGGATCATAAGATCCAGGACGACGCCGATATGCGCCATGCGGGGGTCGTAGGGACCCAGGCGTTCAACCGTAATGTAGCGGGGGTCGCGAATGTGACGCACGGCCTCAAGCACGGCGGGATTGAACCGCTCGATATGCCCGACCTGCAGGACCAGGCGCTTGCTTTCGGAGAGGTCGAGAAGTTCCTTGGCCTCATCGACGGATGAGGCCAAGGGTTTTTCGATCAGAACATGAGTGTCTGCCGATAGCGCGGTGATCCCGACTTCATAATGCAGGGGGGTTGGAACGGCCACGATGACGGCATCCACGCGTCCGAGCACGTCCTTGTAATTGCGGGCCGCAACGGTATTGGCTTGCCAGGCCGCGATTTGCGCTTTCCATACGTTCGTGTCGCAGATTCCGACGAGTTCGACGTCGGGTTGTTTGGAGAGGGCGCGAGCGTGGTGAGTCCCCATTTTCCCCGCGCCGATGACGGCAACGCGAATTTTCGAGGTGTCGCTCATAATAACGGGCCTTGCGGAGGAAATCCGGCGACGGCGATCGAGGAGGCATCCGCCTCGGCGGCAAAGCGAGCCCTGTCGAATATCAAAGCCGCGCCGGCCTCGAGGGCGAGGGCTCCGACGCCGGCGGCACGAAAGGCTTTCAGGGTGTCGAGTCCCACGACGGGAAGATCAAAGCGGAAATCTTGGCGCGGTTTAGCGACTTTGACGACCACAAGCGCGCTGTTCCGGCCCTGGGAGCGGGCCAACTGGGCCGCGCGCTCCACGCAGGCGTCGGTTCCTTCCATCCCCTCGACGGCGACGACGACCGCTCCCTGCACGGCGACGGTTTGGCCGATGTCGAAACCGGCCACGGCCTTGGCCGCCCGCCAGCCCAATGCGGCGTCTGCGAGCTGTTCCTTCGTGAAAGCTCGCCGCGTTAGGGCTCCTACGGGCGCTAGAAGATGTTCGAGGTAGCGGGCCGAGGACACAAACTCCAGACCATCCTTGGCGAATTCCGAGACGACAGCGCCCAAAATGGTATCCGTCCGTTTGTCCTTTAACGACATGAGAACTTTGGCCGCCCGCCAATCCGGCTGGATGCCGCCGAATATGGAGACATGCTGCACTTTTCCCGCCATGATGACTTTTTTGACGCCAGCATCCTTAAGCGCCTTGATCGGGGCATCAAGCTGGCCGAGCTTAAACCATTGCAACGCCCCGGCGACGGTCTCCAAAGCGGGATCGGTCACCCCCGGGATTCCGAGAGCGACCACCCCCACTCCTCGACGGACGGCTTCCTCAGCGACGAGCAGTGGAAAACGTCCGGACCCGGCGATCAATCCAAGAGTTTCGCTCACGCTTTCAGGCCGCCGCCTCCTCGACTTCGGTCGCGCCGACCGCGGGGCGCATGACTCCGCGCTTTCCAGCCGTCTCGATGAAGGTGATCCATTCCAGGACCTCAGCGCCAGGATGTCCGGATTTGAGGCGGGCCAGGGCGTCTTCCTGGGTCATTCCGGACAGAAACAGGGTTTTATAGGCGTTTTTGAGAGCGTTCATCGACTCTCGTGAAAACCCACCGCGGCGCATGCCGAGAATATTGAGGCCGCGCAGCACCGCGCGATCTCCCTGCGTGGTTGTGAAGGGCAGGATATCCTGTCCATTCATCGAGCCGCCCCCGAGCATCGCGTAACGGCCGATGCGCACGTATTGATGGATCGCGGCAAGACCTCCGACCACGGCATATTCTCCGACGGTGATATGCCCGGCGAGCGCCACGGAGTTGACCAGGATGACTCCATTGCCGAGGTCGCAATCATGGGCGACGTGAGAGTAGGCCATGAATAGGCAGTTGGAGCCGATCTTGGTCAAACCTCCTCCGCCGACCGTCCCCCGGTTGAGCGTCACGCACTCACGCACGACGCATTTATCTCCCATGATCAGGCGCGTCGTTTCCCCCGCGTACTTCAAATCCTGCGGCGGGGTTCCAACATAGCAGCCGGGGTGAAGAACGTTGTCCGCCCCAAGAGTCGCGTGTTCAACGACGGCGTGCGCTCCGACCTTTGTCCGGGGGCCGATCACCGCTTCGGGGCCGATGATGGCATAGGCGGCGATCTCGGCGGAGGGATCGATTCGGGCGGAAGGGTCGACGATGGCGCAAGAGTGGATGGCCATGATTACCCTTGGGCCTTGTCGACGAGGGCGAACGTCATGGTGGCCTCAGCGACCATTTTCCCGTCGACGTAGGATTCGCCCTTGAATTTTCCGGCGCGGCCGAGGCGAAGGATCTCGATGTGGTGCTTAAGAACGCTTCCGGGCAGCACGGGGGCCCTGAACTTGGCCTCATCGATGCCCATGAAGAAGGCGATTTTGTTTTCGTAGCCGCCCTTGGACAAGAGCATGGCGCAAGCGGTCTGAGCCATGGACTCGATGATCAAAACTCCGGGCATGACGGGTTGTCCCGGAAAGTGGCCCTCAAAAAAATGTTCATTAGTGCTGACCATCTTAATTCCTACGCAGTACTTGTCTTCCTCGATGACTTCGATGCGATCGACAAGAAGGAACGGGTAGCGGTGCGGGATGGCCTTCTTGACTCCGGTGATGTCAAGGGATCTCACCGGTGCGGAAGAGAACGGAGAGGCGACGGCGGTGTTTGTGTTCATTTGACCTCCAGTACATGTGATTTAGGTCTGCGCAAAGTCTTCGCCGCAGAATCGAGGAGTTTTGCGAACTCGACGTTGTGCGCGTGTCCTAGGCGCTCGACCTCGATTCTCATCTTGAAGAGTGAGCGGCCGATCAGTGTTAAGTCGCCGATCAGATCCAGCATTTTGTGGCGCACGAATTCGTCGGGGAAGCGCAGACCCTCGTCATTGGTGTGGAATCGATCCTTCCCTACGACGATCGCGTTCTCCAGACTGCCCCCCTGGGCCAGGCCCTGGGATTTTAGATAGGAGACCTCGTGCTCGAAGCAGAACGTTCGCGCGCGGGCGACTTCCGTGAGGTAGCTGTCGCGGTCCACGGTCATCGACAAGGTCATTTTGGGCATGAGAGGGTGTTCGTGAACCAGAACTGCCAGGATCTCAAACGATTCGGAGGGCGTGGCGCGATAACGGGCCCCATCCTTGGCCGTATAGGTCACCTCGTGAGGAATGTGAAGGTAGCGCTTGGGGGCGTCGAGAGATCTAATCCCCGCGCGCAGCAGCGCTTCGATATAGGGCATCGCCGAGCCGTCCATGATCGGAGGCTCATTGGCCGTCACGAGAATGTCGATGTTGTCGACGCCCACACCGGTGCAGGCGGAGAGCACGTGCTCGACAGTGTGGACCTTGGCGTCGCCTAGGCCGAGATTGGTGCCGCGCACGGTCGTGAGCACGAAGTTTAAGCGAGCGGGGATCATCGGCGTGCCGTGCATGTCCGCGCGGAAGAATCTTATTCCGGTATTGGCAAGCGCGGGGCGGAACGTGATTTTTGATTTATTTCCAGTATGAAGTCCGACGCCTTCCAGCTCGACTTCCCTGCTTATCGTTGTTTGAAGGGGAATGGTGTCCATGGGGTCCTCACTGAGCGGCCGCGCCGCTGATCTTTTTTTCCAGCTCTTTGACCTGTTCGAATAATTCAGGCAGACGGCCGTAAAGCGCGAGCAGTTTGAAAGCGTCTCTTCGAGGACGGGCGGGCGAGCCGAACACGGTGGATTTTGGCGGGACATCGTTCATCGCTCCGGATTGAGCGGCAAGGGTGGCGCCGTCGCCGAGCGTGATGTGTCCGGCGACGCCGGACTGGCCGGCGAGAATGACGTTATTGCCGATGATCGCCGAGCCGGCGATTCCGGTTTGGGAGACGATGACGCAGTCGCGGCCGACCTTGACGTTGTGACCAATTTGCACGAGGTTGTCGATCTGGGTGCCGGACTTGACGACGGTTGACCCAAGGGATGCCCGATCGATCGTCACGTTGGCGCCGATCTCTACGCCTGATTCGATAACGACGTTCCCCAACTGAGGGATCTTCGTGTGTTTTCCGGTTTTTCGATCGGTCAAGAATCCGAAGCCGTCCGCCCCTATTATGGTCCCGGGATGAATGATCACGTTGTCGCCGATAACGCAGTCTTCCCGGATGACGACCTGAGGATAAATAAGGCAGCCGCGACCGATCTTGACGTTCGCGCCCAAATAGCACTGAGCCATGATTGTGGAGCTATCGCCCACGACGACGTTCTTATCGATGACCGTGAAATCTCCCACCACCACGCCCTTGCCGAGCACGGCGTTGCCGTGGATCGAGGCTTTTGTGCTGAGAGTGGGAAGGATCTTAAGCTTGGCGGCTTGGTCGATGAGTTGAATAAGAACGGTAAAAGCGCCGCGGGGCTCGGACGTGATGATTCGCGCCTTGGCCACGCAGGGCGCGTCTTTGGCTTCCGGAGGGAGAAACAGGCACCCGGCCCCGGAGCTCGTCGCGAGAGGGCCGTATTTTGGATTTTCCAGGAACGCGGCGTCTTGAGGACCCGCGTCGGACAAGGTCGACACGCCGGTGATGACGCAATCCAGTTGGCCCAGGGCCGTGCCTTGTACAAGACTGGCAATTTCAGAGACGGTCATCGGTTTTGGGAGTGATTTCATTGTGGTGTGGGGGTCGCGGAAGATCCCGAAAGTTGCTTAAGAACCTTATCGGTTAAGTCGACGGCGGGGTGTCCATAGAGCGTGGCGGCTTTGTCGACGACGACGCTGACGCCCTCTTTCTTGGCGACTTCGGAAATCGCCCGATAGAGGCGCGCGAGAACCTGATCCGTTTTACGGCCTTCCGCGTCGAGAAGATTTTTTTCCGTGCCTTGGCGTTCGCGATCTAGGTCCGCTTGCAGTCGAGCGATTTCGGCGCGTTTTGCGGCCAGTTGACCGTCAATCTCGATGAGGCGCTGTGCGGAATTCGGTTTGTTTGGAGCGGGCGGCGCGGCTGCGGGTTGCGTCGGCGTCGATTGAGCCGTCGGGTTAAGGGGCGAGGTTCCGGGGCGGTCGATTTTCATGGAGCTGTCACCAAGGCCGGGAAGATTGATCACGGAGGGTTGGGTGGATGTCTCTGGGACGCCCGTCGCAGGAGTCGTGGAGGCGGCGCTGGCAGCGGGCTCGATGGGTTTGGCGGGTTCAGGGGGGCGGGCGGGGGTCGGCGGGGGGGCCTTGGCCAATTCCTCTCGCTCGACGCCGAGCGATTCCAAGTCCTGTCGCAGTTTAAGGATATCGGCTTTTTTTCCGTTGACGCGCTCCTCGGCTTGGCGCACCAATTCTTCAAGACCCTCCCGGGCTCGCGAGGCGTCGGGGCTTGCCTTGAATAGGCGCTGCATATCGACGAAGCCCACGCTGCCTCGCTCGGCGCGATTTTCCTCAAGCGCGAGCTCGATGGCGCGCGCGGGAACGCAGACGGAAAGAGCGATCAGCATTGAGAGAGTCGAGGTGTATGTCATTAAAATAGGGGTCCTAGTCCGAAGTTTATTTGATAGAGACGTTCGCCCTGGCGATGGTTGAGTCCGTAGCCATAGTCGAGGCGAATGGGGAACGCGGGGGTGACGAAGCGTAGACCGATTCCAACGTCGGTTTTTATATCTCGCTCCAGAGAGCCGATGCGGAAAGTCGCGTCTCGGGTGCGATCCCAAGCTCCTCCCGCATCGAAGAAGGCGACGAGCTTGACGATGGTTTTTTTCCGTTCTCGAGCCAGCGGGAAGCCCATTTCAATATTAGCCGTGCTGTAGACCTTTCCGCCTTGGGGATAGCCGGCTTCGCCCGAGGGGGCATAGCCGCGCAGCGAGTCCTGGCCGCCGATAAAGAAGCGGTCTTGGACCGGGACCTGTTTGGTGACGCTGAACGGAGTCACATAGCCGGCCCGGTGGAAGGCGGACAAGACGAAGGGCCAATCTTCCAGGGTGAACAGAGTGAAGTGGGCTTGGTTGGTGATGCTGGGTTTGAAAAAATGAATATCGCCCCTGAACGGACCGCCGGACAATTGAATGCCGGCGCCGTGGCGCGTGCCCCGGGCGGGATCCCAAATGCTGTCGCGGGTGTCGCGGGCGAACTCGGCTCCGAAAGTGGATTGAATGCTGGTGCCTTCAGACAATACGCCGAGAAATTGGTTCTGAACGTTTTGAATCGCGATGCGGGCCAATCCGTAGGAGAGGTTGAGCTGGTACTTGTCTTCCGAGAAGCGGGGCCCGAGGCGGATGGAGGCGCCGGTTCGTTTTTCCACATAGGCGGATAACGAGGTGTTGAAGGGGTTGATCCGGCGGGTATTATAGGCGTCGAATCCGAGGCTGGTCGGATGGTCCCCTATCCAGGGAGTCGTCCAACTCAAAGAGTAATCCTGTACGCGTTTTCCGAAGGACCATTGCAGCGAGGCTCTTTGGGCGCGCCCGAATAGATTGAGGTGTTGGAGCGACAGGGTTCCGATGAGGCCGTCGATCGAGGAGTAGGCCGCTCCGGCGGTGAGAACTCCCGGCTTTCCCTCCGTGACGTCGAAGGTCAAGTCGACTTTGTCCGGGTCCGAGGGGGTGGGTTGAAGGTCGAGGTCGACGTCGTCAATGAATCCGAGGTTTCTGATCTTTTCCACGCTGCGGCGGACCCGCGAAGAGGAAAAGGGATCCCCGCGCTTGAACACGATTTCTCTCTTAAGGACGTGAGTCTTGGTGGCCTTATTGCCCTCGACATCGATGTGTCCTATGTAGGAAATCGGTCCTTCGATGATCTCGTAGCGCACGTTCATCCGGTCGGTCTGGGCGTCGAAGGTTTTGACCGGGTTGATGCGCGTGCGCAGGCGACCTTTGTCCGAATAGAGTTCCTGAATGCCGCGGATGGTTTCCTCGAACTTCTCATCGTTGAACACCTTGCCTTTGCGGTATTCGACGGTCTTGATCAGTTCCGAGGAGACATAAATCAGGTGGCCCGAAAAGCTTGTTTCACCGAAACGGTAGGAGCGTCCCTCGTCGATTCCGAGAGCGATGGAAATCCGAGTTTTATCGGCGCTTAAGGTGACGAGAGGGCTCGACAGGAGGACGTCTAGAAAGCCGTTGTTCTTGTAGTGGGATTCTATCTTTCTGATGTCTTCGGGCAAGTCTTTGGCGAAATAGACCTTTTTAGGGGCGTTCTTCATCAGCTTGGTCAAGGCTTTCGGTTTAAAGGACTTGCTTCCATAAAATTCTACGAGCTCGATGCGCGACTTGGGGCCCTCGGTCACCTTGAAAACGATATCGACGGTCGCGGCGGAGGTGTCTGTTTTAACCGAGGGTTCGATCGCGGCGTCGAGAAACCCTTTTTCTCGATACTTGTCCACCATCTTATCGCGATCATCATCGAGCCTGGAGCGGTCATACGGGTCTTTGACTTTAAGAGACAACAAATCGCCGAGGGTCCCCCGGGACAGGTTCTTTTGCCCTTCGAAGGTTATTTTTCGGACGATCGGCTTTTCCTTGACGAGGAAGTTGAGCAGAATTTGGCGGTCGGTCCCAGACGCCGAGCGAAAATGTTCGGGGACCGGCTTCTCAAGCAGGCTGATCTCGGCGCCGACGCGCTCGAAGACGCCCAGGCCCAGCAGGGACTGGATGTCTTTGTCAAGGTCGGGGCGATCGTAGAGATCGCCTTTCCGTGCCTTGATGGCGCCGCGGATCGTGGAAAGCTTTGTATTGGTTAGGACCTCGGCTTTGATATCGCCGATGACCCAGGGTCGGGGGACGACGGCGGGAGCCGCCGGCGAGGACGAGGCGACGACAGAGGCGGTCCCGGAGGACGCCGTTTGCCCCAGAGCCGAAGACGACAGCGCAACCGTGGCGATGGCACTCATAAGAAGGCTTTTCACCGGAAATCACAGTATACAAAATCGATTCTGACTCCGCGATGAAAAGAGCGTCCTCTACTGAAAACGGAAAGACCTTTCCTTAATAACAGAACGTCATCATGACCGGGCGGCGTTTGTCGTCGTGCGTCCTCCTGGACGCACAAGAGTTGACAATTAACGTATACGTTATTTAATTAATTTAATGGCCCCCGGGGTCTACGTCAGCGTCCTGCTTTGGTCAGCTTCCCTCTTTTTGCCGCCGGTTTCGGCGCAGAGGAGGGAACGACAACGCCTTTTTTGGCGTCGTAATAATCCAAACCCGAGTGGTCAAGGACCTCCTCCCCCATCAGGATGCGCAGCGTGTTTTTCAACTTGAGATGTTGGATGAATAGGTCATGTTCGGGTTTTAAGTCTGCGCGGCATTGGGGGGATTTGAAGAAAAAGGACAGCCATTCTTGAATGCCTTTGAGGCCGACGCGCTGGGCGAGGTCGAGAAACAACACCAAGTCGAGGACGATAGGTGCCGCAAGGATCGAGTCCCGGCATAGGAAGTTGATCTTGACCTGCATGGGCATGTCCAGCCAGCCGCGGATGTCGATGTTATCCCAGCCTTCTTTGGCGTCTCCGCGAGGGGGATAGTAGTCGATGCGAACCTTGTGGTGAAATGACCCGTAAAGATCGGGATAGAGCCCTGGCTCCAGGATGGTATCGAGCACGGACATCTTGCTTTTTTCCTTGGTCTTGAAAGAGCCGGGGTCGTCAAGGACTTCCCCATCCCGATTGCCCAGGATGTTGGTCGAGTACCAGCCGGTTAAGGCCAGCATCCGCGCCTTGAGCATGGGCGCGATCGTGGTCTTCATCAGCGTTTGGCCGGTCTTGAAGTCCTTTCCGCACACAGGGACGCCGAAGGCCTCGGAGAGCTCGACCATGGCGGGCGTATCGGCCGACAAGTTGGGCGCGCCGTTCCCGTAGGCGGTCTTGGTCATAATCGCGGCGTAGGCGTAAATCATGGAGGGGGGGATCGCGGGGTCGTTGTTCTTGAGGCCGCGCTCGAAGGATTCGGCATCCTCATGGCATTGCGCGTTGGGCGGCAAAACTTCCGTCGAGCCGCACCACAGCATCACCGCCCGTTCACAGCCATGCTTCTTTTTGAAGGATTCGATGTCGGCGATAACCTGTTGGGCGAGGTCCCACTTCGTTTTCCCTTTTTTGGGCGCGGCGGCTTTGAGATTCTTGACGTAGGCCGGATCATAGACCGGCGACATGGGTTTGATGGCCGCGAGTTCCTTGGCCACCGGGGTCAACGTGGCTGCGTCCAGGACGCCGGCCTTGGTTGCGGCGACGAACATGTCGTCGGTGAACAGGTCCCAACCGCCGAATACCAACTGATCGAGACTCGCCAAGGGCACGAAATCCTTTATGAGGGGCGAGCGGTTCTCGTAACGCTTGCCCAAGCGAATGGCCTGCATCTGGGTGATCGACCCGACCGGCTTGCCGAGGCCCTTTTTGATGAGTTCTACGCCCGCGATGAACGTGCTGGTGACCGCTCCCATTCCGGGAAGGAGTACGGCGAGTTTTCCATTAGCGGGCGGGATGCGGCTGTCGTGCTTGTTCATGTTCATTGACTCTCCTGAGATGCAATATGATCGCAAAATAAAGAAGTCCGCCGATGGCCGCCGCCCACAGAAACTCATAGACCATGTCTACGAAAGAAAGAACGACCAGAAGGTATATGAAGTCTCTTTGCGCGAGCAAATTCCCCAGACGAGCAAGCCGGGAGTCGAGGAGATTTCTTGAAGTCTCTTGGACCACGCCGGCTTCGGGAGCGACCACGCTGGCTTGACGGCCCGATCGACGATGGTGCCAGGCGGCCAGGGCCGAAGCCAAGACGCCTATGTCGGCCAGCGCGCTGAGAACGAGGGTGTGGGGACCGTTTCCCGTCCGCCAAAAACCGATTCCAAGGCAGGAAAAGAGGGCCAGATGGACGATGTTGTCCCCCCAGAAGTCAAGATCGGAGCCGAAGTCGCTTTCTTGGAAGCGCACTCGAGCCAATTCGCCGTCGCAGCCGTCGAGGATGGAGTGCGACAGAACGAGGAGGGAGCCGATGGCGTAGTGGAGGCGGTCGTCGCCGAGAAAAAAAGAGCAACCTAATAGGCCTAGAAGGGTGCTGAAAACGGTCATTTGATTGGGCGTGACCGATGTTTCGAGCAGCTTGCGGCTGGCCGCCAGGGAGAGGTGACGGTCGAAATGCCGAGCCATGAAGCCGTCCTGCTTCTTGGGTCCCGAAGCCATGATCCAGTCGATGATCGCCGCATGTTGATGAGGCCATTCGAGACGTTTGTAGGAGCGCCGGGGCAGAGGGTGTTTGTCCCGGATCAAAACGTCCTCGTCCTTCATCACGACGGTGATGACGCTGAGTTTGGAGTCGTCTTCATAGCATCGCGAGGATGTGAGCGTCTCTCGGGCGATGAAGGCGAGAGCGTCGACTCGAAGAAAGTGGTCGCCGGACAAGCTGAGGTAAGGCGCCGCGCAGGAGGCTGTTGACGTCGCGTCTCGCTTCACCCAGGTGATCTCCAATCTCGCCGGGAGGCGCAGGCGCGCAAGCCGTTCGGCTGCCGGCTCATGATCCGCGATCTGAACCTGTTTGAGACCGGCTCGGGCGATGGTGAAGAGATGGCGCTCGAGCACGGTCATGCCGCCGATACGAACCCAGAGGAGCTTGGGGTGCGGCACCCAAAGAATTACGCGCTCGAAGGCGGGGGGGTCATTGACCACGAGTCACTCCATCTTTGTCGCGCGCGCGTTCGTAGGCGGCGCCGATTGTCGCAAGGCAAAAGGCCGCCTCAGCCAGATTTTCGCCGCGTTCGCGTCCGGAACACTCGCTTTCGAATGACGGCCACATCGCGGTCAGCCAATCGGGGTGGGCTGAGCCCGCGGAGAGCTTCTCGGGAAAGTGAAACAGTTGATCAAGGCCGGGGCCTTTGACGCACAGGGAGTCGTCTTTGAGCTCGGCCGTCGCCTTTTCACCATTGACAAGGGTCCAATTTGAGCGTTCGGCGGCCCGCCAGGACATGTGAATGGAGGCTTCGGCGGCGGGGGCTTGAAATGTGAGGGTCGCGGTTTCATCCACGGCGTCCTCGGGATGGAGAACGGCCGAGGAGAGTTCAAGACGGGGCCCCAGCAGACGCCGCAGCAGATAGAGGTTGTGCCAGCCGTGGTCGACGAGAATTCCTCCGCCGGAGATAGCGGGGTCTTTGCGCCAATCGCCCGGAAGACAGGACGCGGAGGGCCGGGTTCTGAGAACGCGAATTTCAGCGTGACGGATCTCCCCGAGGATGCCGCGGGCCGCGACTTGGAGTAATTTGGACCACTGCGGGGAATAGGCCCAGTTGTTGATGGCGTAAACGCAGCGATCGCGGGATTCGGATTCCCGACGGATGTCTTCGAAGGCTCCGGAGCTCAAGGTCAGGGGTTTTTCGCAGAGGACGTGAAGGCCCGCTCGAATTCCGGACAGGACGGCGTCGGCGTGGTAGCGCGGCGGGGAGCAGACGATGAGAGCATCCAATGATATTTCCGTCTCCAACAGTGAATCCAAACTGTGGTATACGTTGGCTTGAGGGATGCGTCGGCGGGCCGCGTCCCTTCGTTCGGGCGCGGGTTCGTAGACGGCCTCGACGTTGACGTTGAGCGAGCGGAGAGCGGCCAAATGGGCTCCCTCAGCGACGGCGCCGAAACCGACGAGGGCGACGCGGCGGATCATTCTTAGAGAGCGTGCCGTCGGCGCACGGTTTCAAGCGCCTCCTCAAGGAGGGCCAGGGCCTTCAACGCCTCGGTTTCCGTGATCACGAGCGGCGGATTGATGCGCAGAGAGGGGTTGTAAGCCATCGTCAACACCCCGCGCCGGAGGCCCTCTTCGAAGAGATCGCGGCAAATCGCCTTATCAAGGGGTTCGCCAGTCTTAGGGTTGACCAAATCCACCCCGATCATAAGGCCGCGGCCGCGCACGGAGCCGATCATGGGACTCTTGGCCTTGATCTTCTCCAGGTTCTTGAGCATGAGGTCCCCGACCTTGGCTGAATTTTCGACGAGTCGGTCTTTCAGGATGGCCTGCAAAGTCGCGTCGCAGGCCGCGGAGGCCAGGGGGTTTCCCCCGTAACTCGATGAGGATCCTGAGGGGTTGGACCACGGTTTCGCCGAGGCCGTCTCATCGGTGGTGACGACGCCGGAGACGGGGAACCCCCCTCCGAAGCCCTTGCCGATAGTCATGATGTCGGGGGTCACCCCCTCATGATCGCAGCCGAACATCTTGCCGGTCCGGCCGAAACCGGTAATCATTTCGTCCGAGATGAACAAAGCGCCGGCGTCACGGGCGATGTCTCGCACGCCCTTGAAGAAACCGGGAGGGGGCACGACGTTCCCGTTGGTTCCTTGAATGGGCTCCAGGATGACGGCGGCGATCCTGCCGGTCGTCTCGCGCTTGATCATCTCGCGCAGGAAATCAAGGCAATGCGCCGCGCAATCGTGCTCTTGAAGGGTTCCGAAGGGGCATTTGCGGGTGTCGGGATAAGGTGATAGGTGCAAACCGGGCGCCATCGCTCCATATGAATTTTTAAACCCGTCGTTCAGCAATCCCATGACCCCCATCGTTTTGCCGTGGAAGCCGCCCCAGAAGCCGATCACCTCGAAGTGCCCGGTCTTGGATTTAGCCAGGCGCAGCGCGGCCTCAACGGCCTCCGCGCCCGAGGAGTAGAGCTGACAGCGCGTCAAACCGCGAGGAGTGATTTTGGCCAGAGACTTAAGGAAGTTTAAACGGTGCGGCGACGTGAAGGAGCCTACGGCGGTCTTCGCCGCCTGGTCGGCGATCGCCCGGGCCCAGTCCGGATGGCCATAGCCGAGCGAGGCGACGCCGATACCGGCGACAAGGTCCAGGTAACTATTACCATCGACGTCGCGCAGCGTCGCGCCGTTTCCGCCGTCAACGGCGATCTGGGCGTACAAGGCGATTGTTTGAAGACCGGGGGCGATGAACGCCTGTTCTTCTGTGAACAAAGAGGTCGATTTAGGACCCGAGCGATAGGTGGCTTCTTTCAGAGTTTGAGGCGTCATATTCTTTATCCTCTTCTTCCCGCGACCTGGCGAAGGCGAAGGCGAAGGCGCCGTGCGATTTGTACCGAGGCTTCGTCGCGCACGCGCGCGAAGCTCGGCCAAGAATTTATGTCGATGATGAAAATCCCCCCATCATGCGTGATGATGGCGTCTCCTCCAAAAACCTCGATTTTAACGGCCTTAGCCGCGAGCTCGGCCTGGGCGGCGAGGTCTTCGAGTTCAAAGGGAAGGCGTCGAGCAGTGGAAGGATCGTGATAAAACCAGGTGAACCATTGGCCCGGACCGACCCCGTAAAACTTGATGAGATCGCCGTCCACGTGGCTTTGAACGATGAGGTCGGTGATCTCGCGGCTTTCGAACTCTCGCCGGATGGTTTGGGCCTCGCCCCAGTTCCGGGCGAAGACGACGTCGTGGGAGCACGTGTTATGGACGTCTCCGCGCTTAAGCCACCATCCTCCAGGGGCGGAAAAGTCGGGGGGCTCATCATTGACGGCGGCGGAGATGCGGCGGACTTCCGTCCCCGGATAGCGGAGTCCAGGGGTATTAGAAAAGGAATCGAGCATCCGGGTGCGGTAGCAGCCAAGCACCGAGTCCGCAGGATTGACCACGACCACGCCCGTCGCGGTCTCGATTGATTTAAGGCGCATGAGACGAGGGTAGGTTTCACACATCGGCACGATCAGATCGTATCCGGTCGGGTCGATTCGATCGAACTCCTCGGGCGTCAATACGGTGCATTCCGTTTTGAGGATCGAGAGTTGGCTCATCACGGATTTGAGAATCAACGCATCATCAGATTCGCGGTTGGGCGAATTCTGGAGTTCCCGCAGTATGCCGAGAGCCCTCATATCACATCCTCCCCGTCGTCAGGAATTCTTCCGCCGTCGCGAGGTCTTGGGGCCGGTCTACATCCAGGGTTCTTGACAGCTCGACCCCGAAAACGCGGGCGCGTGTCGCGACCAAGTCGGCCCAGAAGTCCCGCAAACGTCCGTGGGTTTGCGCGGCTGGAAGGCGCTCCGCCGCGGCGCGGGTCATAAAATAAAGTCCGCACGTAACCGTCAGGCGCGTTCGCGACAGGTCGCCAACGGCCGTGATAAAGCCCGTCTCATCGCGATCCGCCCAAAGAGGCTTCTCGTCATCGACAAAGCGCGTCAAGGCCAAGCCGGCCTGCGCGTTCCGCGCTCGGCACTCGTTCCAAAAGCGCTTGATATCCTCGGCCGCGATCAGAGCGTCGACGGTGCTGATGAGAAAGGAGTCGTCTTTTTGAGCGAGATTCTTGGCAACCAGACGGAAACTCTCGAACGAGGAGGCGGTGTCGGCGCAGAGAAAATCAAACCGTAGATTTGGAAAAGATCGAGCCAAGCTGGCGGGGACCGCCGTGCCGCGGCTGTTGGTCAAAAGGGTCAAGGATTGCATCCCAGCCGCGTCAAGGGAGCCGACAACCCAATGCGCCAAGGGCCGGCCGGCGACCGGAATGAGGGGCTTGACGGTCCGCGGGTGCTTTTCAGCCATTCGAGATCCGTGACCCGCGGCGATAATTCCGGCGATCATGGCAGAACCCCCTCAAGATCGGCCACCGAGCGTAGAGTCCAGTCGTTGTCCCCGCGAGCCGCTTGCGGGCGGGCCGTGATCAGCGCTTTTTTCATGCCGACGGCCGTCGCCCCCGCCATATCGCGCGCGACCGAGTCGCCGACCATCACGCAGTCTCGCGGTTCGACGCCGACGGCTTTGGTCGCGTGGAGGAATATTCTCGGATCCGGTTTTGTTATGCCGAGAACGCCGGAATCCGCGACAACTGTGAAAAGTCCGAGCAAGCCCTCGGCTTTGAGGATTCCCTCAAGATTTCCATAAAAATTAGAGACGACCCCAAGACAAAATCGTTGTCTCAGGCGCTCCAGAGTCGGTCTTAGTCGGGAAAATTGCCGGCGGCTATCCGCGGCGAAGCGTCCCGCGATGGGGTCGACAAGGTCGGATCTGTCGGCGCCAAGGGTTTCGAGAACATCCTTGACCTGCAGTCGCAGCGTGTGTTCAAGATCGAGACCCTGGAGTCGATGACGAGCGCTCAACCGGTCGTCACAGTCGTAAAATGCGCGGTCAAACTGGCTCCGGGGAACGTCTAGGCCATTTTCCTTATAAAGGTGGTGGAAGCGCTCAAGCCAAGTGGTCCCATCGGCATCGAGCGTCCCTCCATAATCGAATAGCAGGCACCTCACCAGAGGATTGTACTAAATTCGTTTGAATCGGCATCCGCCAGGCGGCCGGCGGACAGGGCTTGCGGCCCAAATTCGCGGCGAAGCGCGCGTAAAATTATCGTAAACACTGATTTGTAGGGCTTGACATGTTTATATAAACCTGTTACCTATTGCGTGACGGAGTTCGTAAAATCGGTAATCGTTTGATCGGAGGGCTTGACAGGGGTTTGGGAACCTGTTATAACTCCGTGCCGCACACAAAACGCGCCGAGTCCGACCTCCCGGGAATAACGGGGGGGCGTCGGCGCTTTTTTATGGCTCAAATTCGTTTTCGAGCGAGGGAGTAAAGGATAATGTCCAAGATCGCAGGGGTCAAGGAGAAGTTGGGCGCCTTGCAGAGGGTGGCCGGCTTATTTCGTGGTCCTCGGGACGTCGTCGGCATCGACGTCGGGACATATGCGATTAAAATAGTTTTGTTCCAGATCGAATCCGGGGTCGTCAACTTGAAGGCCTGGGGTCACTTGCCAATGGCCGGGAAGCAGGACCTCGGACCGGATGAAAAGAAAATCGCGATAACGAATGCGATCCGGGTGTTTTTCGTGGAAAAGGGGATTAAGATTAAAGAGACCGCGACCTCATTGTCCGGGAACGCGGTCATCGTTCGCTATGTCAAATTCCCGCGTCTAACGAGAAGCGAGTTGCAGTCGACATTGGCCGCCGAAGCCGAACCGTTCATTCCCTTCGATATAAACGAGGTCCAACTCGGCTTCCACATTCTCAACGAAATCGTGGAGGACGGCCAGAAAAAAATGGAGACCGTCCTTGTCGCCGCCAAGAAAGAATTGGTCAACCAGCGCCTCGACATCATTCATGGCGCTGGCCTGCATGCGTCGATTATCGATGTGGACAGTTTCGCCTTGGAAAATGTTCATGAGAAGATACCCGACGTTGTGCAGGGTCCCGGAGCCACCCTCTATCTCAATATCGGCCATCTCGTTACGAATCTTTCGATCGTTGAGAACGGGAGCACCCGCGTTGTTCGGGATGTGTTCGTGTCCGGAAATACCATAACCAAGGCCGTCATGAAGGCCTTCCAATGCGATGCCGATAAGGCCGAGGAGCTTAAGGTCTCGCGGAGCATTTTCATTGATTCCGACGAAAAGGAAAAAGCCCTGGCCGAGGGGGACCGCGACGGTCTGGGCGTCTCTCAGGCCATCAGCCAGGTCGCGCGCGACCTGGTGGCCGAGGTCCACAGATCCGTCGATTTCTATCTCTCTCAAGGCCCCGACCGGTCGATCGGGCGAATCATGTTGACCGGAGGAAGCTCCCGGCTGCGAAATCTCGATAGACATCTTGCCCAAGAGCTGAAAGTTCCGGTCGCGGTGCTCAACCCGTTCTTGCTCGCCAAGGGGGGGGAGGCCGTGCCCGAGGAGCTGGCACCGGCCTTTGGAGTCGCTGTCGGCCTGGCGCTTAGGCGTAATGGGGATTGGGAGTGAGGCCATGATCAAGGTCAACCTCGTCCCTTCGGAGCTTCTCGCCAGAGCCAAGCAACGCCAATTGGTGCTGCAGGGCGTGCTTTTGGGCACCGTTTTGGCCCTAGGGGTGACGGGAGTTTCTTTTGGACATTGGTATGGGAAGCATCGTCTGGAACAAAATCTCATTGAGCAGGAGGCGGAGCTTCAACGCCTCGACGCGATCGTCAAGCAGGTCGAGGAGCTTGAGAAGGCGGCCAATGCGGTGCGCGCGCGCTTGGGCGTCATCGAAGACCTCTTGCTCGGGCGCGCTTACTATCCGATTTTTATGTCCGAGTTCGCGCGATCGGTCCCTGCGGGGGTCCGGGTCAATTCAGTGTCGACCGCGGGTCAGGGTGCGGGGGCGATCAAACTCAACATCGGGGCCGTGGCGAACACCAACGAGGATATTGCGGGCTGGGTCAAGACGATGGAAAAGAATCCAAAGTTTTCTTCCGTTGAAATCGGCAATGTGACGGCGACGGCGGGACTGTACGTTTTCGGCTTGACGGCGACGTACACGAGCAAATAATATGGCGATTCAATTGTCGAAGAACCAGAAACAATACGTCGCGGCGGGCGTGTTCATGCTCGCTGCTTTTGGTTTTGTCCATGTGAAATTCTTTTGGCTTCCGGTCGCCGCGGCCAAGGGGGAGGCGCGCGAGAAAATCGACCAGATTGTCCTGAAAATCGCGAAGGCAAAACAGCAGGCGGCCCGATTGAAGAACCTGCAAGATGAGATCGCCAGGCTCAATGAGAGGGCCATCGAAGCCGAGAAGCGTCTCCCTAAGTCCAAGTCCGTGCCCGATATCTTGTTGACTTTGTCGGCGTTGGCCCAGCGAAACCGCGTCCAGCTTCAAAGCTTTTCTCCAGGGGCGCAGAAAAGCCAGCAATATTTCATCGAATTGGCCTATCCCTTGGCGGTGAAGGGGGGCTACCATAGCATCGGCCGTTTCCTCGCCGCGCTCGCCTTGGAGGATCGGATCTTTAACATTAGGGACATCACCTATCCTGCCGCCGGCACCGATGGCGAGATGACCGTGACATTCACCTTACTGTCGTATCAATACAAAGGATGATCATTACGACCTTCGCCGTTTTGATGTTGAGCGTCGGCCCTGCCCTCGCGCAGGCGCCGCAGGCGGCGGAAGCCTCCTCACTGGTCGGCACGTCCACTCAAACCATCTCGAGCCTGTATACCGGCGATCGGGTCCGAGATCCGTTTCTCCCCGTGACGATGGGCGGCGGCGCCGCGCGCGTTGTGGATCCCAAGGATGAGGAGTCGACGGTCGTGGATATCCATGCGTTGGTTCTGCGCGGCATACTGAAGGATTCCCTGAATGATTTTGCCCTATTTTCCTCCGAGGCGGGGCGGACGTACATGCTCCGGGCGGGAAAGTTCTTTAATGATCGCAACAAGTTGATGCCGGGAATCACGGGGCGCATTCGATTGAAACAGAAAATCGTTGAACTTATCACGGCGGACAAGGACGTCCAAGTGTTCCGTATGGGCCAAGAAGAGAAAGAAAAGGAGAAGCCATAGCGGCGGAGAACCCCATGACCAATCAAAATCTTCCTCTAAGAAAAGCCCTGGCGGCGGTCTTAGCCGTCGTCCTCTCCATTCCAACGGGAGTCATCCCCGCGATGGCGGCGGAGCCGGCGAAGTTTCAAGGAATTGAAGTCGCCGAGGACTTCGTGACGATCAAGATCAGCACCTCCGTGCTCTACAACAGTTTTCTCACCCAGACCCCCCCTCGCCTGGTGATGGAATTGCTTGATGTGCAGCATGATGGGGAAAGCCAGCTCACTCAGGGCAAAGGGCTGTTTGTGTCGACCGTGCGTTCGAGCCAATTCACCAAATCCCCGCGTTTGATCACGCGCGTTGTGTTTGATTTGGCGAAGATGGTCGGGTACAAGGTCGGAAGCACCGCGGCGGGCTTGACTGTTCAGCTCATTGGTTCGGTTCAGGATGAGGCGCGGGCCGCGGAGACTCCAAGGCCCGTCATCGCCAAACGCGCCGTAGCCGCGGCGAAAACGGAGCCCATTGTGGCTGCGGCCGTGGAGGAAGAGCCTCAGCGGGCCCCGGAGCCGGAGCCGGAGCCGGCACACCGTTCAAAACCCCGAGTGACGACGGATGCGGGTCAAGCTTTGCGCCGCGCGGGCTTGGAAAAAACGATGAATAAAGAGCTCGCCGCGGCGGCGGCGGCTTCGGACATCACGAAAACGAAAATCAATATTTCAGACGATGGGAGTGATGTGGAACGCGCGGACCGTCGTACGGGCGGAAGAATTTTCCGGGATATCATGAGCCGCATGCCCCGGGACCTCGTGACCCTGGATTTCGACAACACGGACATTCGAGACGTGATCCGTCTCCTGGCGGCGAAATCCAAGGTCAACATCGTGTTTGGCCCCGACGTCACCGGATCCTTGACGCTTCATCTGTCGGAAGTGCCTTTCAACGAGGCGTTTCGGACCGCCTTGTCGATGATGAAATTGACGACCGACCAGGTCGGCGACAACATCCTGCGGGTGATGACCCCCGCGGAGCTCTCCAAACAACGCACGAATTCCACCGCGATTACCCGCGTTTTCCAGCTTAACTATGCCAAGGCGCTGGAAGTCAAAACGACGATCGACGCCGTCCGATTAGCCGAGGGCCGCACAGGAAGCTCGACGGCTGACTCGAAGACCAACTCCCTGATCGTGACCGATACTTTGGAGGGGCTGTTGTCGGCCGATAATTTGATCGCCCAACTTGACCAGAGGCCCCGTCAGGTCCTCATCGAGGCCAAGCTTGTCGAGATCAACGCTAATAGCGGCCTCAACTACGGCGTGCAATGGGATTATCTGATGAGCGAGCCCGGCCGCATCGGAGGTAAATCGGGGACGAATTGGGCGGGCAGTACCGTGAAGGCCGTCCCGCCCGCGGGATCCACCGTTCTTAATCCCAACCTGGACATGAATACGCAGGAATTCACTCAACAGACCGGCGCTTCCGGCCGCGGAACGGGAGTGAGCTTGGCGGCCGACCGCGTTTTCGGGGCTTTGACGCTCGGACGTATCACCAACAACTTCATCCTCAACGCGACCCTGACGGCGGCGGCGTCCGAGGGTAAAGCAAAGGTCTTGTCGGAGCCGAAGATCGCGACCCTGAACAATCAGCCGGCCAACATCAACGTCACGACGCAGATTCCATATGTGACTTCGAACGTGGCGTCGACCGGCGTGCAGACTCAGTCGGTGGCGTATGTGACGACCGGAATCAAGTTGACGGTGACGCCCAGCATCAACGCCGACGGCCGCATCACTCTTCAGATCAACCCGGACGTCAGTCAGCCTTCCGTGACCGCGGCCGGCAGCACTCAGACCGGAGCCCCCGCCGTCGACGCCCGCACGGCCACGACCACGGTGCTCGTGCGCGACGGGGAGACGATCGTCATCGGAGGGCTGATCAGCGATTCCATGCAGGATACGATCTCAAAGGTCCCCTTGCTCGGAGATATTCCGATCCTTGGCTGGTTGTTTAAGAAGAAGACCAAAACTCGGGTGCGATCGGAACTTCTCATCTTCGTTACGACGAGGATTCTCCCCGACTAACCCTCTGTGCTTGCCGGCCTCGTTGGACTCATCGTCGCCGCGGGGCTTCTGCTGAGGGGAGCGCTGGATTCCTGGGTTCAGGCGACGCTGCTCTTGGCGTTTTTGACCGGCGGCGCCGCATGGCTGTGCGCACAGATCATGCGAGGCTGGATCCCTCTTTCCGAGAATAACTTGATTCTTTGGATCTTGGCCTTGGTCGCTCTGGCCGCCGCCTCCATGGAGTTGAGTCTGATTCATGTGTATTCGCGCAGAGCCTGGGCTGTGTCCACGATGGGGCTGATGCTCTTCCCGGTCGTTTCCGTTATCGACAACGAGGGGCGCGAAAAAATTAAACGAGTCGCCCGGATGGTGGCGTGGATATTGGTGTTGGTGGCTCTTTACCAGAGGTTTCATGGCCAGGCGCGCCCCCCGGCCAGCTTCTTCAGTCAGAACGTTTTTGCCGGGGCGATTCTTTTACTTCTTCCCATCGCGATTCGAGCGGGGGACGGATTTCTTGCGGCGGGTCTCATGGTGTGTTTGTGGTGGACCCATTCAATCGGCGCATGGCTCGGCCTAGCGGTCGCATTGCTTCTTCACCGTCGGGCCGCGGGAGCGGCGGCGTTTTGGTGGGGGGCCGTGGCGGGGTTCGTGGGATTGGTGTCGTTTTACAGCAAGCTCCAATCGCCCGAAGTCATGCATCGGATCGAATGGTGGCGAGCGGCCTGGTCTATGGCGGCCGGCGACCCCTGGCTGGGCTTGGGCCCAGGAGCTTTCGCTCACGCATTTGCCGCGCACGTTCCCGCGCGTCCCGACCTGTCGACCCTCCATGCCTATCAATACGTGCTGGAGACCGCCGCGGAGCGAGGCTGGGTCTATCTGGCCTTGTGGTCATGCGGCCTTGCCGCGCTGTTCGTCCATTCCCCCGCGGAGAAACGCTTTGGTCCCATCGCGATTTTGATACAAGGATTGGCCGACTATGCGCTTTCCGTGCCCGGAATTTTTTGGTTTTTTTGCGTTTCGGCCGCGTTTTCCATTCCGGAATCAGGGCGAGTTCTCAATATTCCCTTTCGGTATCGTTTGTTCAGCTGCGTTTTGACGCTGATTGTCGCCGGCGCGGCGGGTCGATGCGTTTGGCATGAATGGACTGCCGAACGTTTGCGGACCAGGAGCGTTGAATTGATTCGCGGCGACGATTTGCAGGGCGCGGACGCCCTGCTCGCCCGCTCGGAGGCCATCGCCCCCCACCCCGAGGCGGCGCGCCTGCGAGCGGACGTCGCGGTGGCCGTCGCGGGATCAAATCCCTCCCGCGAGTCCTTGGCCCTTGCGGCGGAGCATATGAAGCGGGCCTCATCCCTGGACCCATATCGCGTTTCGTATCGGATTGCGCTTGATGCGCTCGCGCGCGACTCCGCCCCGCCCGGCGCGCCCGGTCATGAAAAATAAGCGAATCGCCCCTGAAATCATCGTCGGGACGTTTTTCGTCTCCGTTATTTTTTTCTTATTAGGACTGCAGTGGCTTCGCGGACTGAGCACGTTTTGGAGCGACCTAACCTATCTGCATCAGAGCTGGCGGGCGGGGCCGGCGATGATGATCATGGCGGGCCGGACGCCGTTATGGGAACCGTCTCTCTACTTCGGCATGCCCATGGCGGCCTCGATGCAGGGGGGATTGTTTTACCCCCCGACGATCCTGTTCTATCTATTCGGTTTTTCAACGGCGACGGCTTGTTTTCAAGCTCTTCATCTTTTGTTGGCGGGGTTCTTGTGCGCGTTGTGGCTTCGCACGTGGAGATTGTCGTGGGGCGCGAGCTTAGGAGGCGCCCTTGTGTTCGCTTTCAGTGGAGTCATGATCGCCCGGCTTCCCTACCTGAATCATCTGGCCACGTTGACATGGACTCCCGCATTGGGGCTGTTTTTTCGCCGTCCCGCTCAATTGGCCGCGATTCTGGCGTTGATGATTTTTGCGGGCTACCCGACGTTCATCCCCGGTTGCGCGTGCGCGGTTTGGGCCGTGGCCGTGGCCGCTCGAACGCAGCGAACGTGTTGGAGAGCCGCCGCCATGAACTGGGCGCTTGCAGGCCTGTTGGCCGCGGCCGTGGCCGCCGTGCAGCTTCTGCCCGGTTTGGAACTGGCCGTTTTTTCCCGTCGTGCTGCGGGAGTGGGTCTTGTCGAGGCGTTGACCTGGGGATTCCAGACGATTGACTTTCTTCAGTGGTTGGGTCCTCTTGCGGTCGGATGGTCTCGCTTCCATCCCGCCGATGATTGGTATAAAACCGTCTATTTGGGGGTTTTCGGAGCCTGCGCGGCGGGGTATGGCGCGGCCGCCCTGCCGAGAAAGAGAGCGCTGATTCTTGTCGCGGCGTTGTCCGCCGTTTTTCTCCTCACGCTGGGGGGCTCTAACCCGGTCTCGTCCGAGTTGTGGGGCAAGCTTTCCTTTTTGCGTTTTGTTCGGTATCCCGGAAATCTATCCTACATTGCCCTGCCGTTGTTCGCCGTATTGGCTGGAGCGGGAATCAGCCGGGGGCGAGCGGGCTCAGCCCTTGTTCTCGCGCTGGCCGTTGAGTTGATCTTTATCGGTCGTAGCGCCACCCCGCTGGCGCCTAAATCCCTGTTCACCGAAGCGGGCGTTTTGGCGAGGACTTTGCAGGAGACGCTCGGTTCCACGCGGTATTTGATCTCTCCCCGTGCGCTTCAGGCGTCCACCGGCTCCGGGGTTTTCGACTGGAAGCAACGTTTGTACGGTCTGACCAATGCGCCCTACCGGATCCGCGCCGCGACGAATTTCGGCGAACCGCTCGTTCCCGCCGCATCCTACGCGGTGATGGACGCGTTGTTCACGTTGCCCGGGGCAGATGCGGCGGCGGGCTGGATGCCCTGGATCGGGGCGTCGCGACTGTTGACGCCGGAGAAGGTCGATTCCGCGCGTCTTTCTTCGGAGGGCCGCAGCCTTTGGGAAGTGTCTCGAGTGCGGGGACAGGTTTCCCTGGCCTATCGACTCTCCCCGGAACAAGGGGCGTCTTTTCCAGAAGAATGGCCGCCGGCGCCGCCCCCGCTCGGGGCTCCTCTTGAACTTCGATGGCCTCGAGAGGATCGGTTTGAAGTCTCGGGATTCGGGGAGGGGTGGGTGTTTGTTTCTGAGCCGCGTTTCCCGGGATGGACAATCGCTTTATCCTCCGGGGAGAAGGAATTGCGAGTCACGTCTCGGCCGGCATTGGAGGCGTTTCAAAAAGTGGCGACTCCGGCCGGACCCTGGACCATACGGTGGCGATATGAACCGCTGCCGTGGCGTGTGGGGTTGATAGTGACATGGGCCTCATTGCTGGCGCTTGGCGCCTCTTGGTATCATCGGGTCGTGGCCACGACTTCATGACACGCAGGGACCTGATTGCCTTTGGGGTGCTGGCGGCTGTGATCTTGGCTTTCCTCGCCCCGGTTTGGGCGCGCGAGGCGCCATCCTTCTTCAATCACGGCGATCTTTACACTTTTCATTGGCCCCTGCGCCACCATTCGGTCTCGACGATCATCCAGGGGTATTTCCCGTTCTGGAATCCCTACGTTCTTCTTGGCGTCCCTCATGCGGCCAATCCTCAGGCGGCATTGTTTTACCCCCCGTCCGCATTGTCGTTTCTTCTTCCCGTCGTCACCGCCATGGCTTGGGAGCAAATTTTTCACCTTTTGTGGGCGGCCCTGGGCGCGTTCCTCTTGGCTCGATCTTTGGGTTCGCGGCGCGCCGCCGCGGTCGTTCTCGCGGCGTCCTACGCCCTGTCTCCGTTTCTCGTCTACCGGGTGACCGCTGGCATTCCCACGCTGCTTGCCGCTCTGTCATGGGTGCCGTGGGCTTGGCTGGCGTGGCTTTGCTCCAGGACGGCGCTCTTGTCTTCCGTTTGGGCGATTCAATTTTTCTCGGGACATCCGCAATTTCTTCTCATTAACGCGGTCGCGATGCTGCTGTGGGCCGCCGCGCGAGAATCGCGAATGCGTTTGTGGGGATGCTTGGCCAAAGCGGCCTGTGGAGCGATGATGCTGGCCGCCGTCCAGTGGGTCGCGACCGTGCAGTTTCTTCGCGGCTCCAACCGCGCCGGCTGGCCGGTCGAATTTACTCACGCCTATTCGCTTGATTGGTGGGCCGTCTTGATGTGGCTTTGGCCGGGGGCGCTCGGAACTCCGCTTGACGGAGGTTGGAAAGGAGCGATTTCTGTTTTTTATGAGAGCGGAGGCGTGTGGCTGGGCATCGTGATGTCATGTCTGGCGTTTCTGGGCCTAGCGCGCGAGCGCGGACGCGCGGGAGCGATCCTCCTTGTGTTGGCGGGTCTTTGCTTGGCCTTTGGGGTCAACGGTCCCATGGGCTTTCTCTCGGGTATTCCCGGCCTCTCCTATCTGCGCACTCCCGCGCGCTGGTCGTTTTTCGTTCTTTGGGGACTTTGGCTGCTCGCGTCCGCCGGGTTGCGCGCTTTGGAACGAAGACGGTTTTTCTTGGCGACAATCCCCTTTCTTGTCGTCGCGGAATTATCCGCTTGGGATTTCCCATTTCTTACCCATCATGATCCGAAGGAGTTCACGGCGGCCAACGCGGCCGTGGCCGCCGCTTTATCCGGGCTGCCGCAAAGAGTTTTGACCGACCCCGAGCTCGCCAATCCGAATAAAGCCACGGTTTACCGCATGCGCAACGTGAATGGCTATGACGCGTTTTTCCCCGCGGGAGCGGCGCGATGGGCATTGGAGGCCGAGGGCTCCCCCGCCGCCGATTCCAGCCGCATTTTTGTTTCACGATGGCGTTCGCAGGCTTCGGCGCGGGCCGGGGTGGGCGCGCGTCTATCCGCCTCGGGCATAGAGACGACGACGGGAGCCTGGCCGTTGGCCGCTTTCCTCGATCGCGACGGAGCGCGTGTTCTGCCTGATCCGATTTTGACCATCGAGCGGCCGGAGCGCTGGCGCCTGGCGGGCGACGTGCCGAAGGAAGCTGCTTCAGTTTCCCTGGCTGAATCACGCTGGCCCGGCTGGCGCGCGTTCCTCGAGGGCCGGGAGGTGGAGCTCCGCCCGTGGGGACCGGCATTTCAATTGGTTCCGATCGCTCCCTCCCAATCGTCTCTCGACCTTCGGTTTGAATTTAGCCCCCCTGGATGGAGTTGGCTGGCGCTGGTGTCGTTGGCGTCGTGGTCGTTTTGGTTCATCCGACTCGCGAAATTCGGGGTGGGGACATGAGTAGACGCAAAAGGCTGATTCCTATTGCCGCGGCTCTTATCGCGACGGTCTTTTTTTTATGGTTAGCCGTACGCGGCGTCGATTCTGCAGCGCTTAAAAAAGCGTTGAGGGCCGCGGAATTCATCTGGATCCTTCCCATGATCGTCGTCATGTGCGTCGACCTCTTGATTCGAGCGCTGCGATGGCGGGTGCTGTTGTCCAGGGCTCGGGTCACGCCGGCTCCCGTCTGGACGCTCATAAAGCTCGAGGCCATCGGCTTGGCGATTAACAACGTTCTCTTTCTTCGCCTAGGAGAGTTGGCTCGGGCGATTTTAGCCAGCCGCAGGCTTGATATTCCGGTGCTTGCCGCGTTCGCCAGCGTGGCCATCGAGAGAGCTCTGGATGTCGCGGCCCTATTGTTGATTTTCATAGTCGCGGCGGGCGCGGTTGACGGCATCGTCCCGCGAGAGATCGTCATCGGCGCCGTCGCCGTCTTATTGGGAACCCTTGGCGCGTTAATTCTCCTGACCGTGGCGGGTTCATCCGTGGTCGGCGGCGGCGTCACCGAGCGCGCGCTGCGGCGTTGGCCAAGGATTCACAACCTGGTGTTGCAGCTTTCGCTCGGGGCCGTTGTCTTGCGCTCGCCGTGGGCCTGCGTGCAGGCCGTGTTTTGGAGCGTGCTTTTGTGGAGCGTCGATGCCGTGCTGTATTGGGCTGGAGCCCGAGTTTTGAGCCTCGGGAGCTTGATGGACTATCCCCGCTCGGTTCTCGCCCTGTCTTGGGCCGGAGCGAGTTCGGCGATTCCCGCCGCTCCGGGAGCCGTCGGCACGTTTGAGGCGGTCGTTGCCTCCATTCTCGTCAAATTTCAAGCGGGACCCGAGGAAGCTTTCGCCTACGCCCTCGTCACGCACATGGTCATGTACGTTTTCGTCACGAGTTGCGGTCTTTTCTTTTTATCGCGCGAGGGGATCTCCTTGGCGCAGCTTCGTCAGGAGGTGGAAAAGGGCTCATGAAGCTGTCCCTCTTGCATTGGCTTGCGTGTCCGGTGTGCCGCGAGGACTTGAAATTCTCAAGTCTTGAGACTTATCCGAGCCACAATGAACACATTAGCGAGGCGACCCTGGCGTGCAAAGGCTGCGGTCTCCAATATCCTGTCATTGACGGAATACCGCGCCTGCGTCCTCCGGACCCTCTTGAGGCCCGTGCGGATAAGACTCGACGGACGTTCGGCTGGGAATGGCTTCGATATCCCGGCTCTCTGCCCGAGGACAAGGGAGTGTTTCTCGAAGAAACCATGCTGCCGCCGCAGGAGATGTCCGGCAAGCTCGTTCTCGACGCGGGCTGCGGCATGGGCCGCTACAGCGCGGTCGCCCTTTCGCTCAACGCCGAGGTCGTGGCTTTGGATATGTCGGAAAGCCTGATTCGCGTCGCGCAGCGGGCGCGCACCGAGCCCCGTCTTCATCCCGTGGAGGGTGACCTGCTCCACCCGCCGTTCAAGCTCGGGATTTTCGACATCGCCTACAGCCAAGGCGTTCTCCATCACACCGCGCAGACGCGCGCGGCGTTTTCGGCCGTGGCGGCTTTGGTCAAGCCTCAGGGGTTGTTCTCGGTCTGGTTGTACGGCAAGGCCGGGCGTTATGAGGATTTCGCGACGAATCCCCTTAAAAAAGGACGCGAGTGGGTCGCCGAACACCGCCGTTTGGCATGGTGGATCGTGCTTATTCGGCATGTCGTGAGCGATTGTGTTCGTCTTTTCACCACGAGGATGCCGGTGTCGCTCGTTCATGCGTTATGCCACCCATTGACTTGGATGGGGGTCGTGCCCGGACTCAAGTGGTTGACGTACTCCGTTCATCCAGACTATCAGGTTCGGCTGATCGAGAATTTCGATTGGATTTCTCCGCCCTATCAGTGGCATCACACCAAGGAAGAGCTCGCGCGCTGGTTCGAAGAAGAGGGTTTTTCGATTATCGGCGTTTTGCCGCATGGACTCATCCCGAAGCCGGGCGTTCTCGGCCGCAAGAAAGCTGCGTGAACACTCCACTACGCGTCGTCATGGTCAGCGCGGGCTTTTGGCCCACCGTGGGCGGCGCCGAGCGTCAGGCCCTGGAGTTATCCGTCGCCTTGGTCCGCGGCGGAGCGCAGGTCACCGTTCTCACTCGCCGTTTCGGACTCTTGCCGAGCCGGCAGGAGGTTCAAGGCGTCGTGGTCAGGCGTCTTTGGACAGGGGGAGATGGAGCGCTCAATTCCCTGACGTTTCTCCTTGGAGTCTTGGGTTGGCTGTTTTGGCACGGCGATTCTTACGACGCGATCCATGCCCATTTAGCGGGCTCCCCGGCCCTGGCCGCCGGGTGCGCGGGGAGATTCTTGAATAAGCCCGTCGTCGTCAAGCTCGGAGGAGGCCGCGGCATCGGCGAGCTCGCGGCGTCCTCTCGCACGGGACTCGGCCGCCTGAAGCTGAGGACCCTGTCGTTTTTGAAGCCTCATTTTTTGGCGGTGGTTCCGGATTTGGCCGCGGAAGCGCGGGATTATCTGCCCGGCGCCCGCATCGAGGTTCTGCCTAACGGGGTGGACGTCGATCGATTTCAACCCGCCGCCGCGGGTGAAAAGATCGCATTGAGAGTGAAACTCGGGTGGCCTTCAGGCCCCATTTTCCTCTATACGGGGAGATTTTCCCCCGAAAAGAGGCTGCCCTGGTTCTCCAGGATTTGGGTCGAGGCTTTGGGGGGTCGACGGGCGACGCTGATTCTCGTCGGTGACGGCTCCGAGAGAAAGGCGCTTGAAGCCGAGGCGGCCGCCTCCGGCGGACGCGTACGGATCATCCCTTCGACGGATAATCTCACCGAACTGTACGCCGCAGCGGACGCGTTCGTCTTACCTTCGACTTCCGAGGGCCTGTCCAACTCCTTGTTGGAGGCCATGGCATCGGCGCTTTGCGTGATCGCCAGCGCCGTGGGGGGAACGGCCGAGACGATCGAAAACGGGGTCACGGGGCTTCTTTTTGCGCGCGATGACGCCGCGGCCGCCGCCGCCTGCGTTCGGCGGGTTCTCGATGACCCCGCCGCATCGGCCTTGGGGGCGAACGCGAGGCGCGTGTGTGAACAACGCTACGCGTTGTCGCGCGTGGCCGAGCGTTGCGCAATATTATATCGCCGGGAGCCGGCATGAGCCGGGGAGAGCGATTTGCCAGCAACGTGAGCTGGGGGTTGGCCGGTCAGGCCGCGGTCGTGGCGATCAATCTTTTCATCATCCCTCGTCTCGTGCGAGGATTCGGCGTGGAGGCCTACGGCCTTTATCTTCTCATGCAGGCCGCCGCGGGCTGGGTCGGAGTTCTCCACTTCGGCGCGACCGCGGGCACGATTCGCTTCGCCGCGGAGTCTCAATCCGGCGGAGGGAGAAGCCTTCTCGATGACGCGCTGCGCCATTCCGCCGTTCTGGTCATCGGCGGAGCGATGCTCGGAGCCTTGATCATGTGGGTCGCCGCTCCGAGTTTGGCGGACAAGGTGTTCATCGTTCCGGCCTATTACCGCTTCCATGGGGCATGGATGATTCGCGCGGCGTCTTTGGGCGCCGTTTTCACGGCGGTCGTCGGCTGGGCCGGAGGGGCTTTCGTAGGACTCCACCGCTTTCATTGGCAAAGCGCGGCGGCCGTTTTGCAGGGAGTTCTGATCCCTTTGGGCGTTCTCGCCGCGCTGGGTCTCGGTCGAGGTTTGGGAGCTGCCGCCGCGGGGTTCGTGGCGGTGCATGCGATCGTGGCGCTTTTCTGTCTTTTCGGAGTTTGGCGCCTGCGTCGTGAAGTTCCGAGCGGGTCGGGACGGATATCGTTTTCGAAATTTTCGCTCTACTCAATCGGTTTCTGGCCTGGAGCTCTCGCTCAAATGGTGAGCGGCCAGATGGACCGGGCTTTCGTGGCCGGCTTGCGCTCGATGTCCGATTTCACGCTTTATGCCGTCCCCGTGGGAGCCTTGGCTCGGCTGCAGACGCTGCCGGCCACCGCTTCCATGGCTCTCGTTCCGGTGGTCGGGGAGTTGGGGGAAAATGAGAGCCCGGAAACCGTCGCGCGGTTGTACCTGCGCGCGTCGCGCACCCTTTTCGGGCTTCTGATCCCGGCGTACGCCCTTCTCTTCGCCTTGATGCCTCAGTTCCTATCGTTGTGGCTGGGAGGCAAGTTCGGCGACGCGAGCGTATGGCCCGCGCGTCTTCTCGTCATCTCCCAAAGCGTGGCGCTCTTGTCTTTTCTTCCTTCATCCGTCGCCGCGGGACGCAAGGGGGGGTGGTGGCAGGCCGGATCCGCCTGGGCCCAGGCGCTGGTGTGTCTGGCGCTGTGGCCATGGATGATTCCTCGCTGGGGTTTGATGGGAGCGTCTTTGGGCGGACTGATCGGGCAGGTCGTCTCGACGACGCTGCTGATCAACCTCGTGCATGGGCGTTTGCTGGAGCTGTCTTTGGGTCGATTCCTCCGGGAAACACTGGCTCCGGCCTGCGCGGCTTGCTGCATCTTATTGGTCGTGGCCTGGCCGTTGCGTGTCCACATCGGAGGATGGGGGACGTTTCTATCCTTGTGCTTGGTCTCGGGGGCGTTGTACACTTACGTCTTCTGGCGCTTGCTTCCGAGAGAGGATCGTTCCTTTCTTCGCGCGCGACTGCCTTTCTAATCGACCATGTGCGGCATATGCGGCGTCGTTTACGGCGACGGGCGGTCCCCCGACAAGGGCGTGCTCAAGCGCGCCAACGATCAAATCGCGCACCGCGGCCCTGACGATGAAGGCTATCACCTCGACGCCCCGGCCGGCCTGGCGATGCGACGCCTGGCCATCATCGATCTGACCACGGGCCATCAGCCCATGTCCTATGCCGATGGCTCCCTTTGGGTCGTGCTCAACGGGGAGATTTACAACTTCAAGGAACTTCGCGCGGAGCTCGAAGCGCGGGGCCACCGTTTCAAGACCCAATCCGACACCGAGATCATCCTGGCCCTTTACCGCGAGTTGGGCCCGCGTTGTGTCGACAAGCTGCGCGGCATGTTCGCTTTCGCGGTGTGGGACAAGGCCGAGCAGACCTTGTTCATCGCGCGCGACCGTATCGGCAAGAAACCGTTGGTTTACGCCGAAAGCCATGGCGGCGCGCTGCTCTTTGGATCGGAGCTTCGCTGCCTGTTCGCCCTTGAGCCGACTTTGTCCCGAGAGATCGACCCCGTCGCCGTCGATATGTATTTGTCGCTGCAATACATCCCCTCGCCGCGCACGATTTATCGCGCTGCAAAAAAACTTCCGCCGGGCCATACGTTGACATGGAAAAAGGGAAAAATCTCCATCGCTCGATATTGGGACTTGCCCCTGGGCCAACCGCCGATCACGACTGATTTCAACGAGGCCAAAGAGCTTCTTCGCGACACGTTGAGCGAATCCGTGCGCCTGCGCATGATTTCAGATGTTCCTTTGGGCGCGTTTCTCTCCGGCGGCGTCGACTCCTCGATCATCGTGGCCTTGATGAGCCGGCTGTCGACAAAACCGGTGAAGACGTTTTCGATCGGTTTCGACGAGGAACGCTTCACGGAGACCCATTACGCGCGCATGGTCGCCGAGAAGTACAAGACCGACCACGCCGAATTCATCGTCAAACCCGAGATGTCCGACATCTTGCCCAAGCTCGCCTGGCATTATGGAGAGCCTTACGCCGACGCCTCCGCGCTTCCCACTTACTATGTCGCGCGGGAGACCCGCAAGTTCGTCACCGTCGCGCTGAACGGCGACGGAGGCGACGAAAACTTCGCCGGCTACATCCGATATTTCGCTATGAAAGCCGCGCGCTTGTGCGACGCGCTTCCCGGGCCCCTGCTCAAGGTCATGCGCGCCGCCGCGGAACTCCTGCCCGAGCATGACGCGCCGCTCGGCAATATTTGGAGGGCGAAGCGATTCCTTCGCTCGACGTTGTTGAACGACCTTCCCGGCCGCCACTTGAAGATGGTCGGCTTCTTCGCCGAAGATGACAAGCCCTCGCTGTACTCGGACGATTTCAAACGGCGGTTGGGGGCGTCAGAGGGAGAAACAGTGCGCTACATGAGCGAGGCTTTCTCTTCCTGCCGGGGAGAGGATTTCGTCAACCGCATGCTGTATGTCGATTTTAAGACCTATCTTCCCGAATGCTTGATGGCGAAAGTCGACATCGCCACCATGGCCTGCTCCCTGGAGGGGAGGTCGCCTCTTCTCGATCATATATTCGTCGAGACAGCTTTCCGGATGCCCGGGGACTGGAAATTAAAAGGCCTGCGCGGGCACAAGCACATCATGAAAGAGGCGTTTAAGGATCTTCTTCCCCAGGAGATTCTGACCCGTTCCAAGATGGGCTTCGGCATTCCTCTGGGAGTTTGGTTTCGCGGCCCGCTCAAGGGCTTTTGGGAAGACAATGTCCTCTCCCGGGAGGCTCTTGCGCGGGGGTATTTTCGAGAAGAGACCTTACGCGCCCTATGGGCCGAGCACCAATGCGGCCGGCGCGATCACGGCTATCGCCTCTGGGGGCTGCTGATGCTGGAGTTGTTCCATCGCCACGCCGACGTTCCGGCGGTCCGATAGACTATCCGGGAATCTTCAGTTTGAAATCATCAGCGATGAGAACGCGCGGATTATTTTGTTCAACGCCGTTTGAGCCGCGAAGACGCGAAGCGATTGGGCCAAGCGACCGAAAAAGGTTTTCCACAAACCAGTTTTAGGACGAGTTTGCAGATAAGTCCCAACTCAGACGACAGCGACCTCCTTTCCCTTGCCGTCGCTATCCAGTTCCAACTGTACCGCAATAAGCAGGATTCTAGCCCGGAATCTTCAGTTGGCTCCCAATTGGTGGGGCATGATGCGGGGGCGG
>JBBTHA010000036.1:0-5091 GCA_038060535.1 Elusimicrobiota bacterium | reverse complement strand
AGTTCCGGATCGCTGTGGCACTTGGCGCAGGTTTTGGGAAGATTGGCCTGCGAGACGCTGGAGAGAGGGTCGGAGCCTTTGAGAATGGCGTGGCCGTTTCCCCCATGGCAGGACAGGCAGATCGCCGCATCGCGATCGCCGTGGGCCTTGGCGCGTCCGTGAACGCTGGCGTTGTATTGGGAGGCTTCCTTGCGGTGGCATGAAACGCATGTCGCTTTGGCGATTTTCGCCGGGTGGGGGTAATCCTTGACGTCGGCGTGGCAGCCGCCGCAGGACGCTTGTCCATGCCGCGAGGCGGAGAATTGCGCGACATCGACCAGCGGAGCGCCCGAATCCTTACTTGCATGGCAGGCCAGGCAGTTTTCGGAGTCCGGGTGGAGCGCGTAGGCCGGCGCGCAGAAGGCAAGAATGACTGCCCCGAAAGCGGCGGTGCGCAAGGGATGCATCCTGACTATACCCATTGAACATCTGCTAGGCAACGAATGTGCCAAAAACAGGACGCGGGCGCCGTATCACGGCGCCCGCGTCTTTTAGACGATATCCCCGCTCGTTATTTCGCGCTTTTTTTGTGGCATTTCCCGCAAGCGCCCTTGGCCGGGAAAACGACCGTTTCGCCATGTTTTTTGCCGTCATGGCAGGCGCCGCAGAGCTTGCCGGCGTACATGTCTTTCATCAGCATGCCTTCCGTCTTCTTTTGGGCGAAGATCGGAGTCTCCCCACCGTGGCAGGCGTCGCATTTGCCCGCCATTTCGGCGTGCTTCTTGTGCGGGAAGGTAACGGTCCCATTCTTGGCCTTGTCATAGACGATGAATTCCGGAGCTTCCTTCGTCTCCGCCGCAGCCGCCTCCACCGCGGGCGTAGCGGCTTCCTCGACTTTAGGAGCCTCCTTCTTCTCCTTTTTCTCCTTGGCGTCGGCGGCGTGCGCCGCTCCCGCTAGGAAGAACGACACAGCCAACACGCCGCAAACCACGAACGACGACCACAATTTCCGCATTATGATTAGTCCCCCTATATATGTACGACGCTGTCCTCGACGCAACGAATATTCCTACTTTTTCCCATGACATGTCCAGCTTCGGTCTGAGTTCGGGCCTGATTGTTGCGAGGGCCGCGGCATGGCTTTCGCGTTTTTGCTCTGTCTGGTCCTGGCGGCCCATTTTTTGCGAATGGGATCTCTGTCAGGTGTCGCCTTGTGTCTGGCCCTGCCCCTGATCGCGGTGCTGACCCGGGCGCGTTGGGCGCTGCGCGGCGTGCAAATACTGCTGGGGTTAGGAAGCATCGCTTGGGTGGCGACGGCCGTGCGCATAGGCGCGCAAAGACGCGCGCAGGGCGAGCCCTGGCTGCGCATGGCTTTGATCCTTGGCACAGTGTCGGCTTTATCGGCCGCGGCCGCGTGGATGCTGTCGCGTCGATCGGTCTCCGAGCGTTATCATAAATAGTCCTGGCAGATGTGTTGCTAGCCGAATGTGTTCATGAGGCGGCGCAATTTCATCGGACGAGCCGGAGAGTTCCTGAGTTCAATGGAATTGACGGTGTTCTGCATCGTCGCATTGATGATCCTGGTCGTGGCGTGCACTTTGGCGCAGGTTCAACTCGGCGTGCATTTGGCCGTCGAGAAATATATCCGTTCTTTTTTCGTGTGGTGGAACCCGGGGCAGGGGGCTGTCTCGATCCCGATATTTCCCGGCGGCGGGGCGGTCGGCGGCTTGTTGTTGGCCAATTTGGGCATGGCCCAGTTTCGGCGTTTGGAACTGTCCTGGCGCAAGGCGGGGTTGTGGATCGTGCACTTCGGCCTGGCCCTTTTGTTCATCGGCGAATTCGCCACCGCTTTTTTTCAAGTCGAAAGCCACCTGACTATCGAAGAAGGGCAGACGGTGGATTTTACCGAGGATTTTCGCCGCATGGAATTGGCCGTGATCGATGTGAGCGATCCGTCATCGGAGGAAGTCCGCTCGATTCCCGACTCGATGCTTCGTTCGCGGGCTGAGATAGCGCATGCCTCGTTGCCCTTCGTCTTGCGCGTGCGCGGTTTCATCGATAACGCGGAGCTGTCGATGCGCTCTGCGGGCTCGCCCCCCAGCGGCGCGACGGCGGGGGTGGGCGTCGATGTCGTCGCCCGGCAGGTCGCGCCGGCCTCGGGAGAGGATCGCGACGTTCCCGCGGCCTTGATCGAGCCGGTCGCCGCCGATGCTCGAAGCTACGGCGTTTTTCTCGTCTCCCCCGCTTTGGGGGCGCCGCAAGGCTTTACGCACGCGGGGCGAAGCTGGCGGCTCGCCTTGCGTCCGAGACGCTACCCTCTGCCCTTCACCCTGACCTTGAAGGACTTCCGTCATGACGTCTATCCGGGGACCGACATCCCTAAAAATTTCTCAAGCCAGGTGCGCCTGCGCGACCCGCGAAGCGGCGACGACCGCGACGTCCTGATTTACATGAATTCGCCGCTGCGTCACGACGGCCTGACCTTTTATCAGTCGAGCTTCGGCAAGAACGACACGCTGTCCGTGCTCCAGGTCGTGCGCAATCCGTCATGGACGCTGCCCTACATTTCCTGCATCCTGGTCACGATAGGTCTGCTGTGGCATTTCGTGTTGATGCTGCGCAGAACCCTGGGAGCGGCGGCATGAACTCTCGCTTTCTTCCCGGCGCCGTCTTCGCCGGGGCTTTGATTCTGGCGGCATGGCCCGCCCTGTCGCCGGCGCCGAAAACCGGCTTTGATGTGGAGGCGTTCGGCCGGCTGCCGATTCTCGAGGGCGGCCGGGTCAAACCCTTGGACACCTTCGCGCGGAACTCCCTTTTGATGATCCGCAGCAAGCAAAGTGTGCGCGTTCAAGGACGTTCATTGCCGGCGACCCGCTGGCTTCTCGATGTCGCGCTCAAGCCTGAAGCCTCCGATGAGTACCGGTCCTTCGTGATCGACGATCCCGAGGTGTTGGGGGTGCTGGGTCTGGACCAGAGGCAAGGCCGTTATTTCTCCTACGCGCAGCTTCTGGCCAAACGCAATGAAGTCGGCGGCCAGGCTCAGGCCTCGCAGACCGTCGCGGCGACCGCGCGAACGCGCTTTCAACGAGCGGTGATCGACCTCGACCAGAGGCTGAGTTTATACGAACGCATTCAGAACGCCTTCACGCCTGCCGGACGCGGAGACCCGGCCGCCGAGCTTGCGGCCTTTCAAGCCAAGCTCTCCGAGGCGATGGAGGTGGTGCAGGGGGGTCAGAGACCGAAAAACGCCGCCGCGCTGATGGGGGAGATCGACGCGGGCCTGCGCCGCTACGCGACGCTGGCCGAGGCCTCCGCGTTCAAGATTCTGCCTCCGCGCTCGGGAGAAGGCGAGGCGGCTTGGGCCGGGTTGGCCGAATCCGTGGTGCGCCCTGGAGCTGCGGCTGAGCCTCATCCCGGCGCGATGCTCGTCGCGCGCATGGCCTCGTCCTATCGCTCGGGCGACGCCGCGGCGTTTGGCGCGGCCCTCGCCGAACAGAACGCCTGGCTGAGCGCGAATGCGCCCGCCTTAGCGCGCGGCGCGCGCGTGGAAGCGGTGTTCAACCGCGCCCAGCCGTTCTTCTCGGGGATCGTTCTCTACGTCTTAGCGCTGCTGCTCATATTCGCGTCGTGGGCGGCGCGGCGCCCCGATGTGGCGTCGTGTGCTCGAGCGTGCGCCTGGGCCGCCTTCACCGTGCACACCGCCGGTTTGCTGGCCCGGACGGCGCTTCAGGGCCGTCCTCCCGTGACCAATCTCTATTCGTCCGCGGTATTCGTGGGCTGGGGGTCGGCCTTGCTTGGGTTGATCGCGGAACGGGTGCACCGCCGGGGGTTTGCCGCCGCGGGCGCGTCGACGGTCGGGTTCGCGACCCTTCTGATCGCCCATCATCTCAGCTCGTCGGGAGACACGATGGAGATGATGCGCGCGGTTTTAGACTCGAATTTTTGGCTGGCCACGCATGTGATCACGGTGACGGTCGGCTACAGCGGGACCTACCTCGCCGGCCTCTTGGCCATCGTGTGGATCGCGCGGCGCCAGGTTCTTCGCGCCCCCGATCCCGCCGATGACAAGGCGCTGTCGTCCCTGACTTACGGGGTCATTGCGTTCGGCCTGTTCTTCAGCTTTCTGGGAACGGTGCTCGGCGGCATTTGGGCGGACCAGTCCTGGGGCCGTTTCTGGGGATGGGATCCCAAGGAAAATGGGGCGCTGTTAATCGTGCTTTGGAACGCCTTGATCCTGCATATGCGCTGGGCCGGCTTCGTGCGGGACCGAGGCATCATGTTGATGGCTGTTTTCGGGAACGTGATCACAAGCGCCTCGTGGTTCGGGGTGAATATGCTCGGCATCGGCCTGCACTCTTACGGGTTTATGGACTCGGCATTTTGGTGGCTTCTTGCTTTCAGCGTCAGCCAGCTGCTGATCATTATCTTGGGAGCGCTGCCGCCGCGTTTTTGGGACGAGCGGGACAAGCGCGCTTAAGCCGCAATGTTGCGGGCGCTCTTGGGGCGGAGTGCGTCATTCGTCTGGGAGGGTCTATGAAAGCTAAGAACATCATGCGCAAGCAGGTCATCACGGTGGAGACCTGGCTGACCCTGAAGGAATTGGCCAAGCTTTTCGAAGAGAAGCAGATCACCGGCGCTCCGGTGGTCGATGAAACAGGGGCCGTGGTCGGGGTCGTGTCGCAAACCGACCTTGTGCGAAACCGCGGAGAGGCCTCCGGGGGCGTGCCCGTGTATCACCGCGAGCTTGAGGAGCCGACGCGCTCCGTCGGCATCCATTACGAGGAGCTTGAGGAGTCGCGCGTGGAGCGTATCATGACCCCGGGCGCTATCGCCGTCGGCGAGGAGACTCCGGTCGAGGAGCTCGCCAAGATCATGGTGGAGCGGCATATTCATCGCCTGCTCGTGACCAAGAACAACCGCTTGACGGGAATCGTGACGAGCATGGATTTGCTCAGGGCCCTGGTGACGTTGGCCAAGAAGAGGCCCGCTCGAGCGGCCCAAGCCCGCCACTAGCCCGGAATCTTCGTGCTCTCTGCTGATAGGGAGCTGCATTCGGATCGCCCCTTGTCGGGATCGCTCGGGTTTGACCCTCGCTTGGCGCTCGCGGCGGCT
>JBBTHA010000035.1:0-9227 GCA_038060535.1 Elusimicrobiota bacterium | reverse complement strand
TCTCTGCGGCCCTTGCCAAGCGAAGCTTGCATCGTTGGCGATCGGTAAGCCTGCGAGGTTTTGCGGGCATCGCACTCAAAGACCAGGCCACCCAGGAGCCAATGCTGTGAGTGGGTTTGGTCTCAGTGGTCTCAGTCTCCCGATTGGGACGTTACCCGCGCGCGTCACGCGCGCGCGTAACGCCTATAGTGGAGGACTGCGACCACTGCGACCAAACTGGTGGCAAAAAGGGGCCTGGGCGGGGCAAAACCCGACACCCCAGAAACGGTCTCGACGGGGAACTGGATCGTGGTGTCCGGCCCAAGCGCGCCTGAACGTCGCGACACGACACGGCGTGTCCTCGACGTTATGTCTGATTAGGTCGAGTTTCTTCGACGAGAACCGAGGCGACTGCGCTCCGATATTTTTGCGGAAATTATCGGGCTTCGGGCGGGGACACTCCCCCTTCGAGTATTTTGCGACACCTGGAGATTTCGGCTCTAAAACTGTCCTGGACAGGCGGACGGTCGAACGTTGTCCGGCCGGACGCGGGTCGCGGAGCCTGGGCCACATCCGAGCGGCCTGGCCGGGCACAGCCGCGCAACGTGTGGCGCTTCCCACTCGATCTAATTGGGGAGTATGTCGACAAGAAATCCTCGACGGGGAAAGCGGCTTTCGGCTCTCGGAAATTTTGCGGAAAAAATCGGCTTCAAACCCCGTACACTCCCCCTTTACTCTCGTTTCGAACGCGGCGAACCTTGCCCGCCTACTTTTTTTGCGTTCTAAACGCCCGTCGAGAAGCATTTTCGTACTTTCATCGAACAAGCGTTGTTTTTCATTGAACGGGGGCGAATGCCCAGCCACGTAAGCGGCTTCACTCCCGAGTTCCTCGCCCAGGCCCAAGCGCACTGGTCGAAGCGCTATGGCCGGCCGGTCTCCGAGGCCGAGGTGGAGAACATCCATCGGAACCTTAACGGCTTCTTCGAGGTGCTGCTCGACTGGCGGCGGCAGGACGAGGCCAAGGCCGCCGAGCAGAAAGCCCTTGATTGTTCGGCAGGAACACGGTAAGTCATGATGACGGGAGGTGTATCTATGGAACCACGCAAGGCCGTGATCTACGCCCGGGTCTCGACACGGGAGCAGGCGGATTCCGGCTATTCCATCGAGTCCCAGACCAAGCTGCTCAAGGACTACGCCCGCACCCACGACCTCGAGATCATCCGAGAGTTCACCGACGTGGAGAGCGCCAAGGGCACGGGGCGACCGCAGTTCGCCGAGATGCGGAAGTACCTGGCGATCAACCGCTCGGTCAAGACGATCCTCTGCGAGAAGACCGACCGGCTTTACAGGAATTTCAGTGATTATGTCGATTTGGACGTCGACCAAGGCGACCTGACCGTCGTCTTGGTCAAGGAAAACACGATCCTCAACAAGGAGTCTCGCTCGCACGAGAAGTTGGTCCACGGCTTCAAGGTGTTGCTCGCCAAGAACTACATCGACAACCTGCGCGAAGAAACGGCCAAGGGCATGTTGGAGAAGGCCGAGCAGGGCGAGTTCCCGGACCGGGCTCCCTTGGGCTACAAGAACAACAAGGAGACCCACCGCATCGATGTGGTCCCGGAGCAAGCGCCGCTGGTCCGGCGAATGTTCGAGCTCTACGCCGCCGGCCAGCTGTCGATCACCAACCTCTGGGAAAAGATGACCGAGGAAGGCCTGCGCACGCGCTCCGGGCGCAAGGTCGCGCGCAGTCAGATCGCCTTCATGATGAACAACCCGATCTACCACGGCGAGTTTCGCTTCCGCGGCAAGCTCTACAAGGGCGTTCATACGCCGATCATCAGCAAGGGCCTGTTCGAGACGGTGCAGAAGGTGATGAAGCGCTGGGACAAGCCCCGGAAAACCGGCCGGGAGTTCGCCTTCCGCGGGTTTCTGACCTGCGGCATCTGCGGCTGCTCGTTCACGGCCGAGGGCAAGAAGGAGCGGCGCTACGTCTACTACCACTGCACGTTCGCCCGCGGGAAATGCCCGAACAAGTACGTTCGCGAGGATCGGCTCGACGCCAAGATCGGCGAGATCTTAAAGGCCTTCCAGCTGAGCCCCGAGGATTTTGAAGTGGCCAAGACGGGCCTGCTCCAGAGCCATGCCGGCGAAAAGGAATATCACGACCAAGCCGTCACGACGCTCCATCAGGAATACCGCAAGCTCCAAGCCAAACTCGACCAGGCCTATTGCGATAAGCTGGAGGGCAAGATCACGGCCGAGTTCTGGGAGAGGCAGACGGCCACGTGGCGCAAGGAGCAGGAGGAAAACCGCGCGGCCGTGGCCCGCCACGAGAACGCCAACCAGAGCTACTTCGAGCTGGGCGTGGCCATTTTGGAGCTGGCCACCAACGCCTACGAGAATTACCGAGTTCGAAGCTTGTCCGAAAAGCGCCGATTGGCCAGTGCGATACTATCGAACTTAACGGTAACCGGAGAAAACGTAGTCCCTATATACAAAGAACCCTTCGGCTTACTGGCCGAAGGGCTCTCACGTCAAACATGGCTGCGGGACTAGGATTCGAACCTAGAAAAGCAGATTCAGAGTCTGCCGTGATACCATTTCACCATCCCGCAAGACTGGGATCATTATAGCGAATTATTCGTCGGCCCGCCTTCCAGAACAGCCAGCCCGTCCACGCGATGAGCACCGGCAGGCCGAGAGGGTGCGCGTGCCAAGACGCGGCGAAGTCCCCCCGCATCGCGTAGACGACCGCATGGCCCATGCCGCAGCCGGGGCAGCGATGGCCGGTGAGCAGGCGCACCGGGCACAGCGTCAGGCCCTCGGGGACGCCGAGCGCGGCCAGCGCCGCGCATGCGGCCCAGGCCGCGCCGGCGACGAAGACAAACGGGATCGGACGTCGCATCATGTGAGCTTGTTTAATTCGTGCTGATAGACCGCGTCCGTGATGATGGTCAACCCGAAACAGGCCAGGGCGAGACCGATGACGGGCAGATTCGGGCTCACCTCTCGACCATGATCCTTGAGCCAAGCGTAAAGGTCGGAGCCCATTTTATATTCGTAGTAGATGTGGTAAAGGCCGCAGGTCACCACGGACAAGAGCAGCCAGGGCACGAACTTGTACTCCTCGCGCCCCAGGAGCGCGTTCATCGCCAAAAACTGCCGGTGGTTCCAGTAGAGGTTGTAGAGACCGCAGGTCAATAAACTGAGAATGATGCCGACCGCGATCTCGATGCGGTGATCGGGAGACAAAGAATTATCTTGGTTCATGACCCAAGAATGGCAGAACGCCGGAGCCAAGTCAAGCGAGTCGACTCGCCCGATTAGTCCAGCGGCTTGCTCAGCGCCCGCCAAGCGTCCTCGGCGGTGTTCACGAAACGGAACAAGGAGAGGTCATGCTCGCGGATGAGGCCCCTGCGCGAGAATTCCTTGAAGTCGATGATATTGTCCCAATAATCCTTGGGGCCCACGAGAACGATCGGCACGCGCTTGATCTTTTTGGTCTGCATCAGGGTCAGAATCTCAAAGAGCTCGTCCATCGTGCCGAAGCCCCCGGGGAAATACGCCAGGCCCATCGAGCCGTGGCGCATGGCGGCCTTGCGCGTGGGGAAGTGCTGGAACTCGTAACTGAGCCCGGGGGTCACGTAAGGGTTGAGGGCCTGCTCATGGTCGAGCTTGATGTTGAAGCCCACGCTGGGGCCGCCGGCCTCGAAGGCCCCGCGGTTGGCGGCTTCCATGATGCCCGGCCCGCCCCCGGTGACGACCGCGACGGAGCCGCCGGTTTTCTTGGCGATGAGACCTCCCAAACGCCGGGCGATCTCGTAGTATTTCGAAAGGGAGACGGCCTCGCGCGCCGCGCCCAACCGCTTTTTCTCATCGGCATTGGACCCCGAAGAACCGACCTCGGCTTCCACGGATTTGAGCGCGGCTTTGGCGGCCTCGGGAGAGAGTATGCGCGCCGCCCCGTAGACGGTGATCGTAGCCCGGGTTTGGGAGTTCTTCAGCATCCTGATGGGTTCCACCGACTCCCGGAATATGGCTTCGGCATCGATGTCCTGGGCCTCGGCCATGGAGTTCGGAACCATAAAGGACCGCCCGGACGACCGCCGCTCTCCTTGCAGAGAGAATCGGTCGTTGCGGCCGCGCAGGAAAACGCTGCGTTGGTCGCCGGCATAGACCTCCACGCGCCGGAAGCCCACCGTTTTGTTGGCTGAAACGAACTTATTGATCGCGCTCAACGTCTGCTCGCCGGGCACCGTACCCCATCCGAGCATGTCCACGGCCACCGCGCCGCTGCCGAGGTCCAGCTGATGGCGATTCTGGTGACTGATCAGCTGGGTGTTGGCCTCGGACAGCTTGGAGGCGAAGTCGGAGACGCGTTCCAAGGATTTCATTTCCGTCACCACGCCGGACACGATGAGATCCGGCGTTTTTCCCGCCTCCCTGATGATGAGCTGAAGGTCGTCGGTGTGCAGCATGATTTTCTTGATCAAGACGGCTTCGCTCGGCCCGACCTCCGGCAGCCGATCGACAAGGTCCGGGCGCTTGGACACGTCAACGGCGCGGAAATATCCTCCCTGGGCGTCGCGGTAGAGGTGCAGATCAAGAGAGCCTATCGTGTCCCAGCGTTTCTTCAACTCGGCAAGGAAATGCTCGGTGTTTCCCGCATGGGGAATGAATTGAGCCGCCTCTTGCGGCGAGTCGAGGCGGACGCGATTGACGCTGAGCGCTCCCGCCGGCAAAGAAACGGGTCGGGTCTCCAAGTCACCGAGGGCGGACGCCGCACCGGCCCCGTCAAAAAGGCTAGCGCCGGCATCTCGGGCCCACGGCATCTGCTCCGTGGCGTCCATAGCCGCCAAGGGAATGGCGGCGAGCGCGGCCGGCATGGCGATGTGAGCGGCCGACCGGGCAGCCGGCATGAGCGATGCCTGAAGCGGCTGGGCCGTCGGGATCGCGGCGCGCGGCAAAACGGGAATCGCGGAGTTCAGCGGCGAAAGCGGCATGAGGCTTGGCGCCGTCATCGATAGGACCGGCACCCGCAAAACGACGGGAACCGGGGCGAGGGGCGCGCTTCTGACGACTGCGGCCATTGCCTCTGCGCAAGCCGGCTGCGCCGAGCTCAAGAGCAGCGCCACCGCCGACGCGCGTGACAGGGTTCTCATGACTCCGGCTAGGATAGCCGACGGGCGACGGTGCCGCGTGGGTCAAAAGGCCTGGACGCCTGTCGGCAATAGACCCAAAACGACGCCTTCTCCCGAGTTCGTTGCCCCCCCGTCAGGGAATGTGTTACCATATCCGGCAGCCCAGCTCTTTATCCCGACGGAGGAAAAACGATGGCTTTTTTCATCGGACGCGACCGCGAGGCCCGTAGGGCCTATGGATTCGACGAGATCGCCCTGGTTCCCGGCGATGTGACCGTCAACCCCGACGAGGTCGACACCACCCTTAAGATCGGCCACGTCAAGCTCGAAATCCCCTTTCTCGCCTCGGCGATGGACGGCGTCGTCGACGCCGAGTTCGCCGTCGCCATGGGAAAAATGGGCGGCCTGGGAGTTCTCAACCTCGACGGCATCAGCACTCGCTACGAAAAACCGCGCGAGGTGGTCTCCCAGATCGCGGGTGCGACCCCCGACGAGGCCACGCGGCTGGTGCAGGACATGTACCGGCCGCCGGTCAAGGAAGAACTCATCGCCGAGCGCATCAAGCAGATCAAGCGCGCCAAGGTTCCTTGCGCGATTTCCACGATCCCCCAGAACGCGGAGAAATACGGACGACTGGCCATGGAGGCCGGAGCCGACATCTTCGTGGTGCAGTCCACCGTGACGACCGTGCGCCACAAGGCCACCAAGTACAAGCCCTTCGATATCGTGAAGTTCTGCAAGACGATGAAAATCCCCGTCATCGTCGGCAACTGCGTGACCTACTCGGTCGCCACGGAACTGATGGACGCGGGCGTCTGCGGACTTTTGATCGGCGTGGGCCCGGGAGCGGCGTGCACCACGCGCGGCGTCCTGGGCCTGGGCGTGCCGCAGGTCACCGGCACCGTCGACTGCGCCGCGGCCCGCGACTTTCACTTCAAGCGCACCGGCCGCTACGTGCCCATCATCACCGACGGCGGCATGTCCACCGGCGGCGACATCTGCAAGGCGATCGCCTGCGGCTCCGACGGAGTCATGGTCGGTTCGGCTTTCGCCCGCGCCAAGGAGGCTCCCGGCCAGGGCTTCCACTGGGGCATGGCCACGCCTCACCAGAACCTGCCCCGCGGCACGCGCATCCAGGTCGGCGTCACCGGCAGCCTCGAGGAAATCCTCTACGGCCCCTCCCGGCTCGACGACGGGTCTCAGAACCTCGTCGGCGCCTTGCGCACCTGCATGGGCTCGGTGGGGGCGTCCACCATCCGCGAGATGCAAACCACCGAGATCATCATCGCGCCCTCCATCAAAACCGAGGGCAAGATTTTCCAAAAAGCGCAACGCATCGGGATGGGCAAGTAGGGTGAGCCTCGCCACGCGCCAAGCCGAGTCCATTCTCATCCTCGACTTCGGCAGCCAGTACACGCAGTTGATCGCACGCCGCCTGCGCGAGCTGGAGGTGTACTGCGAAATTCTTCCCTACAAAGCCTCGAAGACTCATATCCAGAATGCGCGCCCGGCCGGCATCATCCTGTCCGGAGGCCCCGACAGCGTGCATCGATCCGGCTCGCCGCGTCCAGACCCTTTCGTTTTCGAATCAGGGCTGCCCGTGCTGGGCATTTGCTACGGCATGCAGCTCCTCGTCGCCCTGCACGGCGGCAAAGTGGTTCCCGCCAAGAAGCGCGAATACGGCCACGCCGACCTGGAGCTGCTCTCGGAAACGCCGCTCTTCGAGAATTTGCCCAGGCATTTCAACGTCTGGATGAGCCACGGCGACGGAGCCGAAGGCCTCGACAACGGCTTTCGCGTCGTGGGCCGCACCCTGTCGGCGCCGTTTGCCGCGATCGCCGACGAGGGCAAGCGCTGGTACGGCGTCCAGTTCCACCCCGAAGTCGTGCACACCCCCTTGGGCTCCAAGGTCCTTGAGAATTTCGCCCGGCGCATCTGCCGCTTCGATAAGCGCTGGACGATGTCCTCCCTGCTCGACTCCCAGATCGCCGCCGTCCGCGCCCAGGTTGGAGATGAGGGCAAGGTCGTGTGCGCGCTTTCGGGCGGCGTCGACTCCTCCGTGGCCGCGGCCTTGATCTCCAAAGCGATCGGCTCCCGGCTTTACTGCATCTATGTCGACACCGGCCTGAGCCGCCACGGCGACCGCGAACGCGCCGAACGGGTGCTCGGCCGGGAGCTGAAGCTGAACTTGAAGGTCGTCGACGCCTCCAAGCTTTTCCTCGGGCGCCTCAAGGGCGTCCGTGACCCGGAGAGGAAGCGCAAGATCATCGGCAAGAGCTTCATCGAGATTTTCGACAAGGAGGCCAAACGCCTCAAGGGCGTCCGGTTCCTCGCGCAAGGCACGCTCTATCCCGACGTCATCGAATCCGTGCCCGTGCAAGGCCCCTCCGCCGTCATCAAAAGCCATCACAATGTCGGCGGCTTGCCCAAAAAGATGAGGCTCTCTTTGATCGAGCCCCTGCGCATGCTGTTTAAAGACGAGGTCCGCCGCCTGGGCAAGGAAATGGGAATCTCGCCCGAGCTTCTCGGCGCCCACCCTTTCCCCGGCCCAGGGCTGGCCATCCGGGTGCTCGGCGCGGTGACCCCGGCTCTGCTCAAGACCCTGCGCGACGCGGACCTCATCATGCGCGAGGAGCTCGCCGCCGCGGGCTGGTACGACAAGGTCTGGCAGGCCTTCGTCGTGATCCTTCCCTCCGTGCGCTCGGTCGGCGTCATGGGCGACGAGCGCACTTACGAGAACACCGTGGTCGTGCGCTGCGTCGACAGCCGCGACGGGATGACCGCAGACTGGTCGCGGCTGCCCCACGACCTGCTGCAAAAAATCTCCGGCCGCATCGTCAGCGAAGTCAAAGGCGTCAACCGGGTCGCCTATGACATTTCCTCCAAGCCTCCGGCCACCATCGAATGGGAATGAGCACCACCGCGCCCGCCAGCATCGATATCGCCTCGCTGCCCCTGCTTCGCCGCGGCAAGGTGCGCGACGTCTATGACTTGGGCGACAGGCTGCTGATCGTCGCCTCCGACCGCCTGTCCGCCTTCGACGTGGTTCTTCCCACGCCGATTCCCGGCAAGGGGAAGATCCTCACCCAGGCCGCCCTGTTCTGGTTCAATCTGACCAAACATCTGGTCCCCAACCACCTGATCACCGCCGATTTCGACGCCATCCAAGCCGCGCTGCCCAAGAACGTCGCGCTCGACAGGACGTGGTTCGACGGCCGGATGATGCTCGTCCACAAGGCCAAGCGAATCGACGCGGAGTGCGTGGCCCGCGCCTATCTGGCGGGCTCCGCCTGGAAGGAGTACGCGGCGACCGGCGCCGTCGTCGGACACCGTCTTCCGGCGGGACTGAAGGAAGCCGATCAGCTTGCCAAGCCCATATTCACTCCCGCGACCAAGGCCGACGAAGGGCACGACCAAAACATTTCCCGAGACGCTCTCGCCGAGATGGTGGGTCCGGAACTCGCCCAAGAGCTCGAACGCCTGACATTGTCGGTCTTCAATCTGGCCTCTGAACATTTGAGCCGGCGCCAGCTCCTGCTCGCCGACACGAAATTCGCGTTCGGCTATATCGGCGGACAATTGCGCCTCATCGATGAAATCCTCACCCCCGACTCCTCGCGGGTCTGGATGCGGCGCGATTGGCGTCCCGGCAAAACCCCCGACGGCTTCGATAAGCAGTTCGTTCGCGATTGGCTTGAGCGCTCGGGGTGGAATAAGCGGCCCCCGGCTCCGGCCTTGCCGCAGGAGGTCGTGGAAGGAACCTTGTCGCGCTATCGTGATTTTCTTTCCAAGGTGAGTTCATGAGCGTCAAACCAGCCCCGCACAACACGTTCGTCATCGAAGTGAAGCTGCGCGCCGAATTCAACGACCCCGAGGGGCTTGCCGCCTTGTCTTTGCTTCGCGAGCAAGGTCTGACCTCCCTCAAAGACATCCGCGTCGGCCGCCTCTACGAGCTGACCGGGCCTCTATCGAACAACCAGTCCCAGCAAATCGGCAAGGACATCCTCTGCGACGCGGTGACTCAAGAATACCGCCTCGTGACTCCCGTGCCCTCCCCCATGAACGGAATGAACTTCTGGCGCGTCGAGGTCTGGCTCAAGCCCTCGG
>JBBTHA010000034.1:3017-5640 GCA_038060535.1 Elusimicrobiota bacterium | reverse complement strand
CGCTTTGTGCAAAGCGCGGGGATTGACCGGGATTCAGGGAGTGATCATTCCGCGTTCCAACGTCGCTGATCTGCAGCTGAGCGCCGAGGTCGTCCAGGCGGTCAAGGACGGGACGTTCCATATCTACGCCGTCGATCATGTCAGCCAGGCTTTGGAGATAATGACCGGGACGTCCTACAAGACCATTTTGGCTAAAGCCCAGGAGCGCTTAAAGGCGATGTCGGGCGGCGCTCAGTAAACGGCTTCCCAGTCCCGGTAGGTCACGCGAAACTCCACGCGCCGGTTCTTGGCCCGGCCCTCTTCGGTGGAGTTGTCGGCCAGGGGGAAAGCGAAGCCCATTCCTTTAAACCGGATCGAGGGCGGCGCCACGCCTTTTTTGACCAGGGTGCTCTTGACCGCTCGGGCGCGCCGCTCGGAAAGGTCCAGGTTGTACTCCTCGGTGCCGAGGCTGTCGGTATGGGCGAGGGCGATGAGCTTAAGCCGGGGATTCTTGAGCAAAAGTTCGGCGATGAGATCGAGGGTGGCGAAAGACTCGGGCGTGATTTCGTCGCGATCGAACTCGAATTGGATCTTGGGAAGACTTCCGCTGTCGACTTTCCTTTGAATGTCGGCTAAGGCTTCCTTGGCGCGGCGCTCCTCGTCTTGGCTTTCGCGGCGGATGACCCGCGGGTCCGAGTCGTCGATGGGAAAAGACAACGGGCCCGTGGCGCAGGAGCAGAGAAACGCCGCGGCGGCCAAGGACAAAGGCTTCTTCACCGGCATAGTGTATTATAATCAGGACTGCGTGGTCACGACGGGGCGTAGCTCAATTGGCAGAGCGCGCGGTTTGGGACCGCGAGGTTCCGAGTTCGACCCTCGGCGCCCCGAGATCACGCCGGCCTTGACTCGTCGCCTGGGCCTGCTATCCTTGGAATATGCGTTTGGCTTTGGCCGCGGCCGCCGTGTTGCTCCTATCCTCCGTCCTCGCCGCGCGCCGCGTTGACCCCGCCGAGGAGCGTTTCAAGGCCGCCGACGCGCTCATGGACAAGGGCGATTACGCCGCGGCTCGCGAGGAGCTGCTGACGGCTCGCGTCGACTTTAAGACCGGCGACGCGCGCTTTGTTCGCTACCACGAGAGAAACGGCGCCAGCTGGCTGCGCGAAGGAAAAATCAAGGAAGCTCGAGCGGCGTTTACGATCGCGATCCGCCATGCCCAGCGGCTGGCGATCAGCGATGTCTCTTTGGCCCGGGCGTTGACCGGCATGGGACTGTGCTTGCGCCGCGAGGGGAAAGATCAGTTGGCGCTGCGCTTCTTCCACAAGGCATTGAGCGCCCGGCCGGACGAAGGCACCCGGATGTTTCTTGAGGATCAAATCCAAGAACTGAAAGCGGCGCCGCCTCCGTCTCGGTAAGCGCGTTTGGGCGTCGGGTTGGGCTTCCCAGTTTCATCGAATGCGCGCATGGAGTGGGCGCTGCGCAAGGAGCGATCCTTCGCCCCCTTGACATCCTCGGATCAATCTGATACTATTACCAGCGGATAATAGTTATTAGATAGTAGGTCGCCGCCAGGCCGGGGAAAAGGAACATATGAAAAATCGCGACGAGGTCCGCACCCTCTTCAAGGCCAAGAAGGTCCCCCTCACCCATCAGCGCCTGGCCGTGTACGAGGAGCTCTCGAGGCGTCGCGATCATCCCAGCGCCGAGACGCTGTACGCTTCGCTCAAGAAGCCGTATCCGAGCCTGTCGCTGGCGACCGTGTACAAAACCTTGCAGACTTTGCATGAAATGGGCATGGTCGCGCGCGTCGATTCCCCCGCCGCGCAGGCGCGCTACGACGCGATCACGGCGACGCATCACCACGCCGTGTGCACAGGCTGCGGGAAGATCGAGGATCTTTTCGACCCCCGGCTCGACAAGCTCCCCGCGCCGAAGTCCGCGGGCTTTTCCCCGGCGGGGCATTCCGTGCACTTTCACGGCCTTTGCGCGAAATGCGCCAAGGCTTCCGCTCAACAGACGCGCTAAACACAGGAGACATCATATGGCTGATACCCTCGTACAGAAGGACGCGCCGGACTTCAAGGCCCAGGCGCTCGTCGCAAAAGGCTTCAAGGAGATACAGCTCGCCGACTATAAGGGCAAGTGGGTCGCGCTTTTCTTCTATCCGCTCGACTTCACCTTCGTCTGCCCGACCGAGATCGTCTCATTCTCGGACGCTCACGGGGAGTTCAAGAAGCTCAACTGCGAGATCCTGGGCTGCTCGGTGGACAGCCAGTTCTCGCATCTCGCGTGGACGAACTTGCCTCGCAAGGAAGGAGGCCTGGGCGAAATCAAGTATCCCCTGCTCGCCGACATCACCAAGAGCATCGCCCGCTCTTACGGCGTGCTGGTCAACGACGCGGTGGCCTTGCGCGGTCTTTTTCTCATCAACCCGAAGGGCAAGGTCGCCTACTCGGTCGTGCACGACCTGGCGGTGGGCCGCTCGGTGGAAGAAACCTTGCGCGTGCTCAAGGCCTTCCAGCAGGTCGAGAAGACCGGCGAGGTCTGCCCTGCGAACTGGTCCGAAGGCAAGAAAACGATGAAGGCCGATCCGGTGAAGTCGAAGGAGTATTTCTCGACCGTCGCCTGATCGCGAGGGTGAACGCTC
>JBBTHA010000034.1:0-2998 GCA_038060535.1 Elusimicrobiota bacterium | reverse complement strand
GGGCACTGCCCGCGGCCGGCTTTTCTTTGAGGGAGGCCTTCCGTTATGGACAGATTCCTTTCATCCTACGTCTGTGGATCATCCGTTCAATCCCCATGAAGAGGCAGCAAGCATTGAAACTCACGCCGGCGGGAGTTATAATCCCCATGGATGAGGCGATTTCTCGCGATTCTCGCGTCGGTAATTTTCCTTGGGTCTGCCTCCGCCGTTGCGGGCGAGCGGATCAGCATGTCCGAGTATCAAAAGCGATATCCGAAAGAGTTCGAGCTAAGGAAATGCCTGGAATCCAACCACGATCAGTTCCTGGAGATGGTTGAGACGACCCTGTTGGCGAAGATTGCTGTGGACATCGATCGAATACTTGAGCGCGGATGGGCGGACGAAGTCGGGCCACAGGATCTTTTCCACGCGCATTTGGTGCTTCGAAGAGATAGAGGTGCCGAGGGGGGCTGCCTTGCCGAAATGGGCGGCGACAATATCAAGATTCTCTTTCACGCGCATGAGTCTGATGGCCGCAGCGGGTCAAAGACCCGCAACATCGTCAGCACCCGATTGAGCGAACCCCAGCTCGCGCATCCGCCTCATTATTCCGGGGGGCCCTATACGGTGCAAGGCGAGGATTTGGATGGATGGTACGGCATCAACGTCTATTTTGGAGACACCCTGGATGAATTGGAACCGCATAAGAGATTTATTGCCCGAGGCCCGTATAAGATCGGCGGGCGCACCTTCGGTTTCCGCTCATTGATAAGGTACCCCTAAAAAAAATCCCACCCTCCCTTCGCTCGACGCGCCGCCCGGGGCAAAGGGTTCGGCATGCACATGATCAACCGGCGAGTGGATCGATCTCAGATGGACGCATTCAAGGACAATGTATTAAAGTAAGAGAATGAGTTTATTCATTATGATTATTGACGATGACCCCTTGGTCGGAATGGTCGTCCAGGACCGGCTCGCCGGCATCGACTGCGACATCAAGCTCCATTCGGACAGCCTCACGGCCCTGGAAGCAGTCAAGAGGGAAAAACCGAATCTCATACTGCTCGATATTTGCATGCCCGGCGTCGACGGTCTGACTCTCTGTCGGCAATTGAAAGGCGACAGCGAAACTCGTGACATCAGAATCGTGGCTATTTCTGGCAGCACTCGGGCCTCCGATCACCAATCGATCCTCGCACACGGTGCCGAGGCGTTCATCCCCAAGCCCCTTGACGACAACTTCTCCCAACGGATCACGGAACTTCTATCCCGCTCCCGTCGACCCTCTCCCTGAGAGGGGAACCATGGTCAGCCTAAAAATTTCAAATGTCATCTTAAAAAGAGGTGAGGAGGGGCGTGGCGCCCATGTGACTTTGCATGGCGATATTCAGAACTCATCCGGGCGGGATTACACCGCCGCCGCCTTGCGGATCATCATGCGCAAGAGCAGCAACGTTCTCGTCAACCTCGTCTTCACCGTATACGGCCTGCCCACCGGCCGGATCAAGCACTTCAGCAAGAGTCTCGTGGACTTGGATTACGATAGGGTCGTCCGGACGGAGACCCAGATCGAGTGTCAAGTCGAAAGCGCCTTCTGAGCCGGGTCGATTCCCGACTCCCATGCGCTGATCCGCGCCTGGTCTAGGCGGCCGGCGCGGGCCCGGGCGCGCCGCGAAAGGCGATGAGAGAATTGAGCATGTCCGAGCCCTTGGGCACCAAAGTGATCTCGGCCTGGCTGTCGAGAGTTTTCTGAATCTCCAATATTTCGAACATCGCTTCGAGAATATCCGGGGAGGCCGAGATGGTCTTGAGCGCTTGGCCGACGATTTTAGGGCGCAGGGCCGCGGCCTCGCCGAAGGCGATGGAGGCTTGGCGCTGGGCGGTGCTGGCGATGATGTTGACCTGGTTCTCGCCGTCTTGCTTGATCGCGGCGGTCACTTGTCTGAGCCGATTGACCACTTTCTCCTCGATCTGCTTGATCATGCGCGGGTCGCGCAGGTGGATCTTCCTGATGTAGACCGAGCCCAGCTTGTAGCCCCATTCATGGCTTTGAGGGGAGACTTCCTCGCGCACGGCCTGGCTCATCTGGTGGCGCGAACCGAGCATCGCGGCGAGCTTCATGTTGGAGAGCGAACGCACGGTGGCGTTGCTGACGTTGGCGGCCAAGGAGCCCCGCGGGTCCGCGTTCTTGAATAGGAACGCCACCGGATCGGAAATGAACATCTCATACCAGATGCCGATGCCGATGGGGGCGCCTTCCTCGGAGTTGACCGGCTCGCTGCGGCGATAGACCTGGTCCATGCGCATATCCAGGGTATAGCAGGAGCCGATCCAATTGACGATCAGAGCGGCGGGCCCCATCTTGAACCACAAGAAGTGGATGCCCGGCTCCGTGATCGTTTCCAGCACGTTGCCGAAGAGCACGAAGACCTTGGAGGTGCCTTCTTGGACGATCGTATAAAAACCGAGCAGCCGCAGCATGCCGAAACAAAGAGGCACCAAAATCCAGAAGCCGAAGAAAGCGATTCCAGCGGCCATCATAAAGGGACTTGAGGTCATATCAGCGGCCCTCCCACGCCCGGGTTTCCAGCACGTATTGTTTGGCGCGGGCGTAGACCCCGAGCCTGACGTTGCGCAGGTAGGCGATCAGGGAGTTCGCTCCGCCGATCGACTTCAGGTCAGAGAGTTGTTTGGCCAAAGCCAGCAAGGGCTCGACCTCGGCCTGGGCCTTGAGCGTTTCGATTTCCACCGCGCGCTTGGATTGCACGATCTTTTGGTCGGCCGCGGCTTGGGCCAGGCTGATCTCGGAGGAGACATGGTTGTGGGCGGTGTTGATGGCCGCCAAGGCCGATTCGACCTCGGCGGGCGGGTCGATGCCGGTGATCAGAGACGCGTCGAGCAAGATGCCGTAGCGGGCGGTCGAGGATTTGCAGTCGCGATCCATCTGGTCGTTGAGAGCGCGCAGATTCTTGCGGATGTCGTTGATCGAGACGCCGCTGACGTCGCTTAAGCCCGTGGC
>JBBTHA010000033.1:0-6297 GCA_038060535.1 Elusimicrobiota bacterium | reverse complement strand
CAGGCGGGCGAGCGTCTTGCTGCATGAAACCTATCATCTGCGCAGCTTGGTGATGAAGCAGAATCGACCGGAACATGTGGCGTGTCCGATCCCTTTTTTGGATGGCGAGGGCCGCGACATCATCAGCGTGATCAACGGTAAAAAGTTGGCCGGGTCACTCAGCTGCGACCGCGGGGGGGAGGATGCGTATGGGCGAGACTACGTGTTCTTCATGAATTTGGCGCTTTCTTCAAGCTGTTCGCAGGAGGAGAAGAGCCAAGCGCTGTCTTGGGCCGAAAAATCGATTGCCCGGATTCTGGATGAAGAGGCCCGGGCGATTTTGCGGGAGGATGTTCGGCCCCCATCCAACTGAGAAGTGAAAAAATCATCTCCGCAAATCTGGAACCCCGGCGGCCGCTTGCGAATGGTAAGATAGGACTCCGATGCCTACCATCTGGCACGGTGTCCTGGTCGGTCTCATACTGCTCTCCTGGGCGTATTGGATCGCGGTCGCGGTCACGACGGCGATTTTCTTTAAGCGCAAGGCGCGTCCCGCGCGCGAGGAGTACCGTCCCAAGGTCTCCCTGATCAAGCCCGTCTGCGGGCTGGAGAAGGATCTCTACGAAAATCTCTTGAGCGCGACCGCGCAGGACTATCCCGATTACGAGGTGATCTACGCCCTCCAGGATCCCGAGGATCCGGTCCTGCCCGTTTTGGAGCGCATTCGAGCGGAGGCGCCGACTGGGCGCGTGCGCATCCTTGTCGATGCCGCCGCGGCGGGCCCCAACGGCCGGTTGTGCAACATTCTCAACGCGACGCGGGAGGCGAAGGGCTCGGTGCTGGTCTACTCGGACAGCGACATGCTGCTCGCCCCGGGCTACCTGCGCGTGATCGTAACACCCCTTGCCGACCCGTCGATCGGAGTCTCCTGCACGCTGTATCGCGCGCACGGCGCCGTCAACGTTTGGGAGAGACTGGAATTGCTCTCGCTCAACGCCGAGTTCGTGCCCTCGATGATCTTTGCGACCGTGACCGGCGCGGCCCTGGCCTGCCCCGGCGCCTCTCAAGCCGTGCGTCGCGAGACGCTCGATAAGATCGGGGGCTTGGCGCCGATGGCGGACTGTCTCGTCGAGGACCTCGAGCTCGGGCGCAGAGTCGTCAAGGCAGGTCTTCAGCTCGTCATCGAGCCTCACGTGGTGCAGACCGGAGTCGACCTCGCCGGCTGGCGGCCGTGGTGGCGGCATCAAGTCTACTGGGACCAGAATACCCGGGCGGCGAGCCCGGTGGGGTTCTTCTTCACCTGCCTCGTGCGCGGCATCCCGCTCGCCGTGCTCTATAGCTTCGCCATGCTGCCGCATGACTTCCTCGAGTTGGAACTGCTGTTGGTCACGATCGCGCTTCGCATCGGTTGCGCCGCCTCGATCTGCCTGTGCCTTGGCGATCGCGAGGGCCTGCGCGCGCTCTGGCTGCTGCCGGCGCGCGACCTGGCCGGCGCGGCGACCTGGGCGGCGAGCTTCTTGCAGCGCCAGGTCCACTGGAAAGGGCGCGTGTTCACGTTGTCGGGCAACCGCCTCGTGGAAAGCGCATGAAGCGCGTGGTCGTCACGGCCGACGATTTCGGCCTCAGCCCCGAGGTCAACGAGGCGGTGCGCCTCGCTCACGAGGACGGCGTCCTGACCTGCGCCAGCCTTATGGTGGGCGCGCCCGCGGCCGCCGCGGCCGCCGCTCTGGCGCGTTCTCGGCCCGCCCTCAAGGTCGGCCTGCATCTGACGCTCGTTGAAGGAAGGCCGGTGCTTCCCGCGCGCGAGTTGCCGGACCTCGTCGACGGCTCGGGGCGCTTCCGGCCGGGGCTCGTGGGCCACGGGGCGCGCATCTTCCTCTCGCCGCGCGCGCGCCGGCAGGCCGTCGCCGAGTGCCGCGCCCAGGTTGAGGCGTTCACGAAGACGGGTCTCGCGCTCGACCATCTCAACGGCCACAACCATTTTCACATTCACCCGACGATTCTTGGGGCGGTCCTGCAGATCGCCGCGCGCACGCGCATTCCCGCCGTGCGCGTGCCGTATCAGCCGTTGTCGACCATGCCGCCGTCGGCCGCCGTCATGGCGGCCGTGATGGCCCCCTGGGTCGCGCGCACCCGCTCTCGCCTGCGGCGCGCGGGCATCGTCGTCAACGACTGTCTGTTTGGCCTCTACGAGACCGGCGCGATGATCGAGAGCGTCTGGCTGCGCCTGATTCCGCTGCTTCCCGAGGGCCTCACCGAGATCTACTGCCACCCCGCGACCTCCACGGCCGGCCTGCTCAAGGAGTCGATGCCCGATTACCGTCACGCCGAAGAGCTCGTCGCCTTGCGAAGCCCGCGCGTTCGCGCGGCCCTCGAGCGTGCGGGCGCGCGCCTGACCTCCTTTTCTGAGTTCGCCGCGACGGCCGCATGATCGTCACGACCTGTCTTCTTGTCGTTTCGATCGTCTGTTCCGCCTACGGCAACGTTCTCACTCGGCGGGGCCTGCAAGAAGTCGGTTCCCTCGAGGATTTCCGGCTGCTCCATCTGCTGCGCTTTGGCTGGGCTGCCGTGCGCAACGGGAAGGTGCTCGCGGGTGTGGCCGTCAACTTCGGCCAGTTCCTGTCGTGGCTGATCGTGCTATCCTGGGCCGAGCTGAGCTGGGCGTTGCCGATGAACGCAATGGAGTATCTCGTCGTCGCCGTTCTGGGCTGGAAGCTCCTGGGCGAGCGCATCGAGCCGCGGCGCTGGGCGGGGATTGGTCTTGTCAGCGCGGGCGTGCTGCTGACGATGCTGTCCTGGAAGGCGCCCTGATGCGGCGCGCCCTGGGCTTCGTCCTGGCCGCGACGATCTGCGGTTGCGCGGGCAACCTGTGCCTGCGCCAGGGGATGATCGTCGTGGGCGCCTTGCCCGGCGCGTCCCCCGAGGTTCTGCTGGCCTTTTTCGCGGCGGCGGCGGTCAATCCCTGGATCTGGCTCGGGATCGCCTTCGAGATCGCCTACTCTTTGCTCTGGTGGGCGGTCCTGTCCTGGTCCGATATTTCCTGGGCGGTGCCGATGAACGCGCTCGAGTACGTGCTGGCCGCCGCCGCGGCCTACGCGCTCCTCGGCGAGCCGGTGGGCCTCTTGCGGCTTGCCGGGATCGCGCTGATCTGCGGCGGCGTCGCTTTACTTGGCGGCTCGTGGGTTCAGGCCGGAACCGGCGTGCCTCGGAAAAATTAGGCCAGTTTGGAGGCGAGTGCCGGCAAAGGTGTTGAACCGAAGTTCTCAAGGTGCTGAGCTTTGCGAAGTCATATAACGTTTTGCGTAAATCGAAGCATTGAGATGCACATTCCGGGGGGGTGAGCCTTGGGTCGTTGTCGCGCAGTGTCATCATTGATTAAACACCAGCTGCCTGCAAGATTTAACTCGAGACAATGGCCTGGCGTTATGCGTACAATGGGGCACGGACGCCGGAACCGCAAGTTTATATGGGCCGATTTTGCGGCTTTAAAACGTTCTTAATGTATTTTTTATTAAGAAATAATTGTTATCATCTTGTCAGTCTCGATCTCCCCCTAGAATAAGGAGTCTTTATGGTCTCCGAAAAACTCCACCCCGAGCAGCCGCGGACCTTGACGCAAGATCACCTGGCCCTGTTTGCTCCAATCCTGGCTCGAATCAACGCAGGGATGACGGTCTCGGACATCGTCGACCTCGCCTACGACTCGTTTTCCCCTGTGATCCCCTACGATCGAATCGCCGTGGCGGTCTTGGTCGACTCCGGCAAAAGACTGCGGACCATAGCGGCGCGCTCGAACTCTGCGGCGCCGGTCATCACTGAAGGCTACGAAGGGCCCGTGGAGGCCAGCAGCCTGCAAACCGTCATCAAAACCGGACGGCCTCGTGTGATCAACGATCTGGAGCAATATCTCCGCGAGCACCCCAATTCGAAATCCACGCGCGACATCCTCGCCGAGGGAATGCGCTCGAGCCTCACCTGCCCCCTTTTCAACCAGGGCAAAACGATCGGCGTTATGTTCTTTTCGAGCCGAACGTCCGGGGCCTACACCGCCTCCCACACGGATTTCTTCGAACAGGTCGCCGCGCACGTGGCCGTCGTCGTTGAGAAGGCTCTCCTTAAGGACGAACTTCAGAAGATCCTGCTGTTGAAGGACCGGCTGATGAAGTCCTTGACCCACGATTTGAGCACCAAGCTTATGATCGTGTCGGGATTTACCAACCTCCTTCAGGAATCTCCCGACCTGCCTGCCGACCGACGCCAGGACGTCATCGAGATCATCCACCGCTCCTGCTGGCACATGACCCGGATGGTCAGCGACATTCTCGAGGAGGATTTCTACATTCAACGGGCGCCGAAGCTTAATTTGCAGAAGATCAATCTTCCCTTCTATATCGAGGAGTTCGTCGGCGCGATCAAGATCATCGCCAAGGAAAAGTCGATCTCCATGAGTACGAAGATCCACCCCGGCGTCGGGGAGGCTGTCATAGATCCCACACGCATCGGCCAAGTGATCACCAACCTCCTCTCGAACTCCTTCAAATATTCCCCCTCCAAATCAGAGGTCGTCTTGGAGGCCGCACCAATAGATGGGATGATCCGCGTCAGGGTGCGAGATCAGGGCCCGGGAATACCGGCCTCTGAGCTTTCCCATCTGTTCAAGGAGTTTTCCCGCGGCTCGAATATCCCCACGGGCGGGGAACGCAGCACCGGGCTGGGACTGTCCATCGTGAAGCGCCTCGTAGAAGCTCACGGGGGCGCGATCTCCGTGGAAAGCGAGCTCGGCAAGGGCTCCGTGTTCTCCTTCACGATTCCAGTGAAGGGACCCGCTGCAGACCCGTCGGGGGCGGACGTTCAATAGGCGCTCGTGCTGGCCAAGCGATTGAACGATCCGCTGTTCGGCCTTCTCGCCGGGGTTAACGATTGCAATTTTGGACGGCGTCGCTATGCAGCGCGGCGATGACGGCCGCGCTTTTGCTTTTGATGGCCGCAAACGGAGGCCCGCCATCTGAGAGAAAGGAAAAATCGCCGTCGCTCTTGACTAGAAATTTCCTGCCCCACTCATCGAGCAAGCCGGAATCGAGGACGGCTTGAATGAATCGAGGGCGCAGCGCCTGATACTCCCGTTGTTCTTCAGACGAAAGTCTATTCCAAGTGCCGTCATCAACCATAGAGGCGATAGTATCACAATGTCGAATTCCTGCATCCGCCAGAGGGCGAGGATCGCGTCCACGCCGGCGTCAGTCCGGCTTAGGGAACCACTTCTTGCCGGGAGTGGGACCGACTCTTTTCACCCATTGAGTCGGAGCCGGAGCGGCGGGCTTCTTCTCCCAGGGTTTTTTCTTATCTGGAGAGGAGCCTGGCTTTTTCGCCCATTTGTTTTGGACGAAGCCGCCGTATTTCTTTTCAGGATGCGCCGTCTTATCCGTCGGAGGCGCGCTTCGCCGTTGCTCGCTGCCCGGCTTCGGCGGGCCGGCCCGGCGATCCTTGCCCGAGCGGCGCTCCACGAAGGGGGGCTTGCCGGCAGAGTCCGGTTTGGGCGAAAACTCCGCGCGCTTCTCCTGCGGGCGGCCTTCGACGGCGAAGATCTTCCTATCGCCCATGGCCGCGCCGTTGAGCTTGGCCACGGCCGCCTTGGCCTCGGCGTCGGTGGCCATCTCCACGAAGCCGAATCCCTTGGGACGGCCGGTCTCGCGGTCGAGGATGATCTTGGCGCTGATGACCGTGCCGCAAGTCGAGAAGAGTTTGGCTAGGTCTTCTTTGGTCGTTTTATACGGGAATCCGCCGACGTAGATATTATGAGCCATTAGGACAGCGGCTCCGTTTTGAGATAGCGATGCAGCGCGCCAAGCAATTTCTCCTCGCTGATCGGCTTGGCCAGGCATTGGATGACGTTGGGGTCCATGAGCGCTTCGCTGACCCGGGGATGACGCTGCTCGTAGGCCGTGATCACGATGACGGGAGGCACCGGCCCGGGAATGGTTTTCAGATGCCTCAACAGGCCGAGTCCTCCGCAGCCGGGCATGATCAAATCGGTGACGATCGCGTCGGGCTTCTGAGCCATCCGCGCGATCGCGTCCTCTCCGGAGGAGCCGGCGAGCACCTCGAAGCCGGCGCTCTTGATGATGGTGGTGAGAAAGAGACGGATCTCATCGTCATCATCGACGACCAGCACGCGCTTGCCGCGGGGGTCGGTGGCTTCGAACATGAGGGTTAGAATTATAGATTACTTTTCTAAACGCTACACGATATTCCACCGTCTCCATTAGCCCGGAATCTTCAGTTGGCTCCCAATTGGTGGGGCATGATGCGGGGGCGGGG
>JBBTHA010000032.1:0-37437 GCA_038060535.1 Elusimicrobiota bacterium | reverse complement strand
CTTGAGCTTACGCTTGACGGCTGGCGACATGTAGTGCTCGCGGCGTTTGACTTCCTTAAGGACCCCGTTGCGCTCGCACTCGCGCTTGAAGCGACGCAGAGCTTCCTCAAGCCCCTCGCCTTCGCGCAGTTTAATAAAAACCATTTAAAATTTCACCACCTTTCCATGCCCGGAAACGGAGATTCATCATCCCGGAGGCCATGTCATCGGCCGCCCGGACAACAGATGATAGTGCAGATGATCCACGGACTGCCCCGCCCCGCGCCCGTTATTCGTAACGAGACGGAACGAGGAAAGTGTCATGCGCTCTGCGACTTTGCACGCCAGTCTCTGCAGATGCCCCAACAGGGCGGCGTCCCCGTCCGTCGACGCCGCCAAAGACCCCAAATGCTTTTTAGGAACGATCAGGCAATGCGTCGGGGCCTGGGGCGACGCATCCTGAAATACCAGCGCTTGCTCGTCCTCTAGGACGATCTGGGCGGGAATCTCGCGTCGGACGATCCTACAGAATACACAATCGGTCGCAGGCAACAAGGCCATTATATTCTTATCGCCCCCCCCGGGGCAAGGGTCCTAGGCCCCCCCTGCGGTTAGGCCTTATGGGCGCGCGCAACTTGCCGCATGGTCAAGCCGACGGCTGTCACAGAGGCGGAGGCCGTCATAGGGCCCCCAACTCATATTGGATCAGCGCGACGGCGGCGACGGCCGCCGTCTCCGCGCGAAGAATCCTTGGACCCATGCCGAACACGACGGCCCCTTCGGTCCTGGCCAGCTCGACTTCGTCCTCGGTATAGCCCCCCTCCGGTCCGATGAAGACGTGAACGTCAAAAGCCTGGCCGGCGCCTCGCGAACGATCCCCGCGCAAGGCGGCTCCAAGCGTTTGAGACGAGCAAGGGCCTTTCATCTTCTCCCACGCCAAGAAGACCAGGCCCTCATCTTTCAGCGCCCTGATCGCGTCGCGAAACTGCACGGCGGGATGCACCGGCGGAAGGTCGGCGCGGCCGCATTGCTTGGCCGCCGCCATGATGAGACGAGACCATCTCTCGGCCTTGCTCTTCGCGCGTTCGATTTCATGGAGCAAGACGACGGTGCGCGGAGTCAGTATGGGGGTGAAGGAGGCCACACCCAGCTCGGTGGCCTTCTCCAGCGCATAATCCCAATGGCTGGACTTCAGCAGGCCGAGATTGAGGTGGATGCGGGCCGGCGCCCGAACGTCGTCGAGCGCGATCGTCTCCGTGACCTCGCCGAGGACCGATCCATCCGGCTGAATCGACGAAATCACGCCCCGGAATCGTCCGCCCTTTCCGTCAAAGAGCTCAAGAGAGGCGCCGATTCCCAGGCGCATGACTTTGGCGACGTGAAACGCCTCCGGACCTTTGAGTCGAAAGGAGGTCCGGCTGACGTCCTCGGGCGCGACCAAGAACTGAGGCATGGCTTATTGGCCGAATATCTTCTTGAAAACGCCGCTCTCATCCTTGGCAGAAGCGTGGCCGTGAATGGTTTGATAGAACTCCTCAAGAAGCTCTCGCTGACGGGGCGTCAAGTCCCTCGGAGTCTCCACGCGGAGTTGAACGAGCAGGTCGCCGCGCCCGCGGCCGTGCAGCTTGGGCATGCCGCGCTCGCGAACGCGCAGCGTCGCGCCGGTTTGAACTCCGGGAGCGACTTTGACCTTAACGGTCTCGCCATCGATTGTGGGCGCGTCGAGCGTCCCGCCCAAGGCCGCGACGGCGATGTCGATGGGGGCGGTCACCGTCAGATCGTCTTCATGACGTTCGAAACGCGGGTCGGATTTAACCCTGATCTCCAAATATAAATCGCCCGCTTGGCCGCCCCGCGGGGCGGCTTCGCCCTCTCCGGAGATGCGCAAAGTCGCTCCGTGATAAATACCCGGAGGGATCTTGACCTTGAGGTCCGCTTCCTTGCGCACGCGTCCATGGCCGCGGCAGTCCTTGCAGGGATTCTCCACGGTCTGCCCTTCGCCCCCGCATTGGGGACACGATTGAGCCATGGAAAAAAATCCCTGGGAAACCTGAACCCGTCCCGTTCCGCGGCAATGCGCGCACCGCTTGAGGCCGGAACCCGCCTTGGCCCCCGAACCGCGGCACGTCGAGCAGGACTCGACCCGTTGGAAATGGAGGGGCATCTGCACGCCCTTGAACGCGTCTTCCAGAGAAATGGTCGTCTCGTATTTCAGATCGGCGCCGCGCGACGGTCTGCGCGAGCCTCTCCCCCCTCCCTGCCCTCCGAAAAGATTTTCGAATAAATCGCCAAACACCTCGTTGACGTCCACGCCTTGCCCGAAGCCACCGTTTCCCGGACCCGCCGAAGCGCCCGCGTTGACTCCGGCCTCGCCGTATTGATCGTAGAGCTTGCGCTTCTTGGGATCCGACAAGGCCTCGTAGGCGCCGTTGATCTGGCGGAATTTGTTGTCCGCCTCTTTGTTTCCCGGGTTGCGATCCGGGTGATACTTCATGGCCAATTTCCTGTACGCGGACTTGATTTCCGCGTCGGTCGCGTTGCGCACGACACCCAGCAGGGAATAGTAGTCTTCAGCCATATCTCACCCGGACCGCCCGCAGCGCCCTATTTCGCGTCCTTGTCGTCAACGACTTCCGCGTCGACGACGCCGTCGCCCTTGGGCTTGGCTCCTTCCGCCGAAGCCGCCCCGGCCCCGGCTTTAGACGCCTCGCTCTTGTACACTTCCTCGGCCAGCTTATGGGAGGCCTTGAGCAGACCTTCCTTGGCTTTATTGATGGCGGCCAGATCGTCGCCCTTGAGCGCCTCTTTCAATTCCGAAATGCCCCGATCGATGTTCTGCCGGTCCTCGGCCGAGACTTTATCGCCGTGCTCCTTGAGTGCCTTCTCCGCGGAGAAAAGAAGGGTGTCGGACTCGTTCTTGGCCGAAACTTTTTCCTTGAACGCTTTGTCCTCCTCGGCGAACTGCTCGGCCTGCTTGACGAATTTCTCGATTTCCGACTTGTCGAGCTTGTTCGAGGCCGAGATGGTGATGTGCTGGGCCTTTTTCGTTCCCAGGTCCTCGGCCTTGACGCTGAGGATGCCGTTGGCGTCGATGGAAAACGACACCTTGATTTGCGGCGTGCCTCGCGGCGCGGGAGGAATCCCATCGAGATCGAACTTGCCCAGGGACACGTTGTCGGACGCCTTGGGGCGCTCGCCCTGAAGGACATGAACGGTGACGGCCGGCTGATTGTCGGCCGCCGTGGAAAACGTCTGAGACTTCTCGACGGGGACCGTGGTGTTGCGCTCGATAAGAGGCGTCATGACTCCGCCCAAGGTCTCGATGCCCAGGGTCAGCGGCGTGACGTCGAGCAGCAGCACGTCCTTGACCTCGCCGGTGAGCACCGCGGCCTGCACGGCCGCGCCGGAGGCGACGCACTCCATCGGATCGATGCCGCGCTCGAGCTTCTTGCCCACGTAATCCTCGACGAACTTTTGGACGATCGGCATGCGCGTGGGGCCGCCGACGAGGATAACGCGGGTGATGTCGGAAGACTTGAGCTTCGCGTCGGTCAGCGCGTGTTCCATGGACGCCTTGCAGCGCTTGACGATGGACTCGACAAGAGATTCCAGCTTCGCGCGCGAGAGCTTCATGGCCAGATGCTTGGGCGCGTTGTCGACGGCCGTCAGGTAAGGGAGATTGATGTCCGTCTCGAACGTCGTCGAGAGTTCGATCTTGGCCTTCTCCACGGCCTCGCGCACGCGCTGGATCGCCATGGGATCCTTGCGCACGTCGGCGCCGGTTTCCTTCTTGAACTCGGAGACGACGAAGTCCAACAGGGCGTTGTCCATATCCGTGCCCCCCAACTGGGTGTCTCCCGAGGTGGAGATGACCTCGAACACCCCGCCCCCGAAGTCCATGATGGTCACATCCAGCGTGCCGCCGCCAAGATCGAACACCATGATCTTCTCGTCTTTGCCCTTCTTGTCGATGCCGTAGGCCAGGCAGGCCGCCGTGGGCTCATTGACGATGCGCACGACTTCAAGGCCCGCGATGGTGCCGGCATCCTTCGTCGCCTGGCGCTGGTTGTCGTTGAAATAGGCCGGGACGGTGATGACCGCTTTTTCGATCTTGTCGCCGAGAAAAGCCTCCGCGTCGCGCTTGACCTTTTGTAGCAGGAAGGCGGACAGCTGCTGGGGCGCGTACTCCTTGCCGTCTGGAGCCTTGAATTTATGATCCGTTCCCATCTTGCGTTTGAAGGCCATGAAGGTGCCCTCGGGATTGGCGACGGCCTGACGTCGAGCCGGCTCTCCGACGAGGAGCTGTCCGTCCTTGGCGAACGCCACGTAGGACGGGAACGCCTTTCCGCCGATGCTCGTGCCCTCGGCCGAGGGGATGATGGTGGTCTTTCCTCCCTCCATCACCGACGCCGCGGTGTTCGAAGTTCCCAAGTCGATTCCGATTATTTTACTCATGACAACCTCCTAAATTTCCTTCTCAAGTTCCTTCCCTTGCTTCGCCGTCTTCTGCAGGCGCACTTTGGCCGTGCGCAGCACCCGGTCGCCCAGTAGAAAGCCGACTTGAAGAACATCGGCGACGGCCCCCTCGCCGTAGCCGGGCCTGTCGACGAAGCCGAGCGCCTCGTGAAAGTGCGGATCAAAAGCTCGTCCTATGGGGTCGACCTTCGAAACCCCCTCCTCACGAAAGAGCTTGTCGAACTCGCGAAAAATAGCGTCCAGTCCCTTCGCCAGAGGCGTGTCCCCGTACCCGGCCTGCACCTCGTCGTGGGCATGGCGCAAGAGGTCGTAAAGAGGCAGCAGCTTGGCGATGATTCCGGCCGCGCCGATTCTGACCCACTCGGGCTTGTCTCGATCCACGCGCTTTCGATAATTCTCGAATTCCGCCTTCAAGCGCAAAAGCTGGCCGAAATAGTCCGGTCCCTCGGCTTGGCCGGAAGAACTCGGGGCGGAAGCCCCGGCCTCGTTGAGTTCCTCGCTCATCCACCCTCCTCCATGTCCCACTCCTTCAAGCGGGTTTCAACGAGACGCCCTACGAAATCGACGAGACTGATCATCCGGGAATATTCCATTCGTTTGGAGCCGATCACGCCGAGAACGCCCAGCACGCGATCGCCGTGGCGATAGACATGGGTGACGACGCTCGCCGAGCTGAGTTCCGGCAGGCCGCTCTCGGCGCCGATGCGCACCCGTACACGGGCCGGCAAGGTCGAGCTTTCGGCCTCGAGTTCTTTCTCGAGCATTCCGGCCAGGCGATCCTTCTCTCCGATCACGCGCATCAGAGATTGAATCGTCTTTAAATCTCCGAATTGGTCCGCTCGGCTGAGAATATTATCGGCCCCCTCGACGTAAAGCGATTCAGGGGACACCACCCGACCGACCTCCGTCAAAAGGTCTCCCGCCAGGCTCCTCAGCTCATGGAATTCACGCTCCATCTGCGAGAGCTTGGATGAAACCATGGATTGGGCATTCTCGACGCTGCAGCCGCACACGTTGTCATTGAGGAAACGGTTGAGCATGTTGACCTGGCGCGCGCTCGGCGCAAAAGCCAGATGGATCGGCCAATGGCGAACCATGCCCGAAGCGGTGATCAGAACTCCCAGAACGTTGCGCCCGCCCAGGGGCATGAGCTCCAGACGCTTGATGGTCTGACGCTGAATCTGGGGAGACAAGACGACCCCGGCTCCGTGAGACAAGCGCGAGAGCAGCCGCGACGTTTCCGAAAGCAAGGTATCGAGCTCTTCGATGCGGCTCTCGTATTGTCCCTCGATGCGCTCTTTCTCGGCGGCCGCCAACCGCTGAACGCCCGAAAGATAGTCCACGAAAAAGCGATAGCCCTTATCGGTCGGCTCTCGGCCCGCCGACGTGTGCGCCTGGTGAAGGAAGCCTTCGTTTTCCAGCTCCTGCAAGATGTTGCGTATGCTGGCGCTGGATAACTCAAGCCCCGCCTCTTCGGCTATTAGGGAAGACGAGACGGGCCGGGACGTCTTGATGTAATAATGAACGATCCACTGCAGCAGGTGGCGCTTGCGTTCCTGCACGACTTCAGGTTTGAGTTGTCTCATGGTCCGACGCAATGCTGGCAGTCAAGCGTAACGACCGCCAGTATTTTATCGCAAGAAATCAAAATTGTCAATCCCCCCCTCCGACTGCTCATTTAGATGGGCGCAAAGACCGCGGCCCGGCTCCCGGGAGCCGGGCCGCGGTCTTTGCGGCGCGGGAACTACTTTTTGCCGTTCAACGCGACGGCCTTGGCGCCCATGATGACTTCGTCGATGATTCCATAGGTCTTGGCCTCATCGGCCGACATGTAGTAATTGCGCTCCATGTCCCCGGTGACCTTGGCGAAGGTCTGACCGGTGTGCTTGGCCATGATCTCCTCGAGCACCTTGCGCGTATGCGCCATCTCCTTGGCCTCGACGATGATATCGGTCGCCTGGCCGGAAATCCCCCCTACGAGGGGCTGATGGATCATGATGCGGGAATTGGGAAGCGCATAGCGTTTTCCCTTGGAGCCGGCCGCCAATATCACCGCGCCGAAACTCATGGCCATTCCCATGCAGATCGTCGTAATCGGCGACTTGATGAACTGCATGGTGTCGTAAACCGCCAGACCCGCGGTCACCATCCCGCCGGGGGAGTTGATGTAGAGATTGATGTCCTTGCTGCTGTCATCGGAGTCCAAATACAACAACTGGGCGATCAGCGTGTTGGCCGAGTCCGTCGTGAATTCTCCTTCGTAGCCGCCCACGAAAATGATGCGGTCCTTGAGAAGGCGCGAGTAAATGTCGTAGCCGATGACGGAGCCCTGCGTGGCCCGCTCAATGACTTGGGGAATTAGGTTCATGCTGCCATTGAAGCATACGCCCCTTGCAGCCCGCAAGTCGCTATAATGCGGCTGTGGAAGAGAACCCCGACTTCGACCCCGCCGCGCATACCCTGGAATCGCTGCAGGCTTGGAACGAAACGGCGGCCAGCTACGAAGCGCTCTCGAACCGGCTCTTCACGCGCACGGCCGAACAGTTCGTTGAATTCGCCGGACTTAAAAAAGGATGGCGTGTGCTCGATGTCGCCTGCGGACCGGGAGTGGCCAGCCGGGCCGCGGCCGCGCGCATCGGCGAGCGCGGCTCGCTGATGGCCGTCGACCTGGCCCCGCTGATGATCGATCGCGCCCGGCAGGCGCCGGCGCCCGCGCGCGCCGCCCCCATCGAGTGGGCGGTCATGGACGCTCATGCCCTGAAGGTGCCCGACGCCTCCTTCGACGCCGTCGTCTCGCAGCTGGGCTTGATGCTGTTCGCCCAGCCCGACGTCGCCATGGCCGAGATGAGGCGCGCCGCCAAGCCCGGAGCGATCGTGGCCTGCCTGGTGCAAGGTCGTCGTGAGAAAATGCTGTTTACCTCCCTGGTCCTTCACGCCATTCTCGAGCGCGACCCCAGCCTCAAGGCCGCGCCCGGCGCCCCGACCCTTTACGCGTTCGGCCCCGACGGCGCCATGGAGCAGACCTTCGCCCGCGCGGACCTGCTTGAAATTTCGACGAAGCGCCTCACCGGAACATTCCGTTTCTCCTCGCCGGAGGATTACTGGACCACCATGACCGAGGGCTCGGGACGCACCGGCGCCCTGCTCAGGCGTTTGAGCGCGGCAAATCAGGCCTGGGTCAAAAAAACCGTGCTGCGCCGGGCCGCGAAAAATCAATCGGGCGGCGCCATCGAAGTTCCCTATGAATTCATGATGGCCCGCGGCTACAAAAACGGATGATCAGCCGATTCGAAGCCAATATCCTCGCCCAACCGCGGCTGATTCAGGAGGCACTCGCAGCACCCGCTCCCGCCTGGTTCAAACGCCCGCAAGGACGCACGGCCTACATTGTCGGAGTCGGCACGAATCACCACGCCGCGCAAATCGCCGCGTGGCTTTGGTGCCGCGCCGGTCTCGACGCGCGCGCCGTCCACAGCTTCGATTTCGTTTCTCGGCCGTATCTCATGTCCAAAGGAGATCTCGCTCTCTTCTTATCCCACCGTGGAACTAAATCCTACACGGTACGAGCCGAAAAGATGGCACGGCGTTCGGGAGCCGAAACCGTCATGCTCACCGGAGCGGGCAGTCCTTGGCAGGGATCCAAGAAACGCATTGAGACCTGCGTCTTGGAAGACACCGGCGCCTTCACGAAATCCCTGACCACCACCTTGGCTTGGCTTCTGCGTTGGCCCGGTCAACCCGCTTTGCTGGCCCCGTTCAAACGCGCCCAGGCAAGCCTATCCTGGGGACCCGATTTCCCGGCCGTAACGCCTCCGATGGATCTCGTTCTCCTCGGCGACGGCCTTCGTGAATGGATCGCTCGCGAAGTCGCCTTGAAGCTTCAAGAAGCCGCCTATTTGCGTGTGCGCACCTTCGGCCTCGAGGAGTTCCTGCATGGTCCGCGCATCTCCGCAGGTCCGGGATCGTTGGTCATGGGTTTCAGCGGCCCGAGGGAAAAGCGCTGGGACGTCGTCCGCCGTTATCTGCAGACCATTGAGGTCCCCCTCGTGGAGGCCTCGTCGCAGGACTGGCTCGCTCAGCTCTTTTGGGGCCAGCGCTTCACCCTCGCCGCATGCAAGCGGCTCGGCATCGATCCCGACCTGCTGCGCACCGACGATCCGCGCTACAGGAAAGCCCGCGCCGAGCTCGCGCTTTAAAATAGACCCGGTCTCGGCTCGATCTCATCCCTCTTCATGGGGAGATTTGGTATGATGCCCCCCTCGGCGGGGTAGCTCAGTGGTAGAGCACTGGTCTGAAAAACCAGGTGTCGACAGTTCGATCCTGTCCCCCGCCACCGTTTTGACGCGCTCGTTCTCCATCGTCGTTTTGACCCTGTCCGCGGTCCTGAGCTCGGCTCTGGACGCCGGAGGTCCCGTCGTTCAACCGAGCGGCCAAATCGAATGGAAAGCCTCCGGAAGCCTGCCTCCGGGGGTCGAATATCACCTGATTTATGAAGACAAGGCCACGCGCGCCGTTCAGATTCTCGTGCGCATGCCCAAGGGCTATTCGCTGCCAACGCACACCCACTCCCACGACGAGACGATCCTCGTTCTCAAGGGAAAGGTCTCGCTCGAATTTTCCGGCAAGAGCCACACCTTAGGCCCGGGGGGCTACGCCCTCATCCCCGCGAAAACGCCTTTCTCGATTGCGGCCGGGGGATTTGGCGGGGCGCAATTCTTCGCGTCCTTCAACGGGCCCTACGACCTGAAGACGGCCAATTAACGGGCGAGCTTGCCGGCGTCGATCATTCCCGCGCCTTGCTTGTTTTTGCTCAGCTTGGGCAGCGGGACCGCGGCCTTTTTGAGCTGGGTCATCACCCCGTCCGGACCGTACAAGCCCACATAGCCCTGGGCGATCGCGATCGCGGCCAAGCCGCTCACGTGAGGAGCCGCCATCGACGTGCCGGAATAAGAGGCGATGCCTCCCCCCATCTTGTCCGAAATGATATCCACGCCCGGCGCGATGAAATCGACCGCCGGCCCACGCCCAGAAAAAGGTGCGAGCTTGTCCTCGTAATCGGAGGCGGACACCGTGATGACGTCCTCAAGGGCGCCCGGATAGGACACTTCCCCTCCGGTGTTGCCGGCGGCCGCCACGACGACGACGCCAGCGCCTCGTGCGGAGCGGATCGCTCGCCTGATGGCGTCGCTGTCGCTCTGGATTCCCAGGCTCATGTTCGCGATGTCCATCCTGTTCTTGGCGACCCAGACGATGCCGTCGACGACATCTGCGATGCTTCCTGAGCCTTCCGCATCGAGAACCTTCACGGCATACAGGCGCGCGGACGGGGCCACGCCGACGACTCCCTTCGCGTCCTTGATGGCCGCGATCGTTCCCGACACGTGAGTGCCGTGGCCGTTGTCGTCCTTGTAATCGGAAGGATTCTCCGTCTTGGCGATCGCTGAGTAGCCGCCGTCGACTTTTCCCAACAGGTCCGGATGGGTCGCATCGATGCCCGTGTCGACGACGGCGACCTTGACGCCGGCCCCCTCGCAGGTCTTGACCGTTTCATGCGCGCAGACGGCCCACGCCGAAGAGGCATGGACCCGCTTGATTCCCCAAGGCTCCTCACCCCGCTGGGCGAGCAAGGAGAACGCCATGGGGGTCTGAGGTAGCGAACGCCCCTTCAAGAAATCAAGATCCTCCATCACGCTCGGCAAAGAGGGCAGCGCAGGCGCGGGGAGAGCCGCTCGAGACGACTCGATCCACTTGAAGCGCCGGTCCTTTTCCACGGCGATGATGCGTCGCAGCACGCGCGAACATCTCTTGGGGTCCTGACAAATGTTTTCGGTGAAGTCGGTCGGCAAAGTCTGGCCAGGAGGAAGATCGACGAGCGCGAATGAGATCTCGTGATCAGTGTCGCCATCGGTGGCGATGAACCGGGATGCCGTCACGTCGAGCGCCTTGAGCGCGGCCTCGCGATCGGGCTGCTTGGCCCGGGCGTCAAAGGTGATGATATATCGATTAGGAGCCGGCAGCGCCGCCGCGGTCGAAGCGACGGACATTGCAATCAACGCACGAGCCAGCCTCGTTAATGACATTGTCATAATTCCCCCCGACCATACGCAGAGTATGCCGTCGAGTGCGCGAATGAACTTGGGTCTTTAGTCCTATAGAGGCAAGGGAAAAAAGGCCTAGATCAAAGGACCGGCCCCAAGCCGACCTCTGCCGATCATAGTATAGGCCTAAAGTCCCAGTCAAGAGTGGGCCCTTAAGACCCAATTAAGGCCCTAGGAACCAAAAAGACGTTGACGAAATCGAAGCGGGGGGCTATACTGCGATTGAGGAAGGCCATGAAAAAAATATCATCGAGGTCCCGAAGCAAAGTGTCGCCGCGCAAGGCAAAGGGCCGCAGGCCTCTCGAGCTCGACCGAAGCTGGAACGAACTCGAAGCTCAGCATGACCGGCTGAAGTCCGACTGGATGAGCCTGGCGGTTCAACTTGGCATCGGCGGACCCAGCAAGTCAGTCTTCGATTAGAGGTTATTCCTCGTCGAAGTCGGCTCGGCGCTTCAGGCGCGCCGCGCGGGTCGTCGTGCGGCGCCCGTAGCGCTCGACGACGGTTTCGGCGAAAAGACGCGCTTGCTCGGACCAACGCCCGGCGCGCAGTCCTTCCAGCAGCGCGTGAGCGTCCAGGCGCGCGACATCCTTCCACAAAACGGAACCTCTCAGCTCGGCTTCGAGCTCGGCGTAGCGTTGCGGATCTCCGGTCTTGGTCGGCAAGTGCATGTCGTCTTTGACCGTGATCGCCGCCGACGCGCCGACTCCCGCGACCGTCGTGACCCCAGCGTCCTCGGCCCAGCGCACAAGCCTAAGCTCGATGTCGTCGCGCTCTTGATCAAGGGACTTGAGCTCGTCGCGCAATCGCTTGCGCCGGGCTTCGAGATCAGCCAAATCGCCAACCAGACGAACCCCGTCGTCTTTGAGGCGCTCGGTCGGGGCTAGGGCGTTGATTTTGACTGGATGCGCGAACACCGGACACAAATCCCGGTACTCGCACCAATCGCACAGCGGGCCCGGCCGGGGTTCAAAAGCGTGATCATGCTTGATGGTTCCGATCAACGCCGCGACATCGGCATGCAGGCGTTCGCGCGCGGCCTCGTCGCGTTCCGAGATCAAGGTTTTTCCGTGGCGAACGTAGTGCCACTTCAAGCGAACGGCTTTGGCGTCGGGCCATTCGCGCCGGACCGCGATCTCATAAAGCGCCAACTGCCAGTCGGCGTCCACATCCTCTTGAGCGGGCAGGGACTTCGCCGTTTTATAGTCGACGATCTCGAACGTCCCGTCGGGCGCGAGCGCGAGGCGGTCGATGAAGCCCTCGATGCGGTATTCGTGCCCGTCGACCGCGATTGGGAACCCCACGCGCTTTTCGACCGCGACGGTCCGATCTTGAGAGAAAGGAGACTGCGTTCGATGGTACAACTCCACGCAATCGCTTCCCACCTTGCGCCAATCATCCTTGGAGAAGCGGTCATCCTTGGCAAGAACCGACTGATCCCATCCCGCGTCGAATTCCCGGGCGTAGACGCTTTGAATGTCTTGCGCGCTGGGGGTTTTGCCCCCGGACACCAGCTCATAGAGTTCCTCGAACGCCGAGTGAACCGCCACGCCCACCACCGTCTCCGGCGTCTTGCGCGCGCGGGAGATTTTATCCACGTACCGGTATTGGTAGCGGCGAGGGCAATTCTTATAGACCCCGAGCTTGGACGGCGAGAATTTCAGAGAGCGATCCTCCTCCAAACGCTGTTCCATCGCCTAGAGAATCTCCAAAAGGGCGAAATGCAGGTATTCCGTCTCCGGCATCGCCAAGAGCATCGGATGATCGAGCGATTGCCCGCGCAGCGCGATGAATCGAACGGGACGCTCGGCCTTGGCCTGCGCGTTTCGCAGCATCAAGACGAATTCTTCTCTGGATACGTGGTGCGAACACGTGGCGCTTGCCAGCAGGCCGCCCCTGGGCAGCGCGCGCATCGCCAAACTATTGAGCTTCGTGTAGAGGCGCAGAGCCTGGGGCAGATGCTTCTTGGCCGGAACCAGACTCGGCGGATCGAGCACGATCATGTCCGGCTTGAAAGGCTGCTGACCGAGCGCGAAAGTCTCCAGCGCCTTCTGGGCGTCCCCCTCGTCGATCGACACGATCCCGTCGACACCGTTGAAGGCGGCGTTCTCCCTGGCGAGGTGCACCGCCGGACCCGAGCTGTCAAGCCCGAGGACCGATTTCGCCCCGGCTTTGGCCGCGGCGATGGCGAAGGCGCCGGTATAGCAGTACAGATCGAGCACGTTTCGCCCCGCGAAATAAGGCTTCAGAAAAATCCGATTCTCCCGTTGGTCGAAATAATGACCCGTTTTTTGGCCCTCCCCGATGGGCGCGGCAAAACGCATCCCATGTTCGGTGATCGGCACCCTCTCCGGAACCGCGCCGCTGAGCATGCGGCATTCCAACGGCAAGCCCTCGAGAGCGCGGACCTTATGGTCGTTTTTCAGAAAAATACCCTTGGGCTTGAGCAACGATTCCAGAGCGGATTTTATGTGATTCATGCGCCGCTCAATGCCGGCGGACATGACCTGCAAGACCAAATACTGTCCGTAACGGTCCACGACCAGCCCAGGCAACCCATCGGACTCGCCGAAACAAAGCCGGTAGGACGTCTCTGCGGGAAGAGAGGCCTGGCGGTACGCCATCGCCTCGCTCAACCGGCGGTGGAAAAACTCCGCGTCCACGGACTCCTTGGGATCGCGCGTGATGAAACGGGCGGCGATGAGGCTGTTGGGGTTATAAAAAGCCAGACCAAGCTCGACGCCTCCCGCGGTGACGACGAGTCCTAAGTCCCCGGGTTTGGGTTCGTCGTGGGCCAGCACTTCCTTGATCTCGTTGGAGAATATCCACAGATGGCCCGCCAACGCTCGTTTTTCTCGGGTCGCGTTGAGGACGATGCGCACGATCTTTTCGCCGGCGACGACGTCAGTGTCCCTGATCACAAGCAGCCTCCTCTTTTGAGAATGTCTCTGGCCGAAACCCCGTAAGGCTCCAGGGAGAAGCAGGCGTCGAGCTCCTTGGCGGACAGGCGCCTCGAGACGTCGGGATCCGCGGCCAGGTATTCCCGCAGCGGGCGATGATCCTTCCAGGTTTTCATCGCCGCGCGTTGAACCAGATCGTAGGCCGCCAATCGCCCCAACCCGGAATCGATCAGGCGCAAAAGAACCTTCTGCGAAAAGACGAGGCCGTTCATGCTCTCGAGGTTGAGCCGCATGCGCTCTGGACGCACTTGCAGGCCGTCGAGCACAACACCCAGGCGATGCAGCATGAAGTCCAGCGCGATATGCGCGTCGGGCATGATCACCCTCTCATTGGAGGAGTGGGAGATATCCCGCTCGTGCCACAAAGCGCAATTCTCGAGCACCGCAGACTCGTAGGAACGGATCAGGCGAGCCAGGCCGCACAAGTTCTCGCATAAGACCGGGTTGCGCTTGTGCGGCATCGCCGACGATCCCTTCTGCTCCTGGGAAAACGGCTCCTCAAGCTCCAGGGTCTCGGTTTTCTGAAGATGGCGTATTTCCAGGGCGATGCGCTCGACCATGCAGGCGCAGAGCACCAGCGCGTGAAAGTACTCCGCGTAGCGATCGCGGGGAACGACCTGGGTGGACACCGGCTCCGGACGCAGGCCCAAGGCGTCAAGAACCTTTCCCTCCACGTCCGGCCCCAATTGGGAAAACGCTCCCACCGCCCCGGAAATCTTCCCGTATGAGATGACGTCGCGCGCCGCGCGCATGCGGCGCTGGCAGCGCATGACTTCCGCATGCCAGCCCGCGACCTTGACTCCGAAGGTGATGGGTTCGGCGTGGACTCCGTGCGTGCGGCCGACCATCCAGGTGCGCTCATGCGCGCGCGCCAGGGATTTCAAACGTTTGGACAGCGACTCCAAATCGAGGATCAGCAGGTCGGCCGACTCGCGCAGTTGAAGGGCCATGGAGGTGTCGAGCACGTCGGACGACGTCATGCCGTAGTGAAGATAACGATCCACTTTGGGAGCCTTGCTCTTGAGCTCTCCCGCCACGGCCGACAGCATGCCGATGACTTCGTGGCCGGCCGTCGACTCTTTTCGACGCGACGCCTCGAGCATCGAACGCTCCAGCAAACGCCTCAAAGCCTTGAGCTCGGAGCCGGGAATTTCTTTCTCATCGGCGATGGCCCGAAGCAGTTCCTCTTCGACGCGCATCATCGCGCGCAAGCGGTTTTCGTCGGACCATATTTTGCCCATCGCGGGCCGGGTGTAGCGTTCGATCATAGAACCTCCGGACACAAGCGTCCCTGCTCAACGGGTGAAAGCCCCTCTCCAAAGCGGCGGAACCCCCACCCTGCCGCGCCTGCCAGCACGCCCGCCGCCAGCCAGGGCGCCGGCGTCCATTGACCCCCCATGTACTGGAGGCCGACCCCCCCCAGCAGCGGCCCCGCGGCCGAGCCCAGCTGAAACAACAGGCCCTGAAAACCAAGATACCGGCCCCTCAATTTTTCCGGGGCGAGGTTGGCGGCCAACGCGGCCAGGCTCGGCGAGACCACCATCTCTCCACAGGTCACGATCACCATGCCCGCAGCCAAGGGCCACCAGCCGCGAGAAAATCCGATCCACGACCAGCCCGCCGCGTAGAACGCGCAGCCCGCCGCCAATGCGGTCGTCAAGCGATAGCGAGAGATCACTCGTCCCGCCGCCTGCTGACAGGAAACCACTAACGCTCCGTTGAGGGCGAACAGAAGGCCCAATTGGACCTCGGAAAGGCCCCCATGCCGAGTCGCGTGCACGGACAGAGGAGCGACCAACTGGCCCATTGCGCAGGCCAGAACCAAGCCCAAGAGAGCCAGCTCCCGGTAGCGATCGTTGCGCGCCACGAGCAGCGTCTGATGCCAATGCAGCCGTTCCCCGGAACGGGCCGCCGGGGCCGAGGGAACTAGACCGAACAACAGGCCCAGGCAGATCAGGCACATCACGGCCGTCGCCGCGAACATCATCGCGTAGGAGCTTCCCGCCATCAGGCCCCCGATCGCAGGGCCGACGGCCCAGGCGGCGTTGGCCGCCACGCGCAGCAGCCCGTAAGCCCGCACGCGCCCGCGCGCGGGGTGCTCGAAGGCGATCCATGAGCGCACGGCGGGATCATAGAGGTTCCCGACCCAGCTTGCGGCGATGTGCATGACGATGACGGCCGACACCGGCCATGACCCCGCGACCGCGGCGGCCATCAAGGACGTCATCACCGCCCTCCCGCAGAGGGACGCGGCCATGACCCGCTTGCAGCCCCAGACGTCGGAGAGTTCTCCGCCCATGGCCTGACCGACGGCGGTGGCGATCAACCCGGCGCTGATCGCCAAGCCCACCCGGCTCATCTCAAGGCCGCGACGCTCATGCAAATAGAGCGTCAAGAACGGGAAGGAAAGCGCCAGGCCGGCGACCAACACGCCGTGGCACAGCAAGAGCGTGCGCAGCGCCGTTTCCTGCCCCGTTCTCATTCCCCGTCCGATCCCACTTCGATCTCGCGTTTGGCCGCCGACAACGGCACGCCCGCCTTGCATTGGGGACACGATTGCGGCGGAGCCGCCTGCAAGGGGTAGCCGATCAGGCTGCGGACGGGCACGCCAAGACACAGTTCCGCCAACGAGCGATCGACCATCGCCCCCACTCCGATCACGCGCGCGCCGTAGGCTTGAGCCAAGGCGATCACCTCCGCGTTCGAACGGCCCGTGGTGAGGACATCGACGACAATCATCGCCCGCTCGCCTCGCTCGAGCCTGAAGTCTCGGCGAAAGGCCATCGCCCCGTTCACCCGCTCGGTGAAAATCGCCCGGCATTTTTTGACGCGCGCGATCTCCTGTCCCAAAACCACGGAACTCATCCCGGTGGAAATCACGACGTCGACCGCGGAGGCGAACTTGGCCGAGACCGCCTTGGCGACCTTTTGCGCGACGTGGGGATACTGAAGCACCAGCGCCGTCTGGAGGTAGACGGGCGTGTGCAGGCCCGATGGCAGCCGAAAGTGGCCGCTGACAATCGCGCCATGTTCTTGGAGCAACCCCAGTACATCCATTTTGTTTATTCGTATCATGGTCGAGCTCCTCACAATGTGTGCAGCTTCTCGATCGCTTCGAAGCGTTTCTTGCCGCCTGCGCGGCCTTCCTTCAATTTGCTCTCGATCTCGTCGACCGGAATCTTTTTAAAGCGGGGCTCGAGTTCGGGCTTATTGAGATCTCCCAGAACGCGAAATCCGATCGCCGGTCGCCCCGCCTCATCCACCCACCACTCCGGCAAGACGCCGTCGTAGTGGGTCAGACGGGTCAGCACGTTCATGTCGACTTCTTCGCGCGCGAAATCGGCCTTGCCTTCCGCGAAAGCCGCCAACTCTCCCGACTCCACATGGAAGTAGCGGGTCGCGGCCACGCCTTTGGACAAGGCATACTCGCTTTCAATGCGGCTAAAGTCAAGGGTTTTGGGATAAGCCGTGGCCGTGCTGAAAACTGAAAACTTGTTCATCTTATGCATGTAAATGAACGGCAGGAAAATGACGCGCAGGAATTTATTGGCGTCCTGCACGGCCGGGATATCCGCCACGCGGCCTGGTCCAAAGCGCATGCGGGCCTCTCCCCCGACCTTGTCAAGGGCGGGCGTCACTCCTTTGAGGGACCAGAGCAGGTCCAGGTCCTTGCACCAAAAGTTCGCCTGCCGCACCTCGCCGACCCGCAAATGACCTGCCGTATCCGGAAATCCCCGGGGAATGACGTACTTGAACGTGCGCACCCAAGGCCTCGCGTTTTCCTCCCGAGGCGCCGCCGCGGAGCTCGTCGAGTAGGCCACCACGATGGATCTCACCAGACGCTGAGCGTCCTCCCACTCCAGCTTGTCGATGTTTCCAGATATCAAGACCTCTTTGGGGGCCGACAGGCGATCGACTCGGCAGCGAAGGCGCAGGCGCGACTGGCCCCAAAGCAGCCCCAGGTTCTCCACGGTCAACGTCTGTTTGGCCACCGACAGAGACACGGACAAGTCCTTGAACTCATCGTTAAATGCAACGATCGTCCCCTTGGTCACGGAGGCCCTGAGAACGGAAAACTCGTCGGCGGCCATCGCGTCGAGATCCATCCCCGCGACGCTGTGTTGGGCCCACGTCGCCGCGAAATCCCGAAGCGACAGCTCCGCCTCCTTGATTTGCAGGGCGCCCAAGCGCCCTTCCACGGCGACGCGAAAAGACATCCGGCCGCGCAGTCCTCGCGCCGCCCAGGAAGGATGCCAGTCGACCGCCTTGTCCAGGCTCACCGAGCGAGCCGACGCCGAAGCCCGCAGCGTGGGCGTGTCCGAGGAAAAGTCGAATGAACCTTCCGCCATGGCCGTTCCGGCCGGCGTCTCGACGCTGAGACGCTCGACATCGATTTTCTTGGGCGCGGAAGAAGACACGCGCGCGCTGACGCGCGTCGCGGGCATGGACAAGGAGGCGTCCCTGTCGATCCACTTCGGCCACAGATCGGCCCCAAAAGCCGAGACGGACGCTTCGACCTCGACGAGGGGATGGATATAATCCGATACGGACGCGGAGCCGCCCAAAGAAACGCCGTCGATTTCCGCCGAAAAGCGATCGGCATGGGCCGTCGCGCTCGACCAGCGCAGACCCGCGAGATTTATGGAACCCTGGGCGGACAGGGTGGTCACCACCGTGCGCGAGGCGATCGATATCGAATTCACGAAGGAGACCGACAGCGGAAAAGGACTGTTCAAATCGAACGCCTCGGCGCGCAGGGAAAACTTGTCGAAGGATATCTTTCGTCCCATCTTGCGGTCGTCGAGACGCAGCGTCCCGTCGACAATGACGGTCTCGGCCGCAGCCAACGCCAACGGAAGAGTCCCCCCCGATGTCGTCGACGTGGACATGAAGATGTCCAGCAAGTCCCAGTCGCCCTCGACGGCCCGCGTCAACGAAATGGACGGAGAGTCCAGGCGAAGCGTATCGAATTCCAAACGCCGCTTCATGAGCGGCTTGAGCTTGACCGTCAGCAGCACCGAGTCGCACACCAGCAGGTCCCCGGTCGCGCGCCCGCTCTTGACGCGCAGGCCCTTGATCTTCAAACCGCGGGGGGTCAAGATGAGCCGATTGATCGAGACTTCCCTCTGCAGAAGGGCTTGAAGCTGGGCGACGGCCAGACGCCGCACTTCCTCCGGTCCGAAACGATGCCGCGCGTAGCCGATGACTCCCAGCGACAAAACGACTAAAACGATGAAGGTCAGTCCGAAGCCCCGCAGAATAGTGCGCAGCGCGGATAGAAGAAATCTCAGCACCATTTTCGCGGCATCGATCGACTGCATAAGGAAGGATTTTACTTCTTTATGAGCCGCTCATAGAGAGAGGCCAGCGTGGCCGCTCCCCGGTCCCACGCGCAGGGCTCGGCGGCCCGCGGGCCCAAGGCACCCAGCCTCGTGCGTCGACGCGGATCGCCGAGCATGTCGAGCATGGCGCCGGCCAAAGCGTCCGTCGACATCTCTCCCAAAACAAAACTCCGCGCCTCGCCCTCGAGCAACTCCGCCGCGCCGACCCTGCCGGAGGTGATGACGGGCAGGCCGCACGCCAACGCCTCGAGGACGGTCATCCCGAACTCCTCCCACGGCGCGGCGTGCACATAAGCGTCGAGCGCGTGGTAGTATCTCTCCACCTCGACGATCGGCTCCCGGAAAGCGACGCGCTCGCGCACCCCCAACTCCCGGGCCAACGACTCATACGGCCCCAAGCGCGACTCCTTGCCCACCACCAAAGCCCGCGCGCGAGGAAAATCCCGGTGCGCCGCGGCGAACGCTCTCAAAAACGTGCTCAAGCCCCGTTTCTCGAAATCGCCGGAGGTGACCAGGCCGAACAGTGTCTCGTCGGAGGAGACCCCCAACTCCTCTCGCGCCGGCGTTCCCAGACGCGCGCGATCTCCCGGCTTAAAGCGGCAGGGATCGAAGCCGGGGTATATCACGGAAATATTCTCTCCTGCCACCCCGAAACGGCGCCGCAGGTCGTCCTTCATCAGCCGGGAGTTGGCCACGAGAACCCGGAAACTGCGGCGCGATAATTGCAGCGCATGCATGCGCCCCACCGCGTCGCGGTCGGGCAAGGGGGTGGCGTGAACCGCTTCGTGGGCCGCGTGCACGCAATTATGAAGACTCAGGATATCCTGGGATAGAAGATCTCCGTGCCCGTGAACAAGGTCGAAGCCTTGCGTCATGCGGCCTGCGGCCGACGCGAATGCGCGACGCTTCCACCACGAACCCCAAGGCCATGCCGGCACGCGGTGCGCCACGGCACCCGCCTCCCGGAGGGCCTTCTTGTCGAGACTCTCCGAAAAGACATGGACATCCCAACCCAGGGCGGTCAGGCGCCGCGCGTGCTCGACGATCATGCGCGACGCGCCGGACAAACCGGAGACCCTCCGCGCGGCGACGGCGACCCGGCCCTTCATCGCGCTCCCACCGCGCGCAAAACTCCGGCCACGAGTGTTGGAATCCACAGGTTGTCGTTGAACCAGGCCGTGGTGGGGAGCAACTCGACAAGAACGCCGGCCACCGCCCCGACCAGCGCCGCGCCGGGAGGCAGGCCGCCGGATGCCGCGGCCGCAAACCCCACGGCCAGCCCCGCCGCCGCCCCTTCGAGGGACTTCGAGCCTCCCATGATTCGAGTGCGGCCGTACGCCTTCCCCACGAGCGCGCTGGCCGCGTCTCCCAGCGCCAGTTGAAAAATAGCCGCGCGCACGATCGCCCCGTCGCCGCCGGCGATCAGCATCGCCAAGAGGCAGCCCGTCGAGGTATGGAACACCCCGCTGAAATGCCGCCGCTCGGTCTCGCGCATCATGCCTTTAAAAAAACCGAGGAGCATCCGTTCGACCCCGGGCATTCTCAAGCGCGCCGTCTCGAGGGTCACGACGACCGCCAGACAAGCGGACATCCAGACGACGCCTCGCGGCCAGCCGCCGAGCTCATAGATCAGCAGATAGGCCAGCGAGAGCATGTGAAACGCCTTCCTGCCGAACTCCCTGCCGAGCTCGGTCATGCCAGCGCCCGGCGCCACGCCGACTCCATCATCGGACGGCTCCACAGCCAGACACGCGACCAGAAACCCGCGGCCAGCATGACTGCCTCGCGCAGCCTCAAAAGCAAAGACACCGATTCGGGAAATAAACCCTTGAGCACCAGCATGATCATCAGCGCGTTGGCGGCGGCGATCCAGACCCAAGAAAACACGACCCCGCCGGCGGCGTCCAAATCGGGCTGACGCACTTGGGTCAGCGCGTCCCACGTGAAGAGAAGATGGGCGCTCAAAGCCGCTCCCATCAACAGAAGAAATAGGGCCTCGCCGCCGATCTCGGGCTTCATCCACAACAAAAGACGATAGGCGACGACGACGAAAAGCGCGTAAAAAGGGACGCAATAGGGCGCCAACGCCACGAAGGCATTCGAATGAGACAAATCCACGTGCCCGTCTTCTTCTCCGACGGATATCGCGTACACGCTGCCGCCGGTCGCCCACGTCGCTAAAGCGTGGGTCATTTCATGACCCAGCACGTAGCTCCAGCGCGCGATTCGCCCCATCCAGACCACCGGACGAATCGGTTCGACGATCAAATAGCGCAGAATAACCCATGACGCAAAAACTATGCCCACGCCCGCGATAAACGCGGAGGAGCTGGAGGATGAGAGCGTGACTCCCGCAAGCGTCTTCGCCGAAACCCACAGCAAGGCCCCCGACAAAGGACACAAGGCGATGGCGATGAGCAGCCGAAACATGGGCGCCTCCCGCTACTCCAGCATGTAGTCTTGGTAGGGAACTTTTTGCGCCCTCAGCTCTTGTTTCCAGAGCTCTCGCGCTTGAGTCATCTTGACGCGAGCCAGCGCGGTCCAGCGATTCTCCGGCGGGGTGAACAGTTCCGCCGCGGTTTGGTACCAAACGAAGGCGTATTTCAGGGAACTCTCGGCCACCGCTTGATCGCGCTCGAATCGGGCCAACGCCGCTTTGCGCTCATACGCCCCGCGGTCCAAGCGGCCTTCCTTCAACTCTGTCGACAATTCGGCCTCTCGCTCGGCCAACTGAGCGTCGAAGTGGGCTTTTTTCATCTCGGGACGCCGATTCCACTCCATCCACTTTTCACCTTCCAAGTACGCCGAACGGGCGCGAAAGTACAGATCCGTCCGAGCCATGGCGTACACCGTAGACAGCAGAATGAGCGCGCGCAGCAGCACGCCGCGCGCGCTCATTGCTTCACGCCCACGCCCGGAGGGCGCGTGCCCAAGACCCGGTGCAGGGCGCCGCACAACAAAACCGGGCGAACCGGCTTGGGCATGAACTCCTTGACGTTGGGTTCCTGACAAACCAAGCTGATGCCTTTATCGTCCATGTAGCGGCCGGTCACGACGACGATCGGAATGTGTCCGCAGCCCCGCGCCTGCAGCTCCCGCAGGACCTCGTAGCCGCCCATGCTGGGCAGCATAAAATCGAGCACGATCGCATCCGGATCGAGAGCCTGGGCCTTGCGCAAAGCCTCGAGCCCGTCGCAGGCGCGGTCCGTGCGAAAACCCTCTTTCTTGACGACATGCTCCATCAAATCTAGCAAGGACTCGTCGTCGTCGACAAGGAGCACCAGCTTGGACGAGGACGCGCCGGAATCCGAACTCACGAAAACTCCGGAGCCGGGGAGCCGGAGCCCAGAATGCGACGCAGCGTGGCGGCCAGGGCGTTCTGCTTGATCGGCTTCTCTAAAAACTCGACGACATTCGACTCCTGGCAAATCATATCGGCGGTCGCCCGATCGGTGTAGCGGCCGGTGATGACGATGATGGGGATCTTGGAAAGTTCGCTGCCCTGAAGCTGCCTCAGCAATTCGAACCCGCCGTGGCGAGGCAGCATCAAATCCAGAATGATCAAGTCGGGACTTAGACGCTCGGCTTTCTTGAGGCCGTCCTCGCCGTCATAGGCCGCATCGGCACGATACCCCTCTTTTCTCACCAAAAACAACAAGAGTTCGCGCACGCCGTCATCATCATCGATGATAAGGACCAGATTGTCCTTATCCCCGGGAGCACCCATGGGGCGATGATGCCAAAACCGGAGAAGGCGTTCAACCCCCGAGACGGCCGGATCGCGGCCCTAACGAAAAGCGCCCCTTCTTGGGAAGGGGCGCTTGTTTTTGGGCGGCGTTCGTTCAGTGCTTCTTGCCGTGTTTGCTCTCATGCATCTCGCGACGCTCTTGGCGCTTCTCGTGCCGGAAGGCTTCGCGCTTTTCCTTCTGCGCCTGGTGGAAAGATTCCACCTTCTCTTTTTTTTGGTCCCGGAAGGACTCCCGCTCCTGTTTCTGCTTCTCATGAAACTCCTTCATCAGGGCCCGGCGCTCCTCCTCCGACTTCCCGGCGACCGAGGCCTCGAAGGCTTTGCGGTTGTCTTCCATCTTTTGATGGAACGCATCGCGCTCCTCGTGCATGCCTTTCTTGAACTCGCCGCGGGCCGAGCGCATGTTCTTATGAAACTCCTTGCGCTCCTGGCTCTTTTCCTCCCTGTACTGAGCCTTCTTTTCCAAGTCAGCCGGCGCGGATTCAGCCGGCTGAACCGAGACGGCCGGAGCCGGGGCGGAGGTGTCCTCCGCCCTGAGGGGCGCGCTCATCACGCACAACGCCACGACCGCTGAAGCTCGGATCATAATCATTTTCATTCGATGTTCTCCTTGTCGAAACTTGAAACTCATGCTAGCATAAGAGGCGGAAATGAAGCAGGCCGCCTCGCGACTTTTGCGCGCCGCCGCCGGCGTCGCCCTGCTCGGTTGTCTTGCCGCCCTGGCCTGGGTGCTCTGGCTTCCGGACGTGCGGCCGCTCAAGAAGCGCCCCCCCTCCAGCACGGCCTACATCGATCTGCGCCGCCGCCAGGCGCGGCGGGAGGGAAAGCCCTTCAACCTGCGTTGGATTTGGGTCGATGACTCTGCCGTGTCCGAATACCTCAAACTCGCCGTGATCACGGCCGAGGACGACGAATTTTGGCGGCACCAAGGGGTGCACTGGCAGGCCCTGCGCGTCGCCTGGGAAAAAGACCGGAAAAGCGGGAAGATCATCGCCGGAGGAAGCACCATCACCATGCAGCTGGCCCGCAATCTGTACCTGTCGCCGTCGAAAAATCCCCTGCGCAAGGCCAAGGAAATGCTCATCGCGGGCCGGCTGGAGCGGGATCTAGGCAAACGCCGCATTTTGGAACTGTACCTCAACACGGTGGAGTGGGGCAGGGGAATCTTCGGCTGCGAAGCCGCGGCCCGCTCGTATTTCGAAAAGTCCTGCGCGGACCTCTCTCCTGACGAAGCCGTGGCCATGGCGGTCGTGCTTCCCAACCCGCGACGCTGGAATCCCGCCAAACGCGGGCCTTACGTGGAAAGAAACGCCCGGCGCATCATCGGCCGCATGGCGGCCTCGGGCTGGTGGTCGATGGAACTCGATGATCTGGGAGAAGCCACGACCCTGAGAAACTCCGAGCCCGAGGCCCTTGCGCCCCTCGATCAATTCGGCGAGACGACGGTCATCACCTCGACGGGCTCGGTGGAAAGCGACCAGGGAAGAAATCCCATGGCCGAGGAATAAAACCCCCCCTCCCCCGTCCACCCGCTGACCAAGCGCACCGGGATCGAGGAAGAAACGGCGAAGCTCCTCGTGTCCGCCCGGCGCGGACGCGACGGACGCAAAACGTTGGAATTGGCCCCCGGCACGACGACGAGATCGCCGGAGGAGACCTCGTCCCACCCTCCACGATCAGCGTCGAGCATGCGCGCTCCCGCGCGGCTCATATACTCCTGCAGACCCCAATGTCCCGCGCACCACACCCGTCGTCCCGACACGGCGGCGGGAACGACCACGTTCTCGACCACGGAGCGCGACGACTCCGCGTGGAGCCAGTCCACCCTCGCGCAGGCGGCCGAGAGCAGGACGCCGCACGCCGTAGCCGCGATCCAAAGTCGGCCGCCGCGCCTGTCGGCTTCCAGACGCTCCGCCGCCCAAAATGCCAACGGCGGCAGAAGAAACAAGATAAACCTGGCGAGCACGGACCAATACAACCACTGAAGAACGACAACCGCGCCGATCCACGCAAGCCACAAGGGACGTCCGCCCGTGCGACCACCCCGCAGCAACGAAAGAACGACGATCACGGCCCCGGCGGCCATGACCGCACCCGCCAGCCGATCCGCCGCCGAGACTCCCGCAACCAGATCGAACCCTGGCGCAAAAAGCGCCGCGCTCAACGCCCCCGCCACCCAGGCCCCCCGGCGGTCGGGGCGCAGGGCCCACGCGGCAGCCGCCATCCAGGGCGACAAGCCTCCCACAAAAGCCATCATGGCGCGCGCGCGATGCGAGGAGGCAAAAGACAACAGTCTCGCGGCGTCCTGAGTGGCGCTCACGACCGCCCCGCCCGCTCCTCCGCCGGCCCACGCGCTCCAGGCCGAGCCCGCCGCAAGTCCCGACAAGGCCGCCGCGCCCCACCAGGCGACGCGTCGAGCCGGAACGCCTCTCGAGTAGGCCCAGGCCAATCCAGGTCCCAGAAGAAACACCGCGTTGATCTTGGACAAGATCGCGAGCGCGGCCAAGGCGGCCGCGCCCCAGTACGCGCGCCCATCGCGCTCCTCCACTCCGACGACCAAAGCGTAAAGGCTGCAGAAGGCCAGACCCGCCATGACGCGCTCGGGCATCGCGTGATTGAGGTTGATCATCCAGGCCGGGCCAAGGACCACGGCCAGCGTCGGCCATAGGGGACGCTTGAGATAATAGGAGGCCACGCCCAAAATCCCCCACGCCGCCGCCGCGTCGAAAGGAAAAAAAAGCGCCCGGGTCGCCCACTCGCCGCCTCCGGTCAGCTTCAGGACCCCCGCCAGCAGATAAAGGAACAGGGGCGGCGTGTTGTTGATCTCCGCCATCGGCTGCGAACGCCCGTACCAATTGAACGAAAAGCCGAGAGGATCGCCCGGCGCTTCGAGAATGCGCCCCGCGATGGCGAGAAAGAATGGCTCGTCGGTCTGCCATGCCTTCCCCCACAAGACCAGACCGGGCAATAGCGCTGCCGCCGCGACCAAGACCAAGTCCCGCGTCGCCGGAATTTTCTTCAGAGGTTCGTCGTGACCAGCGTCTCGGTGGCGGAAACGCCCTCGACCGCGCGGATGCGGCTGACGATCAGATTGGACAGCTTATCGACCGTGTCGGCCTCGGCCGCAAGAATCATGTCCCAGCCGCCGAACACCATATACACCTCGGTCACTCCGGCGATCGAGCGAATCGCGCGAACGGCGGCCTGCTCCTTGCCCGGCACGAGCTTGCACAGCACGAAAGTCTTCATGCCTATCTCCTCCGATTCCATCGCGACGAGCGGTAGCGATCCTCGAGAACGCGCCCCGCCTCGAGCCAGTCCGCAAGAAGGTCGAGACTCGGCCTGCCGAACTCCCTCTCGACTCCTTCCCTCACGATCTCGCCGGACACTCCGGCGCGCAGCGAGCCCTGATACAAGCCTTTTATCCCTTTCTTGCGCAAGGCTCCGCCCAAGATTTTCTTCCCGTCCGAGCCGATCACGTCCATTTTTTCCGGCAGGGAAAAGCAGTGAAGCCGGACCCCCTCCTCTCGTTGCGTCGAGGTCCAGAGTCCGCTGGCGATTCCCGCCGCCTTCAACGCCAAATGGATGCCGCGGTGAATGTTCTTGTAAATCGTCTCGGGCGCGCATGTCTTGTTCCACGGAAACACCAAACTGAACGTGACGTCTCCGTCGTGGAACACGACGCCTCCGCCCGTCGCTCGGCGAACCGGAGCGACATCCTTCCAGCCGCGCTCGTCGCAGGCCGAGCGGGCGCTCTGGAAGGCTTGGGAGTAGCCGAACGTGCAGGCCGGAGCGGCCCACTCATAGAGGCGCAGGATCAGCGCCTGCGGCGGCGAGGCCTCAAGCACGGCTTCATCCAAAGCCATATGTCCGGCAGCGTCCAGACGCCGATCCGTCAGCTCAGGGCCGAACACGAGCAGAAAAAGTTGCGGTCGCCATAGGCTCCGTCCACGCGGCCGACCGGCGGCCAGAACTTTCGCTCGCGCAGCCAGGCCGCGGGATAAGCCGCCATCTGCCGTCCGTAGGGATGACCCCAGGCCTCGGCGCTGACGGCCCGCGCGGTGTGCGGCGCGTTCTTGAGGGGGTTGTCGGTTTTGGGCCATTCGCCCCGCTCAATCTTGCGCACCTCCTCCCGGATGGAAATCATGGCGGCGCAAAAGCGATCAAGTTCGTCCTTGGACTCGGACTCGGTGGGTTCGATCATCAACGTCCCGACGATGGGGAATGAGACCGTGGGAGCGTGGAAACCGTAGTCCATCAAACGCTTGGCGATGTCGTCGACCGAAATCTCCGTGGCCGCCTTGAACCCTCGGGGATCGACGATGCACTCGTGGGCCACCAATCCGCTCTTGCCTTTAAACAGCACCGGATAGTGCTTCTCGAGCTTCTTGGCGATGTAATTCGCGTTCAAGATGGCGTTTTTCGTCGCCGCCGTCAGGCCGTCGGGACCCATCATGCGCACATACATCCAAGAAATCGGCAGAATCGAAGCCGACCCCCACGGCGCCGCCGACACCGCGGGAACTTCCGGCGAACCCGGAAGAAACGCCGCCAGCTCCTGGGTGACGCCGATGGGACCCATGCCGGGGCCGCCGCCCCCGTGGGGGATGCAAAAGGTCTTGTGGAGATTCAAATGGCACACGTCCGCGCCCACGTCCGCGGGCCGGCACAGGCCCACCTGAGCGTTCATGTTGGCCCCGTCCATGTACACGAAGCCGCCGTGGCGATGGACGATGTCGCAGAGTTCCTTGATTCCCTCTTCGAAGACGCCGTGGGTCGAAGGATAGGTCACCATCAAAGCCGCCAGATCCGCAGCGTGCCTGCTCGCCTTTTCCTTCAGATCGTTCAAGTCGATATCGCCGTCCGCGAGGCAGGCGACCGTCACGATCGTCATGCCGACCATCGCCGCCGACGCCGGATTGGTGCCGTGGGCGGAAACGGGAATCAAGCAGACGTTGCGTCGGGACTGGCCGCGGGCGTCCAACGCGGCGCGAATGGCGAGCAAGCCGGCGTACTCGCCCTGGGAGCCCGCGTTGGGCTGCAGGCTGACCGCGGCAAAACCCGTGATCTCGGCCAGCCAGGCCTCGAGCTGGTTCGTCATCTCCTTGTAGCCCTGGACCTGGTCGGCGGGCGCGAACGGGTGGATACGCCCAAACTCGGGCCAGGTCACCGGCATCATCTCGGACGCCGCGTTCAGCTTCATGGTGCAAGACCCCAGGGGGATCATCGAGTGGACCAAGGACAAATCCTTCCCCTCGAGAGAGCGCACATAACGCAGCATGTCCGTCTCGCTGCGGTAATCGGAGAACACACGATGCGTCAAGAACCGCGAGGTCCTCTTGAGCTCCGCGGGAATCGGCTCCTCGACATCGAATTCCGCGGCCGCGCCGCCGAAAATGGACAACAAATCCTTGAGGTCGGACTCCGTGGTCGTCTCATCAAGAGAGATCGAAAGCGTGGTCTTATCGATCGAGCGCAGATTCATCTTCTTGGCTTTAGCGGCCGACACAGCATCGGCGATCCGCGACGCGGATCCCGCGACGAGCACCGTATCAAAGAGGACGTCGGACCCCGTCTCGTAACCCAGACCCTTGAGGCCCGCGCGCAAGGCCAGCGCCAAAGCCCTCACGCGCAGTGCGATGCCCGTCAGCCCCTGCGGACCGTGGTAGACGGCGTACATCCCGGCGATCACGGCCAGCAGGACCTGAGCCGTGCACACGTTGCTCGTCGCTTTTTCCCGGCGGATGTGCTGCTCCCGGGTCTGCAAAGCCAGGCGCAGGGCGGGCGCCCCGTGCGCGTCCTTGGAAACGCCGACGATTCTCCCGGGAATGCGGCGCTGCAGCGATTCCTTGACGGCCAAATAAGCCGCATGAGGTCCTCCAAATCCCATGGGCACCCCGAAACGCTGGGTCGAGCCGACGGCGATGTCCGCTCCGAATTCTCCCGGCGCCTTGAACAACGTCAGCGCCAGGAGATCCGCCGCGACGACCAAAAGCCCCCCCGCGCAGTGAACGGCTTCGGCAAAACGCGACCAGTCCTTCACCGCGCCCCGAGTGTCGGGGTACTGAACCAACGCGCCGAGCAGCGGCTTGCCCGCGATCGTCGCGGGGTCTGCGACCAAGACGGAAACGCCCAGAGGCCGCGCCCGGGTCTTGACGACCTCGATCGTCTGGGGATGACACTGCGACGAAACGAAGAAATATCGGCCGGCGGGATCCTCGGCCGCATGCAGGCACATCGCCATGGCTTCCGCGGCCGCCGTCGCCTCGTCGAGCAAAGACGCGTTGGCCACGGGCAAACCGGTCAAATCGATGACCATCGTTTGAAAATTCAGCAAGGCTTCAAGACGTCCCTGCGCGATTTCGGGCTGGTAGGGCGTGTAGGCCGTGTACCACCCGGCGTTTTCCAACACCTCGCGCTGAATGAGCGCAGGAGTGACGCAGTCGGAGTAGCCCTGTCCCAAATACGACCGCCACATTTGATTTTTGGACGCGAGGCTCCTGAGCTCGCGCAAAGCCTCGAACTCGGAAACGGCGGCGGGCAGCGCCAGAGCTTTATTGAGGCGTATCGAGGCGGGAACGACCGCGTCGACCAACGAGTCCAGGCTCGCTCGCCCGAGCTCGGCGAGCATCGCGTGCCGCTCGGCTTGGCCCAAACCGATGTGACGGCGCGCGAAGTCGTCGACGGACGCCGACGCGACGGCGGGGCGCCGCTTAATGGCTTCCATGCGCGGCCTCGGACAGAAGAAACTGTTCGTAGGCCGCGTGGTTCATGAGTTTGCCCGCCTCGGCCGGCGCCGACGCCTTCAGCTTGAACAGCCAGCCCCGGCCGTACGACTCGCGATTGACCAGGGCCGGGTCCTTGACAACGTCCGCGTTGGCCGCGGTGATCTCGCCGGACACGGGGGCATAGATGTCAAAAGCCGCTTTGACCGACTCCACGACGCAGCAGGCCTCGCCTTGTTTGACCTTGCGGCCGACTTTGGGAGGTTCGACGAAGACCACGTCGGTGATCTCCTTTTGCGCGTGATGTGAGATACCCACCGTGCCCGCGTCCCCGGCCAACTCCAACCACTCGTGCGACTTCATGAACTTCAGTGTCTTAGGATCAAGCATGTCGAACTCCCTTTTTGAGATGCGGCGACGCGTAAAACGGGATGGCGACGATCTCGGCGGGGACTTCCCGGCCATGAAGCCGCACCCCGCACCGGGTTCCCGCCTTGAGAGCGGGGCGATCGAGGTATCCCACCCCGATCCCGGCTTGAAGACTCGGGGAAAACGTCGCCGAACACAGCGTTCCCGCCTGCCGGCCATCGATAAACACCGCGGCCCCCGCGCGGGGCACCCCCCGCTCCAGCAATCTCACTCCCGTCAGCCGACGCGTGATGCCCGCGGCCTTTTGCTTCTGCAAAGCCTCTTTGCCGATAAAATCGCCCTTGTCGAGCTTGACGACCCAGGAGTAATTGGCTTCAAAAGTGCTGTGGTCCTGGTCGACGTCTTGGCCGTAAAGCAAATACCCAGCCTCTAGGCGCAGAACGTCGCGCGCGCCCAAACCGCACGGCGCGGCGCCAAAGGATCGTCCCTGAGCCAACACATCCTCCCACACCCTGATGAGGATTTCCTCGGGCACGATGAACTCGAATCCGTCCTCGCCGGTGTAGCCGGTGCGAGTGATCACCGCTGACTGGCCATAAACATCCAACTCCACGGCGCCAAACCGCGCCAGTCCCGCCGCTTGGGGAGAAATGAGACCGACGATTTCTCCGGCCCTGGGGCCCTGCACGGCGATCATGCCGAAATGATCGGAACGATTGTCGAGCCGAACATTGAACCCCCGGGCATGCATTTGAAACCACGCGAGGTCGGACTCGACCGTCGCCGCGTTGACCACCGCCAGGTAGCGGTCCTTGGCCAGGCAGGAGACGATCACGTCGTCGACCACGCCCCCCTGATCATTGAGCACGTGCGAATAAATCGCCTGGCCAGGACCGATCCGGGAAATATCGTTGGCGTTGATTTTCTGTAGAAAATCCAGACTGCCGGGGCCCGTCACGAAAATCTGCCCCATGTGGGAGACGTCGAAAAGGCCGCAGCGATGCCGGGTGGCCTCGTGCTCCCTTATGATCGACTCGTACTGGACCGGAAGCTCCCAGCCGTGAAAGTCGACGAGCTTGCCGCCTAAAGCCTTATGCGACTCGTGCAGCGGCGTCCGTCGGAGAATCGCCGAGTTGGACATGGCCGTAAGCTAGCATTTCACCGAACCTTCTTCAACGCCGCGATCGGCGCGCGGCCCCCCGGCCGCCGATCAGGAGCGGGAGAGAACATCGATGAGGACGCGGGCCAAATCACGCCTCTCGACCATGTCCGTCCAGCGGAGCTCCGCGAGGCGGTGGCCGTCGTCGTCGATATCGACGTGAACGACCCGGGCGGCCATGCGCAGACGTTCTCCCGCCAGCTCGAAATGAAGGGACACGCCCTCGCCCTTGGCCAACACCGCCCCGGTGGACAAGCGCGCCCCGCCCGCGGTGAGCACGGTCAGTCGTCCCCAGGCGTCCTGGCGCGCCGCGCCGCCGGGAAAACGCAGCAACGCCGCGAGAAAAAAGGGGGCGCTTTTCATTTCGACTTTTGGGTATGGCGCAAAAGGCGCGCGGGCGCTTTTGCGTCCTTATCCTCGCCGACCGTCCAGAAACGCATCCCATCCCAGGCCGCGCCGGTCGGAGCATATTGGCCGGAGGCGTACTCCGGCAAGGACATGGAATCGACGGTCTCATCGGGGCGTTCCAGGTTGTGCCTGATCAAGCGCCGCTCGGCGGCATCCAGAGTCCACAGCGTCGACCCATCGAAGACCAGCCCCGCGGCTTTGACGCCCCTCCATTCGTACGTCGCCAGCACGCTGAGCTGGCTGTCGAGCAGATGCTTGCGCAGGACTTTCGCGCGAGCGTCGAGGGTCCAAAGATAGAGGCCGTCGAAGGCCACTCCCGCCGAGTTTGGAGCGACCGACGGATAGCGGGCCAAGGGCGTGAGAGCGTCGTCGCGCATGCGCCGCATCACGGTTCCGTCGGCTGAAACGGTCCACATCGACTCCCCCGTAAAGACGGCGGCCACCGGCGTCTCCGCCGTCAAATGCCGCACCACTTTCACCGTCGTGTCCTCCGTCGATAAGGCGTAAAACGATTGCGTGAACCACTCCACGACCCACAACGATTGCCCATCGAACGTAAGCCCGGCGGGATGGCGGATGGGCAGATCCCACCGGTCGGTCCGCGCTTGGGCGGCGATGCGTTCCCGCTGCGCGCGCTTGATCGATGCCGCCCCCAGGCCCAGGGCAAAAAACAGACCCGCGGCGAGGGTGTACCACAGCGGGGAGCGACGCAGCGGCGCGACTCGCGCCGGCGAGATCACCGTCCCTTGGAAGCGCAGGCTTTTCGAAACCGACGCCTGAAGCTCTTCCCTGGTCCAAGGAGGAGCCACGACTTCGGCGGCTCCCACGCGCATGAGGGCGACCGCGCGACCGGCATCGCGAACCTTGAGCGCGACGACCACGGCAAGCAGCGGGAAAGCTCGCAGCAGCTCCCGCAGCATGATCTCCGCGTCGACTCCGCCGCCGTCAACGATCACAAAAGCCCGGGGCTTTCTCTCGCGCGCGAACTCAAGGACCTCCTCGAATCCGGAGGAACCCCGGGTCAAGTGCCCCATCTCTGCCAACAAACCGCACAGCAACTCCCGGTCCTCGAACTCTGACGCCAATAATCCGATATCGGCCATAGTCAATTCGGGGCGGGGATGACCAAGACCGCTCCTTCCATGGGCAGGCCGCGATCGACCTTGTCGCGGTTGGCATCGTAAATCTTTTCCCACAGATTAGGATCTCCGTAGTATTCCTTGGCCGCGCCGCGCAACGTGTCGCCGGTTTTAACGACATGCCGCTTAGGCCACGACGGCGGCGGAGGCGGAGCCGGGGGACGAACTTTGGGCGGCGGCGGGGCCTTTGGCGCAGGCGCCATCGTCGCCGTTTTCTCGGCGGCGCGATACTCGAGTTCGTCGTTGCGCTTGAGCAAGGCGCGGTACGCGTCCTGCGCCTCTCGGATGCGATGGGAGAGGGCCCGCAGCTCGTTTTCGATCACCGCCTTGTTGCTCTCGGAGATCGCGGTTTGCTGGGAAAGGGTTTTCTTCTTTTCTTCAAGCTCCGAGAGGTCGGAGCGCAGTTCCTGCGCCTGCGCGGCCGCCTGTCCCACGAATTGCCCGGTAAAAGACGGCGCTCCGAACCGATAGCTGAACGTTCCCTGGTAACCGCCCCCTTGCCGATTGATCCCGCCGGTGGGAAGAGCCATCGCCACGTCAAGGATCATGGGAGAAAAATTCAGGCCGAGGCCGAAATTCATTGTCGCAATCCCATCGAGACTCAAGCCTTTTCCGGCCCTAACCCGCAAGAGATTCTGGTGAAACGACGCCTCGAGGCCGGGATAGAACTCCGCCAAGCCGCCTCGAACTCGGAAATCTCCCGCCAGCGTCAAGCGGCGCTGCCAGGTGTAGGCGCTGGCCAGCGTGATGGCCGGACGCGGGTAGGCCAGGGAAGTCACGAGGTCGCTGATGACGATTCCGCCGGACAGCCCCATGTTCGAACGCACGATCACGCCCGCGTCGACGCCGAGTCCAAACTTGCCTCCCGAGCCGGAATCCGAATTGATGATCTTGGCGTTCATGCCGACTTTCAGCGGCTTGGACAGCGGTATGTCGCGGACCCTGAGCTCCTGGCCGTAATTGACCACCAAGGCGTCGATGTCGCCGCCGTCTTTTTGGCGCTCCAGGAAATAAGCCGCTCCTATCGTGGCCGTGTTGATCGGCTCGTACGGCCGTAAATACGCCCCGGAAGCGAAATACAACGAACCCCGGGGAGACTGAAGACGTCCCAGCGTGCCCCCGGCCTGAATATAGGGCGTATTGGCGCCTCCGGCCGGGTTGTAGAACATCCCGTACACGTCGTCTGCGATGGCCGAAAACGCGTAACCCATGCCCATGGCCCGCGCACCCGGCGCCACGTCGTTGAACGCGACCGCGCCGGCGGGCGAGGGACACGCCGGAAAGGCAAGCAGGAACGCGAAAAGGCTTCTCGTCACCGCGCAAATTATAATGAATATGCGTTACAAATTTGAGTCTCTTAATCCTTGACAGCGTACCGGTACTGAGCCATACTTTTGACGATGACACCGGAAACCGAACCTCGCACCAGCCGGCTCGGCGCGCTCCTCGTCGCGCTCGCCCTCGGCGGCTCGGCCGTCGCGGTCCTAGGCTGGCACCTATTGTCCAACCGCGAGGCAAGCCGCCTCTATTCCTCCGGCTTCGATATCGCGGCGACGCCTGAAACCGGCCGACGCCTTGGATCAGGCGCGGCGGCTGTCGCTGCGCCGGCATCGGGATTGGGCATGCTGAAATCAGAACCGGGCTTGAGAGTCGCCGTTCCAGGGCAGGGTCCGAGCGCCCCGGCTGCGGCGACCGCCGCGACCGCGAAAACAAACGCCTCGCTCAGTTTGAAAGAAGCCGCGATCAAAAACGAGCGGCTCGTCACCGCCTACAGCCGGCGCATGGAAGCGCGCTACCCCTCCATCACCCAATTCGGCAAGGACTGGGTCGCCGCGCCCGATTTGCGCGCGCTGCGCGACCAGTACTGGCGCGATCGCGACCCGCTCAAGTTCGTCTACGGAGCGGCCAAATCCGAGAATTTCGGACGGCTGCTGAAAAAATACTCCCGCGACCCCGGAGTGCACGCCTACATCATCGAAGGCTTCAAGCAGGCGCCGGCGGATTTTCTCGGCGCCGCCGGCCAAGTCTTTCAAAACGACTCCGTCGCCAAGGACCTCGCCTCCACGGTCGCCAAGAGCATGGGCCTTCCCTCAAGCCTCTCGGCGCTGCTCGGGGGTCAGACGTCCAAGGCTCCGGATCAAAACCAGATCCTCTCGGACATCATGAAGTCTCCCGACGTCCAGAAGGCCCTACAAGACCAGCGCCGCTAGGAATTCACCGCTGAAGCGGAGTGGTCTCCCTGGCTGGCACGGGCTGCGCCTGGCGGACGGCGTCCCCGACGCATTGGGTGCCTTCAAGATGGCTGCCCGGTCCGCAGGTGTAGCTGTTTCGGGTGGGGACATTCGCGAGCGGATCGTTCGGCCTGCAACTGTCGCAGCCGGCCACGGCCAGCATTCCCAGCCCCAGCAGCACGACGGACAACCGCATCAGCGTCAGCTTTAAATTATTCATAGCGCCCCCTATCGTTGCGGAACCGTGCCCACGCATTGATTGCCCTGTGGGGTGGTCCCCGGCCCGCATGTCACCACCGGCGCCATTTTCTCCGTCTCCGGCGCACAACTGCCGCAGCCCGTCAAAGACAACGCGCCGGCTGTCGCGGCAAACGCGAGAATCACGGAAAGACCTTTTGACAAACTCATATCGAAACCTCCAAGGGCGTCGGAAACAGTGTAAACCAGCCCGCCGGAAGTGTCAAGACATCTCGACATTTTTTATCGAATTTTTACCTCTCGTTGAGAGCCCTCGCCAAGCGCCAGGACACCCAACGGGGGAGCCAAAGCACGTGCACGATCGCGCTGTAATGGCCCAGGGGCAGCCAGATCTGACTCGAGTCGGGAAACGCCTCTTTAAGGAAGAGGGCATTGGCGCGGGGAATGACCGTGTCCGAGCGCGCGTTGACCAGCAGGGCTTTCTTGCCCTTATTCTCGGACTTATGCTCCAAGGGGTCTAGGCCCCTCCAGGCCCGAGCCAAATCATCAGGCTCCAGACCCATCTTCCGGGCGAAAGGGCCGCTGAGGGACCCGTTGAGAACGAGGCTTGGAAAATCGGCTCCCCCCAGCAGAAAAACTCCGGCGCGCGGGCGCTCGTCCACCGACCATGTCGCCGAAGCGACGATGGCGCCCAAGCTGATCCCAAAGAGGGCCATGCGCCCTCCATCGACCTCCGGGCGAGCCGCCAGCACGCCCAGCGCGCGCCGCGCGTCCGCCACGGATTGACGGAAGTTCCGCGCCAACGTCTTGGGCGTGCGCGCTAGAAAAACCTGCCCGCTGGGAATCGACGGATGCGGGCGGCGATGGAATTGCGTGGGCATTTCCAGCCACATGGTGACGAACCCGTCGCGCACGAACCGGTCGACGAAGCGAGACTCGATCCAAACATTCGGCGCGGCCATCACCGGCAGCACCAAGACCGCGGGAGCGCGGCCGGCCCCCCGCGCGCGCGGCACGGACAAATGAGCCCACACCGTATCGTTGGCCGCCCAAGGGCTTTTGCGCGGAGACGGAAAACGGAGCAGGTATTCGGTCCGATCCTCGCGGGCGCGGGTTTCGACGACCTCCGTTATGAAATCTCCGGACTGCGGCTCGCCGCTCGCCGCTCCCGCGCAGGCGGCGAACGCGCCCCACAGCACCACGGCCCACATCAGAAGCCCATCACCAAGGAGAAAGCCCCTTGGTAGATGTCGTTAACGCCCAAAGAGGTCGGACTTCGAATGGTCGACTTGCCCATCACCCAATAAGAATATTCGAATTTGGCCGAGAAATTCCGAGAGAGCTGCCAGTGCAGCGCCGAAGTCAATTTACGGATGCGCCGAGTCACGTAGGGCGCGGCGCTGCGATAGGCGGTCATGGACTCGAAAGTCCGGGACCCGTCGTTGTAGTTGAGGAGGAAATCTAGAATCGGGCCGCGGCGGTGCAACTCGTTGAAAACCAGGATCGCGCTGAGGCGCTCGCCGTAGGGGGGACGGCGCATCAGGGGAAAAGCTGCCTGCACGAAATAGCCGTAGATGTTTTCGAGCTGCCGCGTCTGGATCGTCGGAGATTCGAGCTGAGGGGATCCCGCCGTCGAGGTGGACAGCAGCAACGGCGTCAAGAATTGATTGGAGCTGTACATCGCCTCTCCCGATAAGCTGACGCCTTTATAGTCGAACGCCCAGTCCGCGCTCCACATTTGGTAGGTCAGGTAACCCTCCAAATCATACTGCCCCCCCATCCCGGACAGGCCCAAATGAGTGCCGGTCAAATCCGCCGCGCTTTCGGGAAAGGGCCACGGCAGGCGCAAGTCCCCCAAGGCGAAAACGATTCGCCCGCCGACCGACTTCGCGTTGTTATTGTCGGCCAAATTATTGTTTTCATGTCCGAAGTCGGGAGACACTCCGTTGGTGGACGGACCCGGAATGCCGAGGTTCGAGGGATTGGGGAATGTCCGCAAGCGATTGGTGGACTCGCCGATGCCGTTGACGACGAAAAGCGTGGTCTCGACCGGGACCAGAGGATGCACGCGCACCGGATACCAGCTCCAACGAAGTCCGATGTCGCTGTAGCCGTAGCTGAGGGGAGGACGCGGCGAATTAGGACGGACGACGAGATCAAGGCTGTCCGGAGACGCGTAGAGCAGCGGCCGGGTCACGGCCAGGTATTGATCGGAGCGATACAACTCGTTGTAGCGCCCGAAGGGGACCATGAATTTTCCCAGCTGGAACTTGATGCGGCGAATGCGGTTGTATTCCACGTAGGCCTGACTGAGACGCAAAGCCCCTTTCCCGGCGGTCGGAAGATTCCATTCCAGGCGCAGGGGAACGTCGTCGATCACCGGACCTTCTCCCCCGAAATACATATCGGAAATGTAAGCCTGGTTCTGGATTTGGGTTTCGAAACCGGGCTCCCGCGGGCCGACATTGCGCCAGTTCAGCGACCCCGAACCGAAAAACCTCACCCAACCCAGGCCGTTGAGAACTCTCGACCCCAGGACGGGCCGCGGCGCGGCGGAAGGCGCCGGTTCTTGGGCGCGGGCCAACGCCCCGGCCGCGACGACGGCCA